>JBFXIU010000090.1:0-12785 GCA_050175615.1 Porticoccaceae bacterium | reverse complement strand
TAGCGTAAATCCGGAATTGCGCTGGACGACACCACGCCGTCACCGTGACAAAAATGGCAATTGTTCATATACAGGGATTTGCCCTCTGCAGCTTTGTCCGTATCCACCGGACAAGAGAGTACGGCACTGTCTACGGTTTTTTGCTGCTGAACTTCCACAGGCAGTTCAGCCTTGCCGCCGAGTTTAAACACCATCAACCGGGATTTTTTACCCCAGCCCTCACTTCTGGTGGCCAGAATACCGGCAGCGGAGCCATAGCCACCGCCCCAGCCCGACATGACCGCCACATATTGTTCACCGGCAACCGTATAGGTAATGGGCGCGGCAATAATTCCCGCCTGCGAATTGAATTCCCAGAGTTTACTGCCGTCGTTATCCCTGTAAGCGACAAAGGTTCCTTCCGCATTGCCCTGGAACACCAGACCGCCTGCGGTGCTCAAAACGCCGCCATTCCAGACATTGGGAAAATTCACAGTCCAGCGCGGTTTTTGTGCCACCGGATCCCAGGCAATCAACTGACCAAAAATGGTTTCCTTGGCATCGGCAATGGCTTTGGCATCTTCTGGCAAAGACACATCCAGCCAATCCGAACCGTTCTGCCAGTAGCTTTTGCGCTCACCAAAGGCTTTATCGAGACGATAGACGCCGGGAATATTGTGGGCGGGAATATAAACCAGACCGCTGTGCCGACTGTAGCTCATGGGCTGCCAGCTGTGGCCACCCAGAGGACCTGGGAAAATTACCCTCGCCTCTTCAGCGCCGTAATGCATATCGGGATTTTCCACCGGGCGCCCGGTTTTCAAATCCACATGGCTGGCCCAGGTCACAGTGGTGTATTTTTCCGCAGAAATCAGCTCACCGCTAAGCCGGTCGAGCACATAAAAGAAGCCATTTTTAGGCGCCTGCATGATGACCTGGCGGTTTTTGCCGTCGATTTCCATATCGGCAAGAATCATATGCTGGGTGGCCGTATAGTCCCAGCTGTCTTTAGGCGTGGTCTGGTAGTGCCAGACGTATTCGCCCGTATCCGGCCTCACCGCAACGATGGATGACAGGAACAGATTATCGCCCTTGCCTTCGCTTCTCTGGCGATGACTCCAGGGGGAGCCGTTGCCGACCCCTATATAAAAGAGATCATTGTTGGGATCATAGGCAAAGGAGTCCCAGGCTGTGCCGCCACCGCCAAACTTCCACCACTCGCCAGCCCAGGTTTTAGCCGCCATTTCAAGCTCTGGCGCTTCAAAACCCTCGGCGGGATTTCCGGGAATGGTATAAAAGCGCCACACCAGATCGCCACTGTTGGCGTCATAGGCGGAAACAAAGCCCCTTACACCCATCTCCGCGCCACCATTGCCGATAATGACCTTGCCTTTGACCACACGAGGCGCACCGGAAATGGAATAGGGTTTATCCTTGGGCGTTGTCTGTGTCGACCAGAGTTGTTTGCCACTGGTAGCGTCGAGGGCGATCAAACGCCCATCCAGGGTGCCCACATAGATTTTCCCCTCCCAGAAAGCGACGCCGCGATTAACCACGTCGCAGCAGAAATTGCCGGCAAGCTCCCGGGGAACGGCGGGATCAAAAGTCCACAGCAGCTCGCCACTTTGAGCGTTAAAGGCAAAAACCACACTCCAGCTACCGGTGACGTAGAGGGTGCCGTCAACCACCAGTGGCGTAGCTTCCTTTCCCCTTGCCGTGGGAAATTCGTAAGACCAGGACAGCCCCAATTGATCCACATTGTTCGCATTGATTGCCTTGAGCGGACTGTAGCGCTGCTCATCATAGGTTCTGCCGTGGCTGAGCCAATTGCCAAGCTCCTGATCCGCCTGGCTTATCCTTGAGCGATCCAGCCCCATAGCAGCGTTTCTACCCGTAATTTCTGCCTGGGCAAATACCGTTCCACTGCTCAACAGAAAACTGCACAAAACAACCCTGGCAGACACATATTTTTTAAAATCAAAAAATGACGCCATAATTAACGACTCTTAATTTTTAACCTTGATTTTGCCAAGCCACAACGCAATCTACTTTGCTTAACCCAATACTGATTGCCAATTTCTACTGAGCATATTCAACCCAACTAGCTAGATTTTTGTTTGCTGATCTTTCCAGTAATGGTCGCGGAGGACATTTTTGCGCACTTTGCCAATGGCCGTTGTCGGCAAAGGCTCGCTTCTGAACTCGACACTTTTCGGCACCTTATAACCACCAATCAGGGCGCGGCAGTGGCCAATAATATCGACCTCAGACGCGCTGGCGCCAGGCCGCAAAACCACAACCGCATGCACGGCTTCTCCCCAATCCTCGCTGGGAATACCCACCACCGCCGCTTCGAGCACTGCGGGGTGGGTAAATAGCGCCCGCTCCACTTCAACGGAGTAGACATTCTCGCCGCCGGTGACGATCATATCCTTGACCCGGTCTGCGATGTAAAGAAAACCGTCGTCATCAAAATAACCGGCGTCACCGGAGTGCATCCAGCCTTCTCTGAGCACCTCAGCAGTTCCCTGGGGATTGTTGAGATATTCCGTCATCAGAATATCGCTGCGCACAATAACTTCCCCCAGCTCCCCCGTTGCTGCTTTGCTGCCATCGGGCAACACCACACGAATTTCAACGCCGGGAGCCGGTTGACCTGCAGAGCGCAGGCGTCGGGCTTTATCGCCCTGGTGAAGATGATCCCGCCAGCGCAGCATAGTGGCAAAACCGCCGGTTTCCGTCATGCCGTAGATTTGATAAAAATTCCAACTCGGCAGTTTCGCCATGGTTTTTTGAATCAGCGCTTCCGGCATCGGCGAACCACCGTAAATGCACATCTTCAGGCTGCTGAGATCATATTTTTCAAAATCGGGATGATTCATCAGCATATTGACCATGGTGGGCACCAACACCGTATTGGTAACCCCGTGTTTTTCGATGGTGGCCATCGCCGTCACCGGATCAAATTTCGGCAGAATCACATGGGTGCCACCGGCGAGAGTGATGTACCACAGGGGGCTGCCCGCAGCGAAGTGGAAAAATCCTGGCACATAAAGATGGCGCAGATCTTCAACACTGGGAATCATCGATAAATAAATTACCGCGCCAAAGACGATGGCTTTGTGGGACATGGCAACCCCTTTGGGGTGCGACGTGGTGCCTGCGGTATAAAAAATAATATACAGATCATCATCGCAACGCAGGGCATCAGCCATTGCCTCATGGTCAACTATCAGTGTTTCGTAGCAGAGCATGCCAGCGGGCGTCTGCCCTTCGCCCATATAAATCAAGTGGCGAATGCCGGGAAGCCGAGCTTTCAGCTCGTAGGCTTGATCGACAAAATGCTCATCCACCAGCAACACGGAAGCCTGGGAATCCGTAAGCGCGTAGTGGTTTTCTTCCACAGACCAGCGCATATTCAAGGGGGCAAATACGGCTCCCGCCCAGGGAACCGCAAAAAAAAGCTCGGCGTAGCGATCAGAATTCATCGCCAACGCAGCAACCCGGTCGTTAGGGGTAACGCCCAAAGTTATTAATCCACGGGCAAGGCGGGGAACCCGCTCTCCTATTTCTTTCCAGGTTTTCATTCTATCGCCGTAAATAGTGGCGGGACCCTGGGGTTGAATAGCGACAGCGCGCTCCAAAAGTTGCGTGGCTCTCATCAAGACTTCCTTTATTTGCGGGGCGGGTTATCGCCTAATTTTATTCCCTAATTTATGAGGGGACTCTGATTAATGTCATTCCCGCTCAGGCGGGAATCTATAATTCGTTGATTTTTCTGGACTCCCGCCTGCGCGGGAGTGACGAAAACAGAACTAATCAGCTTCCCTAATATTATTCCCTAGTTTAGGAGGGACTCTGATAATGTCATTTCCCCTCAAATGCACCAGTATTCGAAATATTTAACACCGTCATTCCTGCGCAGGAACCTCACCCTCGACCTGATCGGGGGCAGGAATTCTTAATGGAGACCAGCTGAACACCAAGACATCCGTGGACAGCAGTCTGAGGGACAGCCCTGAAAATATTTCTAAGAAAGAACTCAGCCTCACCCCAGGTTAGTTGGGTTTTTGTCTTCTTCCCGTTGTTTCCATTCACTTCTCAGGCGCCTTCTGCCGAGCCTGATGTGTTATTGACTCCTGTTCGTTATGCGTCCTGATATTGAAACAAGGTTCCCGCCTCTTGCCTTGCCGCTATATCTTCTGGATCAAAACCCCAATCCACCAAGGCCTCAATACTGTGTTGACCTGGTTTTGGCGGTTCATTGGCGAGCGCCGCCGGTGTCCGCGAAAATTTCGGCGCTGGCGCAGGATGAGTAACACCCTGGAGGTCACTGAAAACGCCGCGATGCTTCATATGGGAGTTATTCATCGCCTCATCCATATCCAGAACCGGGGAAAAACAGGCATCCTTGGACGCCATAATTTTCACCCAGTGGTCGCGGGTTTTGGTCTTGAAAATTGCGGCAAAACGCTCCCTAAGCTGCGGCCAGCCCGAACGGTCGTTTTGGTGGGGCAAGGACTCCTCGGCCAACCCCAGGCCTACCAATAACTCTCTATAAAATCGCGCCTCGATGGCGCCAACCGCAACATATTTACCGTCGCTGGTTTCATAGGTGCGATAAAAAGGGGCTCCGCCATCGACAAAATTATCCTCGCGTTCCAGAGACCACATATCCTGTTGGCGAAAGGCATAGAATGCCGTCATCAGATTGGCGACACCTTCAATCATGGCGACATCAATCGTCTGCCCCTTGCCAGAGCTGCGGGCTTCTATAACGGCAGCGAGAACCCCGGCAACAAGATACATGGCGCCGCCGCCAAGATCCGCCACCAAGTTGAGCGCGGGCACCGGGGGACGGTTTTTTTCACCCGTGCAATGAAGGGCGCCGGTCAGCGCCAAATAATTGATATCGTGTCCCGCCACCTGCGCCAGAGGACCGTCCTGCCCCCAGCCTGTCATGCGGGCGTAGACCAGGCGCGGATTGTGCTGGGCGCAGACTTCCGGGCCAAGGCCGAGTCGTTCGGCAACACCGGGGCGAAAACCTTCAATAAGAATATCGGCCTTGGCGACCATTTGCAGGGCTAAATCCACTGCTTCTGGCCGTTTTAAATCCAGAGCCACGGAGCGCTTGTTGCGATTGTAAACGTCGTATTTGGAGGGCACTTTAATGCCGAGATCGACCGCTTCCGGGCGATCAATGCGGACAACATCAGCGCCAAAATCCCCCAGAACCGAGGCCGCAAAAGGTGCGGGCCCCAGGGCTCCCAATTCCACTACACGAATGCCTTTGAGAGGACCTGTCATTTGAAAAAACCTATCATTTTTGAATTCCATTACACGAAGTATTAACCATAAGAGGGTCGACCACTAACATTATTATTTGCGAGGTTATTGAGCCTTGGCGCCAAAGCCATTAAACACAATGAGCCGCGCCAGCGTCAATAACTTATTAGTTTGGAGCAAGGATAATGGCGTCATGCCAATGGAATGGCGCCACAGGAGCTGCATAAACTCAATCCGCAAACGTAGGCTGAATCTGCGCAAAGCATAGCAACCATCAACGTTTTAGGTAATAAATTGCATTAGCCCTGGCGATAAGATTTTCACCTGAGGTAATTTCCGCATGGGTGAAAATCATGGTGCGAGTCTGTTTTTGCAGGCGAACAGTGCACTCAATCCAGTCCCCCAAAACCGCCATGCTTAAATAATCGAGGGACAGATTGATCGTGGGGGCATGAATATCCAGGCCAACCAGTTTTTGCGCAGGCAAAATTTGCCAGTCGGCAAAGGTGGCGATGGCGCCACCGTGGAGGGTATTGGCAACATTTAAATGGTGCTCCTGCACCCTAAAACCCAGTATCAGATTGCCATCCACCTCTTTGCCATACATTTGGCCAAACTGCATATCGAAGCCTGGCGCCATGTCGAGGGGGAAAAATCCTGAGGGAACACTTGCGTCCATATTAACAACCTATTAACCAAAAAAACGGAGCCGCACTAGAACACTGTAGACAATAATCTGTTTACAATAAAAATTAACCATCAGTTACTCAGGCAGCTTTATCGTATTCCACTTGAGTTTAGTCCGGGATTTAAGCGCATAATTACCAAACAGTGCAATAATCACGAGAATTGCCAAGCTAGCAATAAACAGAATGGCGAAACCAAACCAGTCTATCAGATAACCCCAGGCAGTTGCGCCCAGAGCCGCCATGATCGCTGAGAACATGGAGATGCGTGAGTAAATTTGACTGTAGTCACGTATGCCGAAAACAGCTTTTGTCATCAGCGGAACCTGAACCAGGGCACAGGCGTAAAAAGGCCCAAAGAGGAAACCGGCAATTAATAGCGCCGACAGGAAGCTTGGCAATAACCAAAGCACGAGCAAGCCCATGATGCCGCACAGGATCGCCGTCCACATTCCCGCCGAAATACTTTTATCCGAGATTACACCCAGCCCCAGCTTGCCTACAGCCTGTCCCGCCATTGCCGCAGCGGCCAATGTGCCTGCCAAAGCAGGAATCGTATTATTGAGTGGCAGAGATGAGGCATAGGAGGGTAAAAACTGATAGACAACAGAGACAAAACCCGTCAACCCGGCAAAAATAACCAGGGCATAAAAGGCGCGGGACTTGAGCGCATCAGTCGCCAACACACCGGATAACATTGTTGGCGCGCCATCGCCCTGATCAATATCACCATAGGGGCGCAAATTTTTGTCTGCGGGATAGCTTCTTATGGCCAGCAGAGTAAACGGCAGGGCTATCAGGAGCGCCAGACCACCAAAAACCCGGTAGCCCGTCTGCCAGCCATGATGTTGAATCAGATAATCCCCCAGAGGGTTAAAGAGAACACCGCCAACGCCGGTAAAGGCCATGCAAAGACCGAGAAAAAAGCCGGCTTTTTGCCTGAACCAACGATTAATCAATGTCGGCACCGCCAAATAGAGCAGGAACGATTGCCCGATACCAATAAAAGCACCGGCTATATAAAACTGCCAGACAGCATCAAAAAAACCCATCGCAAACAGGCTCGCGCCCACGGTAATTACTGCGGCAGACAAGACCACTCTAACATCCTGTGTCGCCATCAGTTTGCCAGCCACCGGCAGTGTAAAAAACATTGCAAGACAAAGAACGGTCATGTAGAAGGCGAAGACTCCCTTGCCTACGCCCAAGGCTTCACTGACAGGTGTAAAAAAAATACCGGCACAATTCATTGTCAACGCTGACGGTCCAACACATAAGGCAATACCTGTGGCCACAATCAGATAATGGTTGGAAGAAACTTTAGAGTTTGTCATAAGCGTTTACTATATCCGACGCCAATTTCGATGACCTCACCCACAGCTTCATGGCCTATACAGCAATTCTTTACCGGAGCGTCATGATGATAGGGGTGTAAATCCGAGCCGCAGATACTGCACATGGAGGTCTTCACAATCACCGACCGCTTATCCGTCAGTTTTACATCCGGTATATTTTCAAAATGAATACTACCCTTACCTCGACACATCAACGCTTTCATTATTCACTCGCTTTTTCAGATATGCTCCACTCACTGCGCGTAGTCATTTACTGCCAGGATGGCAGGTATGCAAGCAATGCAGCAGTTGTTTGCCCTTGACAGAGCACAAAAATCACTATTTTTAGAGGTGCATTGTAGAGACGAACGACCCCTACGTTATATTAAAATCGATGGGGTCAGAATTTTCACTTTATCCTCAACTCTGATTCTGTGCGTTGCCTGAACTTTTTAAATGCATTGCAAATATCAACACTATCGGGCGATGCAGCCCACAAATAAAGCATGCCAAACATTTCCGACACATGCTTAAAGGCGTAATCCCTTTCCTTGATACTGCTGGCAATTTCTCCCTTTTTTTTCCCTTCTTTTACATAAAGAGCGACAGCGGCTTTGGCTCCGGCATTGAATCTCTTTAATTTCTTATTTAGCTCCGAATACTCGCCTATAGAATCAAACCACAATAAATACATGGCTCTGACGTTGTCGGGCTCTTTCTCAAGGGTTTTTTCCATGGCGTGAATACGCGCCAACAGCCCTTGCAACCCCGTTTGGCCAGCCGCATATTTATCAAGCTCCTCTTTCCATAATTTGCGATGAAACTCTTCAAGGGCGAGAAATAAACCTTCCTTGGAACCATAGCGCTGGCTGGCCAAGCCATGACTGTAGCCTGCACCAATGCTGACGTCCTTGAGCGTTGTCTTGGATGTGCCTACGTCAAGGATCAGTTTTGTCGCTTCTCTCAGCATTCTTAATTCTGAGATTTCTGTTCTTTCTGCGTGGCTCAACGGTTTCATACAGATTTAATCCCTTTTACCCTTAGCTCTGTTTGTGATTTCTGCACGGACTTAGTGGTCTCCTGATTTCGGTATAACATGACTATCCTTGCCCAGATAGTGCTCTCGCAGGGCATTTTTATTGATTTTGCCAACACCTGTTAGGGGGATTTCATCGGCAAAAATTATCTCGTCGGGAAGCCACCATTTGGCAACCTGGGTGCCCATATGTTTCAGCAACTCCTGCTTGGAGCAAGATTCACCTTCTTTCAGGGTACATATCAGCATGGGTCTCTCTTGCCATTTTGGATGGGGCATAGGTATGGCCGCAGCCTGACTAATCGCCGGGTGGGTCATTGCCGCTCCTTCCAGGATTGGCGTACTAATCCACTCACCACCGGATTTAATGGCATCCTTGATTCTGTCGACAATTTCAATGGTGCCATCAGCGTCAATACGGGCAATATCCCCCGTATCCAGCCATGCAACTTCTTGTGATTCATCCTGACCAAGGTATCTGGAGCAGACAAAATCACCGCGCACATACATTTGCCCCTGTGCCTTGCCGTCTTTTGCCACGATATTGCCATGTTCGTCGCGCAGCTGAAATTCGGCGAGGAATGTGGTGCGACCCTGTGAGCGGAGGCGTTTTTTGCGTATTTGATCGGCGGACAGGTTTTCTGAACCCGGCGCCAGGGTGGCTTTGGTGCTGGCGATGGCTTCGGTCATTCCCCACATCTGGAGAGCCTCAATGCCCCGCTCTTCGAAACTGTTTAACAGGCTTTCTGGAGGGCGAGAACCCGCCACCAGTGCGACACGGAGCGATTTCAGAGACAAGCCGGTTTTTTCTGAATGACTTAATATGTCCATCCACACAGTTGGCACAGCACCGGCAATAGTGACTTTCTCTGTATCGATTAACTTCAGCAAGTTGCCAGGAGAAAAATCGCGACCCGGCAAAACCAGTTTGTAGCCATTCATGGGGCTGGTAAACGGCATTTGCCAGCCGTTAGTGTGAAAAAGCGGGGCAATGGGCATCGCCACATCCAGGGCGCCATTGCGATACCCACCAAAGCCATCGGCCATGCTCATACTCATGGCCGAAAGGGTAACACCCCTGTGGCTTTGCACCACACCTTTTGGCAAGCCGGTGGTTCCCGAGGTATAGCAGATGGTGGCAGCCTGGCGCTCATCGAAAACCGGCCATTGAATTTCTTCTGAGTAGCCAGCGACAAAATCACTTTTTCTTTGGATGGATTTTAATTCTGTGTTCGGGAGCGCTTCGCCTTCGTCGAGGTAAATCCAGGTTTTAACGCAGGGAACCTGCGCATGGATTCTCTCTGCTATGGCCAGTGTGGTCGTATCGACAAAAATCAATTCATCTTCAACCTGATTGATCATGTAAATAAGATGTTCATCAGTCAATCTTGGGTTGATCGTATGCAGGGAGGCGCCAATGCCCAGAGAGCCATAAAATACTTCCAGATGATTGACCGTATTCCAGGACAGCGACGCCTGACGGCTGTCAAATCCATAGCCATTGTCGACAAGGGCATTGGCGAGCCTGGCCGCGCGTTTGCGCAGCATGCCATAGTTAAGCCTCTCGACACTGCCATTGAGATTTAGACCCACGATTTCTGTCGCGGTGTGATATTCGGCCGCATAATCCAGCAAACGGGACAATTGGAGCTGGGTATCCATGATCAAACCGCGCATTTGTATTCCTCTCTAATCTTAATTATGACTTTTAGTTTTCCCGCACCCCTTTACAGGGTCTGTACTTATGGCGTTCTGCCAAAGGGATGTGTGCTGGAAACACCACCATCGACAGCAGTAATTTGGCCATCGATATAGGAGGATTCCTCACTTGCCAAAAACGCGGCTACGGCGGCAATTTCCTCCGGCCTTCCGGGGCGACGCAGGGGGTTGTTTTTGCCAATTTTTTCGGCGACACCTTTTGCCCGCGCTGCGTCAAAAAAGTAGGACGTTCCCTCTGTTTCCACCAAGCCTGAAGCAATGGCGTTAACGCGAACGTTGATGCCAGCAAGTTCATTGGCGCCAGTTTGAGTGAGGCTTTTGACACTGGCCTTGGCCGCGCTATAGGCGGCGTCGCCACCGTCACCCCGCAGAGCGGCGACAGACGACATAAAAATCAAGGATCCGCCACTGCCTTGGTTGGCCATATAAGCGCCGGCATGCTTTAATGCGAGAAAGCTTCCGATTGCATTGATGCGGAAAATGTCCTGCCACTGCTCGACCCTCTGCTCAAACACGGGAATGGCGCCGATCCAGGCGCCCGCATTGGCAAAGGAGACACCGAGCCCGCCAAACTCTGACATGCACTTTTCAACGCTGGCAATAACATCGGCTTCGCAGGACACATCTCCCGCCTCGGCAATGGCAATACCACCTTGTTTTTTGATCTCATCAACGGTGGTTTGAAGCTTTTCCAATGTGCGGCCAACAACCATGACTTTAAACCATGGCTGGAGATCTGCGCTCCATCCTCAGCAGGGCGTTAACACAGCTCCACCGCAAACGGATATGCATTGACCAGTGACGTATTGGGATAAATCCGTCACCAGAAATTCGACCACGCCCACACAATCCTCAGCGACACCCAAACGCCTCAGGGGAATACTGGCCGCCTGTTCCTCTGTACCTATGCCGCGCTCCTTGGCTTGGGCAGCGACACGGGCAGTCATCATAATGCCGGGCGAAAGTGCATTTACTCTAATGCCGTGGGGGCCAAGCTCTGCCGCCAGCGCGCGCGTGTACTGGGTCACGGCTGCCTTGGCGGCGCCATAAACCGCCAGTGTGCCCTGGGGCAGGGTTGAGATAGCTGTTTGTGAAGATGTATTGACAATAATGCCGGACTGCCGTTTGCGCATGGGATCTGCCACTGCCTGACAGCAGAGCACAGCGCTGCGGAAATTTGCGTTTACCAGCAATTCAAAATCGTCTGGTGTTGTTTGCGTCGGGAGTGGGCCGCTGTTGCGCGCAATGGCTCCGCCCGCATTGTTAATCAGGATATCAATCTGACCGAAGCGTTCCAGCACCTGTTTGAAAAGGTGACTCACCATCTCGGGATGGCTCAAATCACCCTCTACGCCAAGAGACTCCCTACCCATGGCTTCCACTTCAGCCATGACAGTCTCTTGCCCAAGCTTTTCTCCATATATCGCCGCGCCGTTAAGATCCAGATCGGCAACCACTATATTGGCGCCCAGCTCCGCCAAGCGCAGCGCGTAAGCCCTACCCAAGCCTCGCGCAGAACCCGTAATGACAGCAATTTTTCCTGCAAGTGGTTCGGACATTTAGCAACCCATTATCGTTTTGGTGGTTGAACATATTTACTGCATCTATAGAAAGATGCCCAGCAAGAATAGTGGCTGTAAACATTAGCACTTCAAAGCAATACTTTTTAACTATAATCGATTCACTAGATCTGGTCTAGCAAAATAAGAACCACCAGAATTTAGCCGACCGAAATGCCGCCATTGATACTGAGTGACTGCCCCGTCATTTTGCGGGCAGCGGGGCTGGCCAAGAAAAGCGCAGCAGCGGCAAGATCTTCTGGCTCTACAATGCCCAGATGCGCAAGTTTTGAGGCTTTCTCAAACAACTTGGCGCTGAACTCTTCGGCAAAAATCAACTGGGCACCTGGTGTGTTGGCAACCAGTGAGGGAGTTAACAAATTGACACGAATCCTATGACGCTTTTCTTCTAGCGCGACTGTACGGGAAAACATCACGATGGCCGCCATCGCAGCACCGACCAGGGTTTCACCAGGGGTAGCTACCTTTGCTGCATCTGAGGCCACATTGATAATAACCCCATGATTTTGCGCGCGCATTGCCGGTAAGGCAGCGTGCACCATCAACATCGGCGGCATAATAATTTCGTTGATGCGATCATGTAAGGATCCGATTGATATGTTTTTCAGCAACCTCGGAGGCTGACTGGGTCCGGTGGAACATATCAATGTATCCAGCCCTCCCATCAGGTCACGGGCGCGCGCTTCTGCCCTAACCACATCATCGGCCTTCATAGCATCGACCTTAATAAAATCAATCTCTGCACCTCCAATGCGTTTACGCACCGTTTCACAGGCGGTATCTCCGCGTTGCTCATTGCGCCCGAGCACAACCACCTTTGCCCCCTGTTCGGCAAACTGGCAAGCGATCTCTAAACCAACGCCTGCGGTTCCACCGAGTACAACGACTTTACTACCTGCAATTGCCTTCATTGGATTTCCTGTATTTTAAAATTGTAATTCGTATTTACTTCCATGCATCTGCGCTATCGAGTTTTTTCCGTGCCGCTTGCAGGAAACCTGCAACTAAACCGTCCTTGCGGTAATAGGCATCTTCCCCTCGCCGTCGGGAATATTCATAGAGAGCCGCCAACTTCCAGTCCACCATTACTTCATACCACAATAGTTGGGATAAATTTGCCCCAGTCAGGCCTGCGTAGCGCTCCACCAGTTCGTCCCTGCTCGGA
>JBFXIU010000089.1:0-13014 GCA_050175615.1 Porticoccaceae bacterium | reverse complement strand
TTTCCGCCAAAAGCCTGCGGGTTTCCTGCAAAAGACGACCGTAGCTTGTGTTGCTTCGCTGCAATTGTCGCTGTAGCTTTCTCGGGTGCATGTCCAGATTTCCAGCCACCTTCTCTATGCAGCAATCGTTTGATGGCAGCAACAGCCGAATAGTGGATTTCACCTGATCCGGCAAATCACTGGGATAACTTTGCTTAAGTTGCTGAAAATAGCGATCGAGATGCCTTTGAAGGCTCTCCTCGTCCAAGCGGGGTTTCCTGGCAAGAGCAACGCAGGGTAATACCAAACCATCAAAACTGCTGCCAAAGCTGACCTGTGGGTATAAGCACTGCGCAGATTCTGAACTACCCCGGGGTTGCTGCTGACGCAAGGCGATTTTGATGCTGGATGAGTCCACGCCCATCAGCCTTGCGAGCAGGTTTGCCAAATGGCCAACCCCCAGCTGTAAAAGCTGATCGATACCCAACGGCGTAGTGACATCAAAAGATAAGGCGATCTGAGCGTGATCTCTTTTTCGCAGCTGGCGTATGCGAACTCCTGTGGAGTGAAGGTACAGGTGGTTGTCGAATATGGCCAGCGCTTCGCCGATGGTGCGCTCCTGGGAACTGCTGATCAATAAATCCCCCAGAACACCGGGATTTTGCTGGAAACCCAGGCCGAGTCCGAAAAACTTCTCGCCGCAGGCTCTGGCGGTCTTTTCCAACAGCAAAGCCATTTTGCTTAGAGAAATATAGGTGTTGTGATTGCGGAACTGTGAGGGGCTGATGCCCACTTGCTGGCAAAGGGCAACAGGATTCCCACCCAGTTGATAAGTGAAAGCTTCATACCCGCCTATTGCGCCGATACGGATCAGATACATAATACCCTGAATACAGTGTCGCAAAATGCTAAATCAATGTCGCAATATATCAAGCTGCCGTGAGATGGACAACGTATATTGTCATGGCTTCTGGCGGATCTGCAGACCAGCCTTGAGCATGGGGGGGTAAAACAATAAAGCCCGTGATCACAGGCGCTATACTGAACCGCCTTCTTGTGCTGCCCAGATTTTTACTGCCCGGCAGTGAGGCTTACACAAGCAGGTAAGTAAAAAGACAAACAAATAACAGATAAAACCAATGTCAGAGACTGGCGTAAACAAGAGGTATCAATGGCAACAAACAAGATCATGGCCACAACTATTGACCATGAGGCAATAGAGCCTCGGTTGCTGGAGCTGCTGTTGCAGAAACAGGAGCGGCGCAAGCTGGGAGCCTACCGACCCAAAACCGCAGAAGAAATCGCCGCTGGACTTGAGCGGTTATTCCAGCTGCGGGGCGTTGACGCGCGAGCGGTTAATGTTCGCCGCATGGGGGGCGGCGCCTCCAAAGAACAGTTTGTCTTCGAGCTGGTCGGCTCGAGCTTTGACAACGGTTATCGCGGCGTGCTGCGAATGGATCCCCGCGAAGGTATCATCGAAACCTGTCGCCGCCGCGAAGCTCAAATATTGCGTGCGGTGGCCGGTCGCGTGCCTGTGCCGCCGGTACTCTGGGTCGATGGCGATGGCGAGGCCATGGGACAGCCGCTGATGATTACCGGCTTTGTCGACGGCGTCACCAAACCCTCATCGGGAAGTGGCGGCCCTTCCGGTCTCGGGGTTAATCTGGGAGATCGCATCGGCGGTGCACTGACGCCACAGTTTATTGGCGCAATGGCAGAGGTACATCGAACGGATCTTGCCAATTCAGGATTGGACGACTACGCCATGCCCCGCCCCGGCACCACGGATGCAGCGCTCTGGCAAGTGAATTACTGGACCAAAGTGCGCCAACTCGACACTATCGATTGCTCCCCGTTACTCACTTTGGCGGAGACCTGGCTATACGATCATTTGCCCCTGTGCCAAGAGCCGGTACTGCTGCACGGCGATCACCGCCTGGGGAACTTCCTCTTTGACGAAGAAACTCTGCAAATGACGGCGATTCTGGATTGGGAGCTCTCCCATGTTGGCGATTTTCACGAAGACCTGGCGTACAGCTTCGATCCCCTGTTTGGCTCCCGCGACAGAGATGGCACTTTCCTGGTTGGCAGCATGTTCACCACAGACTACCTGTTGGAGCATTATCAAAACATCACTGGCCGCAGCGTCGACCCCAAGACCCTGCACTGGTACCGCGTGCTTACCAGTTACAAACTGATCACAATGAACCATACATCATCAATACGTGCGGCGCGGGACGGCACCAATCATCAAAATGCACTGCTGGCCTATCTTGCATCCTGCACCGCAGGAATGTCAGATACCCTGTGCAATCTACTGGAGGGCAAATTACGATGACACCCAATCCTTCGATACGCCTGGGCAGCGTCATGCAGACCCTGGAGCAGGTTGTGTTTCCCGCGGTCGATCCGTCAAATTCCCTAGCCGTAGAGCAGTGTGGCGTTATTGCCGCTCAGCTCAAAATGTTCCTTCGCCACCTGCCGGTCATTGCTGTCTATCACAGCCTGTGCCGCGATGACCTGGTGGCGACTGTAAACAACTTGCCCGTCGCCGCTGGCGGCGCCCTGACCAAAGCAGCTGCAACCAACCTGCAATGCTGCCTAAAGGACGCCGCCAGAGATACAGATGCCGCTGCCGCTTTTCATCACCTGGGTTTTGCGCTGGAGGATCTTTTGCGCGCTGCCGCCCGGGATGGCGCACCGGATTATCGGGCGGCAATGAATGAGGACGTTTTTCGTTTTGCCAAAAGGCAGAAAGATCGTGAACGGATCTGGTTTAAAGACGCGGGCTTTGATCCGCGACCAGAGGAACTACCAGATCTTGAAACCATGCTTGCAGGAAATTAAGGAGTATTGCCATGATTTTAAAAGAGCACGCGGATTTTCAATTCAATGAAGATTCACCCCTTGATTGGTGCGAAACCAACTTCTTCCCTTTTGCCGTACCTGAACACCGTATTTCGGGCAGTATCTATGTACTGACTCGACCCAAACTGGGGGTGACAATGTCTGATGTATTGGTACAGGATCGCATTAATCCGCTCTGGGAAGCGCAAGCCTATGTGGACAACCAGCAACACCTGCCCTGTCCCTCGTCACTGCTGGATTACCGTCTCGCCAACGGGGTTTCGGTAACCGCCGTCACCCCCCTTGAACACTATCACTTGGAATACGAGGGTATTGACGACACCTTCCTCGAACTGGATTTTCACTCCCTGATGCCGCCGTTTGACATGAATGACCCCGACATGGATCCTACGGCCGCTGACCGGATTGGCGCTGGCTGGGGCGGTGCCGCCTTTTCAGGTCACTACGAGATCACGGGGCGCATTACTGGTCTTTTGCGAGTGCGGGGCAGGGAATATAAGCTGGACTGCATCGACACCCTGGATCGCAGCTGGGGGCCGCGCAAAGAGCGCAACAACGGCAATGCAACCTGGATTCACGGCTCCTTTGGCGAAAGATTGACCATTCACGCCTTTGTCGGCCTGGATCCCGCCAACGAGCAGGGCTTCGGCTCCCTTATCAGTGGCTATGTCCTGGAAAACGGGGAAATAAGTGGCCTGGTAGCGGCGGAAGGTGAAGTCGAACGCCAAGGGTTGCTGCCCATGTCCAGTCGACTGCGGGTGACAGATCAGAAAGGCCGATCATTTGACCTCACCGCTGCCGCCATCAATGGCTGCATTTGGGCGCCCTACCCCTCCCTGGTCTATGCGCAAAGCTTTATGCGCTGGAATTGTCGCGGAGAGATCGGTTACGGCATTCAGCAGGACGTGATCAGCAGAGCCTATCTGACTCGACACCGGGACGCTATTGCTGCTATCTGAGTGCCCATTGCGGCAATGTAAATCCACAATCGCCTGCAGGAAATTGTTCGGCTCTCGGCAAACCCTTTTCCCGGAAAGGCACCCTGCAGGTGCTATTTGAGTCGTAGAATATTAATTTCAACAAGCTCTAATGCAGATTGACTGCAGGGATCATATTGCTTTTTTTCAGTTCACGGCTCGCCATGGCCAGCAAGCCCAAATAACCGGCCACCCAGAATACCAGCACACCAAGGCACCAGGATACTGCGGCCATCGGATTGGCGGACATAGTGCCCAGCTGATAAAAAATCACCGCCGCGCCATAAGCAATTGCCGTGTTCCAGGTGGCGGCAAAAAATGCCCAAAAGCCACCAGCCTCCTTGTAAATGGCGCCCAGGGTGGCGACACAGGGCATGTAAAGAAGCACAAACAGGATATAGGCAAAAGCGCCGATATCGCCGTCGAACAGCCGCCCCATCACCGTGAGAGTGTCGACCTTGACGCTCTGGGCTTCTGCGGCATTCTGCTGATCGCTGAACTCCTCCACATTGAGTCCCAAGGGGTCGGTCAACATGGAACCCAGCCCCGCCAGGTTTTCGGGCACTGTCTGGGCGCTGGCGACAATCATCTCCCAGATGGACAATTCCTCTTCCTGGGTAGCGCCCATTTCCTGCTCGGCGAGGGAGGAATAGAGGGCATCCAGGGTTCCCACAACCACTTCCTTGGCAAAAATACCACTGAAAATGCCTACGGTGGCAGGCCAGTTATCTTCCTTGACGCCCATGGGGGCGAATATCGGCGTGATCGCCATGCCGATATTGGAAAGCACCGATTTCTCCGTATTTTGGTTGCCAAAAGAGCCATCGGTGCCAATGGAGTTGACAAAATTGAGCACGATCACCACCAAGACAATGGCCTTGCCCGCCCTTACCATAAAACCGTGCAAACGGTGCCAGGTATTCAGCAACAGGCCGCGAAGAGTGGGAATATGGTAGTTGGGCAACTCGAGAATAAAGGGGGTCATGTCCCGGCTCATCAACCTGCGCTTGACCAGAAAGCCGGTGGCGATCGCCATCAACATGCCAAAGACATAGAGGGCAAATACCACATTCTGACCATTGTTGGGGAAGAACACGGAGGCAAACAGAATATAGACCGTGAGCCGGGCGCCGCAGGACATAAAAGGCGCCATCAGCGTGGTCAGCAACCGGTCATTGTGGCTGTCCAGAGCTCGTGCCGACATCACCGCCGGCACATTGCAGCCAAAGCCCACCACCAGGGGAACAAAGGACTTGCCCGGCAAACCGACGGAGCGCATCACCCTGTCCATAATAAAGGCCGCGCGCGCCATGTAGCCGGAGCCTTCCAAAAACGACTGGAACAGAAACAATGTGCCAATTACAGGAATAAAGCTGGCCACCAACTGAACGCCTCCACCGGCGCCGTCGGCAATAAAGGCAACCAACCAAGGCGGAAAGTGCATCGCCGTCATCAGGGTTCTCGGCAATTCGACAAAGAGCGCGCCCGCAACGCCATCAAACAAGTCGATAAAAGCACCACCCAGATTGATGGTGAACATAAACATCAGGTACATCACCCCAAGGAACAGGGGAAATGCCAACAGCCGGTGCAGAAAAACGCTGTCGAGTCTGTCGGTAAGCGTGGCTTTATTCGTCCGATCCTGGTGGCTGGATTCGCCCACTACCGAGGCTATCCACTGATACCGAGCCTCAATAAGTCGATCCGCCACAGAACCCGTAACGCCATTCACCAGGTCGTCGACAATCGCCAGCAAAGCCTGGCGTTGGCTGGCAGAAACGCCATCGAGAACACCATCGTCGCGCTCCAGAACCGCCGTGGCCTGCAGGCGCCCGGAGTGCCCGAGAATAGTGCTGATTGCACTAATTGCCTCCTCGATATCATCGCCCAGGGATACCTGGGGATGGGGCAATTCCTCATCACCGCCCGGGCAGAGGCGGTTGACGAGCACATCCATCAATGTGCCTATGCCCTCGCGGCGGCTGGCCACGACGGGCACCACAGGAACGCCGATATTGCGGGACAACTTATAGGGGTCTATATGCAGACCCTGCTGGTGCGCCACATCCATCATATTGAGGACAACGATGGTGGGAATACCGGCGTTGAGGAGTTGGGTGGTCAAATAAAGACCGCGCTCAAGGCTGGATGCGTCGATGATATTGACGAGGAGATCGGGGGCGTCTTTGAGAATGAAATTCTGGGCAATTTGCTGGTCGATGGAGTCATCGCCGTGGGAGACATGGAGGGAATAGGTACCCGGCAAATCCACCAGTTCAAAGTCGTATTCGCCGTGGCTGAAACGGCCGGTCTTTTTTTCTACGGTGACCCCGGACCAGTTACCGACCTTTTGCCGCGAACCGGTGATGGCATTAAACAGTGTGGATTTGCCGCTGTTGGGGTTGCCGATAAGTGCCAGGGTATAGGTCTTACTCACGAACGCTGCACCTCGCTAGTCTGGTTTTTTGTATCAGTAGCGTCCACCAGTTCGACTTCCATGGCGCCCGCTTCCTGACGGCGCAGACTGAGATAAAATCCGCGGACTCGAATATCAATGGGATCCCCCAGGGGCGCCACATGCTGCACCTGAAACTCGGTGCCGGGCGTAAGACCCAGGCTCATCAAACGATTGCGATAGAGCCTGTCAAGGCCATTAAAACGGACAACACGGGCGCAATCGCCAACTTTGAGATCTTTAAAACAGGTTACCATCGACTCACTCTACAATCCTGAAACGAATTTAACGATAAACTATTACAAAAACAATGAATTACAGATATTTCCGAAAACAACCCCATTCCTTTATAAATAAGAGCATGAGCACAAATGAAAATCATTCTCATTCTAGTCAATGATGGCACGAAAGGAAATAGCCCGAAGGAAGATCCTAAAACAATCTATTGGAGGGAAAGTATGCGCTCAATCAATAACTGCAGAGATTCCCGCCCTCGCCAGAGGTTGACATCAAGCCGGTAAAGGATCTCCACGCGCGCACTGCTGGGTTTTAAAAAGGCTTCGGGGACATTGAACGCGATGGCGTCCACCATCAGACTCTGATCGTCTTCCGCCCCCAGGGTAAACTTGAGGTGCTTGCCCGACAATACCCGCTGCTGCACAACCCTGAAAGCTCCCTTAAACAGGGGTTCGGGAAAATGCTGCCCCCAGGGCCCCGCATCCCGCAGCAAATGCGCCACACCAAGGTTTAACTCGGCAGCAGCCAGGGTACCGTCGGTGGCCACCTCTTCCACCAAATCCTCGGCGCATAACTGGCGGCGAATTTCCCGGTCAAAAGCGTCGCCAAAGCGTTCCAGGTTGTTCCTTTCCAGACTGAGCCCCGCCGCCATGGCATGGCCGCCGAATTTTGACAGCAATCCCGGATTGGCGGCAGCGACACCATCGAGGGCATCGCGAATGTGAAGGCCGGGAATGGAGCGGGCAGAGCCCTTGAGCTGACCGTTATCCCCCTCGGCAAATGCGATTACCGGCCGGTGATAGCGCTCCTTGATACGGGAGGCAAGCAACCCCACCACACCCTGATGCCAGTCGGGGTCGTAAAGACAGAGCCCCCAGGGCAAATTATCTCTGTCTTCGAGGTGAAGTTTTTCAACCGCTTTCAGGGCTTCCTGCTGCATACCGGTTTCAATAAGGCGGCGATCCGCATTGAGTTCATCGAGCTGTACCGCCAGCTCCCGAGCGTTGACGGGATCATCACTGAGCAGACAGTCAATCCCCAGGCTCATATCATCGAGGCGCCCCGCGGCATTGAGGCGGGGGCCGACAGCAAAGCCGAAGTCTGCGGCGACAATACGGCTCTGTTCGCGCCCCGCCAATTCCAGCAAGGCTTGAATGCCTGGACGGCAAAACCCGGCGCGAACCCGCTGCAGCCCCTGATACACCAGCACGCGATTAACCTGATCCAGAGGCACCACATCGGCCACCGTGCCCAGAGCCACCAGGTCGAGCCAGGCGGCCATATTGGGCTCGCGAATACCACTGGCCTGAAACCAGTCCTGCTGGCGCAGCCTGGCTCTAAAGGCACTGAGAAGATAGAAAGCCACGCCGACACCGGCGAGATTTTTACTGGGAAAGGTACAACCGGGCTGACTGGGGTTGACGATGGCATCCGCTGCGGGCAGGGTTGCGCCGGGCAAATGGTGGTCTGTCACCAGCACCTTGATACCAAGCTCCCTGGCGGCGGCAACACCCTCCACACTGGAAATACCATTGTCCACAGTGATCAGCAAATCGGGGCAATTTTGCTGTGCCAGGGCGACGATCTCCGGGGTCAGGCCGTAACCGAACTCAAAGCGGTTGGGAACCAGAAAATCCACTCTCTGCAAGCCCATGGCGCGCAACGCCAAAATCATCAAGGCGGTACTGGTGGCACCATCGGCATCGAAATCGCCGACAATCAATACTTTCTGCTGCTGCACAAGGGCAGTTTCGAGCAAGTCCAGAGCGCCATCGACACCCTTTAGAGCCTGGGGCGCAGGCAATTCGGCAAGCTGGCGACCCAGCTGCTGATCAGAAAAGATGCCCCTGGTGGCATAAATTTTCTGCAACAGCGGATGAAGGTCGGCGCTGAATGCTCGTGGCGTTTGGGGAAGTTGGCGCTCTCTGATTTTCATGGCTTGATGGAACCCATGATTAGACTGGCAATTTTGGGGTGGCAGTATGAAAACCCGGACACCAGAAAGCCAAAGCAAAACCTGAGCTTTGCTTGTTACGTGTTGAATGGTACAAATTCACGCTCAATTAAGTTAATGATGGAAGCCACTGTTTCGGTGCTGATGCTCATTATTTTTGCACCACCTTTTTTCCCTTGCTCCACGTCAAAGCCATGCACTTCAAGGAATTCTTTGATGTCTTCATAGACATCCTTACTCCTTCCAATAAAGAGGTGATGCTTGCCAGACTTTCTCGCATTCACATAGTAGGTGAGCTGTTTCTCATCACTAAAAAATGTTGGGCCAGCAAGACGTGAGTTAGATCTCAGAGGCTTTTCAAGCAAGTCAGAAATCTCACCAAGCAATATATGATCAGACTTTTGTTTAGCCTCGATCTCCTTTCGAAGAACACTCTGTGTATAGGCATCATTACTCTGTTCAATGGGCAACTCTTTGGCACCGATAAGATCCATAATCGGCTGCATACGCTCCACGAGTGTGTCATCTTTATCCAGGAACCACTCTCCCTCAATGCGACTATCGTCAAGCAGCATGTGGAGCGCATTTTCAACTGCCCTGGCATCGCCATGTTCCCACGCTGCAATACACTGGGCTTTTATTGGCGATTTTGTATTGCTTATCTGTTGTAGCCGAGAGTTGAGAGTTGCGTTTCCTGCACCAGTCACACCCACCTTTTTGTATGGGATATCAACGTTGCCACCAATATCTACGTGGCGTATTACATAAATAATGTTTTGCATTAGCTAAAAGTTACTCCGAACTCTCTGAGACCCATAACCGTGTGAAAAACCCCTTATCCAACACCTGAGCCCGTTCGCCAAAATTTTCCGCCATAAAGCTGTGAATTGGGCGATATCATCGGTACATCTAAGTTGTTGCGGTAGCGGCGACCCGCTTCAAAATTGGTTATGCCGCCGACTCATGCTCAACATCCCAACCGGGAAATACCAATACCGCAGGATGACAACGAAGTGCTTTGGCAAGCACCTTTGCGCGATCGACGCCAAGACGAACACGATCGTTTTCTATAGCAGAAATCGTCGATTGCGGAATACCGGTTGCAGAAGCCAGATCGTTCTGACTCATTTCCTGCAGCTCCCGCAAGATCCGCACTGATTCACCTACAGACACATCAATTCTTTTGGCCGCTTTACGATACTCGCTCATTCATCACCTCCGATAGTCATGGGGAGTGACTCGCTCTACCTCCACCAGAACCTGATCCTTTTGGATCCTATAAATTACCCGATATTGGATATTCAGACGGGAAGACCGAAAACCTTTCCAATTGCCAGATAAGGCCTCGTCGTTAAACCCCCTGATCAGTCTTAACCCCTGAGGACCGGAAACCTTGACAATATCTTTCCACTTTTCATAGCGCTGCAGAGCCTCCACTGGCGCCGCCGCCAAGGCTTTGTCGACACGCCTGTGCTCTAGGATCTCCCACATATCAAATTGAGTATATATACCATATATGGTATGTCAAGGACTTGCATCGAACTGAACCAGAGCCCTATAAGGGTGCGAAACAACGTCTACCCAACCCTGAGCCTATAAAACCCTAGGCACTGAGGTTGGCCGCCATAAAGCTGTGAACCCTGGCAATATCATCGGCAATCACTTCGTAGCGTTCCGGGCGCTCAAACAAATCCGCCATATGGGGCGGCAGTGGCGGATCACCGGCATAGCCTGCTTTCTGCACCGCTTCGGGAAACTTCGCCGGGTGGGCGGTGGCCAGGGCGATCATGGGCACATCGAGACTGGTGCGGCAGCGGCGACCCGCTTCGAGGCCAATGGCGGTATGGGGGTCGAGAAGATAAACGCTTTTGGCATATTCTTCAGCAATCACAGCGACGGTGCGTTCATCGTCGACGCGACAACTGCTGAACAGGGGTTTTACCCGATCGATAGCTGTCTGTGAAAGGCTGAGCGTGCCGGTGTTTTTGAAGCTGTCCATCAGCGCCGCAATAGCCCCGCCGTCGCGATCGTACAAATCAAACAGCAGGCGCTCGAAATTGCTGGACACCATAATATCCATGGACGGCGACAGGCTGTGAATGAGTTCGTGCCTGCTGTGGTCATTGGCGCTGATGCAGCGGTGGAGAATATCGTTGGCGTTGGTGCCAATCACCAGTTGTGCCACCGGCAAACCCATTTTGTGGGCGAGGTAACCGGCAAAAATATCGCCAAAATTGCCGGTGGGCACGGCAAAAGACACCGGGCGATGGGGAGCACCCAGGCTGAGCGCCGCCCAAAAATAATAGACAATCTGCGCCATGATGCGCGCCCAGTTAATGGAATTGACTGCCACCAGCTGACGATCTTTGGGCAGGAAGCTCTGGTCGGCAAAGCTGGCCTTGACCATGTTCTGACAGTCGTCAAAATTGCCCTGCAGGGCGATATTGTGAATATTGGCGCCCACTACCGTGGTCATCTGGCGGCGCTGAACGTCGGAAACCCGGTTGTGGGGGTGGAGAATAAAAATATCGATATTCTGACAGCGGCGGCAGCCTTCAATGGCCGCAGAGCCTGTATCCCCGGACGTTGCCCCCATCACCACGGCTTTCTGGCCGCGTTTGGCAAGCAAATAGTCAAGGACATGCCCCAGAAACTGAAGGGCAAAATCCTTGAACGCCAGTGTCGGGCCGTGAAACAGCTCCAGCACCCATTCGTTGTGGCCAGTCTGCACCAGCGGCGCGATGGCGCGGTGGCGAAAACCGCTGTAGGAAAGATCGATGATGCGCTTGAGCTCGGCATCGGGAATGGCGCCATTGACAAAAGGCGCCATCACTTTAAAGACAAGTTCCGTGTAGCTCAGGGTTGCCCAGGAGGCAATTTCAGCCTTGCTGTAGCTGGGCAGGGTTTCAGGTACAAACAAACCGCCATCGGGCGCAAGGCCGGTCAACACCACGTCTTCAAAATTCTGGGGGGAAACGCCGCCCCTGGTACTGATATATTTCATCGTCTATTCCGCTATTTTTGTATCGGCAGGCTGCGGGCGCAACTGCGCCAAATTTGAGTCAACCCTTGTCCAGTGGCTCAACGCGAATACGCACCACCTTGCCCATCACCGCAGTGAGGTTTTCAATATCGGCAACCGCCGCCATCAACTTGCCTTCCAGGGACTTGCTGGTGAGCATAATCAGGGGCACATGCTCCTCGCCGGGCTTGGGGCTTTTCTGAATAATGGCCTCGATGCTGATGCCCCTGTTGCTCATAATGGTGGCCACCTGGGAGAGAACGCCGGGCTTGTCCACCACCTGCATGCGCAGATAGTAGGCGGTTTCCACATCCTCGATAGGCAGTACGGTGAGGCCGTTAAAACTGGTGTTGGTAAACGCCAGATAGGGCACCCGCGCCTCTGGCGGCACATTGAGCGCTCTGGCGACATCGATTATATCGGCAACCACCGCCGACGCGGTTGGCTCATCACCGGCGCCGGCGCCGTAAAACAGAGTCGGCCCCACAGCATCGCCTTTAACCATCACCGCATTCATAACGCCATCCACTTCGGCGATGAGACAGCTTTCCGGAATCAGCGTCGGGTGAACCCGCAGCTCGATGCCCAGCTCTGTCTGGCGGGCAATGCCCAAATGTTTGATGCGGTAACCCAGTTCCCGGGCATAGGCGACATCCTGAAGATCCAGATCGCGAATTCCCTCGGTGAGCACCTTGTCAAACTGAAGCGGAATACCAAAAGCCAGGGATGCAAGAATAACCAACTTGTGGGCGGCATCTATGCCTTCGACATCAAAGGTGGGATCGGCCTCGGCATAGCCGCGCGCCTGGGCTTCAGCGAGCACCTCGTCAAAATCCCTGCCCTGTTCCGCCATGGCGGTGAGAATAAAATTGCCGGTGCCATTAATAATGCCCGCCAGCCACTCGATGCGGTTGGCGCCCAGGCCTTCGCGCAGGGTTTTGATGATGGGAATACCGCCGGCCACGGCGGCTTCAAAGGCAACCATAACGCCCTTTTGATTCGCCGCCGCGAAAATTTCGTTGCCGTACTGGGCGATCAGCGCCTTATTGGCAGTAACCACATGCTTGCCGTTGCTGATGGCTTCCAACACCAGGTCGCGAGCAACTGTGGTACCGCCAATCAATTCGACAACCACATCCACCTCGGGGTTTTTGACCACATCAAAAATATCCCGCGTGATCGCCACCGCCCCTGTATCTATAGTGGGGTGATCCCGCCGCGCGCCCACCTGGACAATCTGAATATCAGCGCCAGCGCGGGCATTGATCAACGCCGTATTCCGAGTGAGCACATTAAAGGTACCACTGCCCACGGTGCCCAGACCGCAGACGCCTATTTTCACTGTTTTCAAAAACGCCACCGGAGTAAAGATTACAAAAGGAGGCAACCTTAATGAGGAGCCATTAAGCTGTCAATGGCGCAAGAAGATCACGTTAATTAACACCCAGTATCTCAATCAGCTCCGCGGCTGGCTTGTATCCCGGAATCATGGTTCCGTCCATCAACACCAGGGATGGGGTGC
>JBFXIU010000088.1:0-13125 GCA_050175615.1 Porticoccaceae bacterium | reverse complement strand
CATACCAATATTTTGAAGAGTCATTGAAAGGATCAATTACTCCTGGCAAACAGGCCGACTTGGTCGTACTGTCGTCGAACCCGTTAACGACGCCGCCAGATACAATCAAGGACATAGCTATTATCGAAACCATCGCAAAAGGCAAAACTCTTTATCGCCTGGAGACTAAACAGGTTATTCAGTGAACGTTTTACCTTTGCGTGCCCCTCTGTACTCTGAGGGGGAAACACCCGTCCACTTTTTAAACCCTCGCGTAAAATTGGCGGAGTCATTGAAGCCTAATAGGTAACTGATCTGCGTAACACTGTAATTCGTCGTTTTGAGATAGCGTTGCGCCAGATCTCTGCGAATATCATCAAGTATCAACTGGTAGATGGTGCCGGCATTTATCAATTTCTGATCAAGATTTCGTATTGACAGCCCAAGAGAATCAGCAAGAGCCTTTTTCGAGCAAGCGCCAACATTCAACAAATAGGGAATTTTAGCGGCTACGGCTACCTTTATATCCTTCAGATCAGAACCACTGAGAATCTTTGAAATGAGGGTTTCGTTGTACATCATCAACTCATAGTTCCCCCCCGGAAGCGCATCATCCAGCGTTGTTGCATCAAAATAAAAAGCATTCTGGTGAGCGGAAAAAACCACTGGGCAGCGGAAATAGTCACTATATTTGCCTCTGTGTCCATCAATTTCAGCGGCGCGAAAGGTGATTTTTTTCGCTTGATACTCTGGCGGATGTATTAGGCAAATAAATTTCAGCCAAACGGCAAATGCCGTATCCACCCACCACCGATAACTTTTCTCTGAATAGCGATCCCTGGGAGGCTCCAGCACCAACCAGGCATCGCGACCCTGTTCATGGAAGATAACACTTGAGTCCATGATCAGCTTATTAAAATGTTTGACGAGAAGATCACAAAAATCCCTCAGTGTTGGGCAAGCCATTAAGGCAAGCCCAAGTCCCTGAAATGTTCCCGGGCTGAAATAACGGGCTTCACGAAGGCCAAGTGCTGGATCTCCGGTCGCGTCAATTGCCAAAACAACAAATTTATCAATGTCGGCAACCGTCACCTGTTGCTGGCAATGGTCGGCGCTCAATAAAAATTCAAGCCCAGCCCTGGCAAGCAAAGCATCGCCATCGACCTGATATTCGGATAAAACTTTATATAAAGTCATTATCGTCGGCCCAGGCCTATAAGGAGGTATACCTTTCACTCTAATACTGAAACCAGACATAGTGGAAAAAAATGACAGGGATGACTTCACTATTTTGGGGTTGCAGCATTAACTTCACCACTGATGACGACTTCAAGCTAACGCACCTCCATCAAACTGTTTTGACCAATTCCCGTTTCATGCGCTTTTTCAGGCCATGGTTTTTACTTTGGCCGCTGCGCCTGGGGCCCGGCAATCTCCATGGCCTTGATATAGGCCGGACGCTGGGAGATGCGTTCCACATAAGACACCACATTGGGCAAATCTTCAATGGTTCGGCCGCCGAATAAAGGCAGGGTGGTAAGGTTAAAAACAGACATGATATCGGCGCAGGTAAATTTATCCCCTGCCAGATAATCGCACTCACCGAGGCGTTGGTTGAGGTATTGGAAATAGGCCTCGCCGCGACGCCCCGCCACCTTCGCCAGCAGATTATCTTTGGTATCCCCCTGCTGGGCACTGAGGGCGGCATTAACGAAATGAGCGGTAAGCGTATTATTGTTGAACTCTAACCAGTAGAGATAATCAGGATAATTGGGCTCCTCAGGCTTGACCGTGAGCGCACCTTTGCCATGGCGGTTACAGATGTATTCACAAATAGCGGTAGACTCAGCCAGCAAAACATCGCCATCGCGAATAATGGGGGCGGTGGCCGCAGGGTGCAGTGCGAGAAATTCTTTTGGCGCCAGGCCATCTTCTCCACGATCGAACCATACCAGGTGATAGGGCAAGTTGAGTTCTTCCAACAGCCAGACAATGCGATCAGATTGGGACACGCCCAGGTGGTAAAGCGTAATCATTAGGAGCTCCGTCAATTTTTTGTTATTTAAGGGGACATATTTTTCATCGATGAACGCCCATTATACGGGCAATCTAACTCCATTCTATTGGTGTGTTTAACAATTTTGTTGCCAACGCGGCCATTTTAAATGGGGGGTTATTCGGCTCTCAAGGCATCAATGGGGCTTAAACGGGTTGCATCAAGAGCGGGTTTTAATCCAGCCACCAACCCTATTGTCATCGACAGCAGCAAGGCGGCAAAAATAATTCCCGGCTCTATGCCTACCGGGAGTCCAGGCACAAACAATTTAACCGCCAGGAGAAAAATGATAATGGCAAAGATGCCACAAAAACCACCGACAAAGCCGAGGGCAATGGCTTCACCCAGGAAGAGGTTGCGAATTTGACGCCGCGTGCCCCCCAGCGCCCGCAACAACCCCACTTCGCTGACTCGCTCAGCCACCGTAATCATCAAAATCGTGGTAATGCCCACGCCACCCACCAGCAGGGAAATCGCGCCAAGCCCCCCGCCCGCATATTTGAGAATACGAAGGATGTTGTCCATGGTTTCCAGCATCTGATCCTGGGTAACCAGAGTAAAATCCTCAAAACCGTGACGGCGAATGAGCAGCTCTTTGATGCGGCGGTTTATGTCCTGGGTAGAGACACTGGGACTATAAAAAATATCCACTTCCATCAGACTGGAACGGTTGAACATTTGCATGGCCTTGACGGCGGGGACATAAATCATATCGTCAAGGTCGGTTCCCAGAAAATCCCCTTTTGACTCCAGATAACCGATTACACGGAAACGGTTGCTGCCCACATGAACGTACTCCCCCACCGGGTTGCGGGAGCCAAAGAGTTCGTTTTTGACCGTACTGCCCAGCACAGCAAAAGCACGGGCGCGACTAAAATCCTCCCGGGGCAGAAAGCTACCCACCGCGACCGTCAGCTGCCAAGCCCTGTCTGCATCGGAACCCACTCCGGCCACATTGGTATAGCGGCTCAGCCCACCCACTTTAATCTGGGAAGTCCCCATAACAACAGGCACGGTTTTTTCAACACCGGGCAATCGCGACAGTGCTTCAGCATCGTCCAAAGTCAAAGGCCTGGTGGTGCTGAGAATACCACTCATGCCGTAGGTTTCCGTCTTGCCCGGTGTTACCGCAACGATATGGGAGCCAAACTGGGTAAACTCATTGAGCACGTAGCGCCTCAAACCTTCCCCCAGGGAACTGAGCAACACCATGGCGGCAATACCAATGGCAAAACCCAGTATGGTGAGCAGGGAGCGCATCTTTTGCATCCACAGCGCGCGCAGAATCCAGGTGATGCTGTCTTGCACCTTCATGTGATTCCTCGCATGGCCAGCACGGGATCAAGCCGCGAAGCTTTCTGAGCCGGGAGCCAGGAAAATACCACTCCCGTGACTATGGCGGTAATTGCCGCTGCCGGTGCCGCCCAATGGGGAGGAAACAGGGGAAAAGCTGGCCAGAGATGCCGAAACAGAAATACAGCGCCATAGGCAAAGATAACACCTGTCACTGAACCCAAACACACCAGCATTAGCGATTCGGCCAAAAACAGTTTGCGGACATGCCCGCCACTGGCGCCAATGGCTTTGAGCAAACCGATTTCGGCGCGGCGCTGGCTGACGGAAATAAGGCTGATATTCATGATCAGGATTCCCGCCACCAGCAAACTAATGGCGGCAATGGCGGCAATTACCAGAGTGAGGGTCGTTAAAATATTGTTAAAGGCGGCCAACACGGAGTCCTGGCTAACAATGGTGATATCGGCCTCGCCATCGTGCCTGTCGCGAATGACCTGTTCCAGGCGCCGCTTCGCCAAACCATCGTCAGCGCCCTCCTGCAACTCCAGCAGCACCCTGAACATGGCCTGAGTATTAAATAGCTGTTGGGCAGTAACAACCGGAATGATCACCACATCGCCCATGTCCATTCCCAGGGATTCGCCCGCGTTTGCCAATACACCGATCACCCGCATACGGCGATCGCCAATGCGCAGCCACTCCCCCACCGCGCGATCATTGCCAAAAAGTTCATTTTTCAGCTTGTAGCCGAGAACACAAACCGCCAGCGCCTCATCCTTACTGCTGGCGGGCAACTCCCGCCCCACATCGACAGCCAGCTGACGGACGCGAAAATATCCCGCAGTGGTGCCCACAGTAATAACCTCCCTCGACCTGCTGCCCCTGGCAACCGCCACAGTCCCCGGCAGAATGGGCGCCACCTCTCGAATAGAGGGTACTTTTCCCATCGCCAGAGCATCCTCAAGGGTGAGATCCCTGGGAGATGTGCCGTAAATGGGCGGCTGTCCACCCACGGTTTCCTTGCGCCCCGGAAAAATAATCAACAGGCGGTTGCCTAGGCTGGAAAACTCTGCATCGATGTAGCGGCGCGCACCTTCGCCCAGACTGGTGAGCATAACCACAGAGGCAACACCGATAGTCACCGCCAGCAGCAACAAAAAGGTGCGCATACGCTGGGCACTGAATACCCGCCAATTGAAGCGCAGCTGGTCGCCAAACAGCATCTACAACCCCGTATCCGTAGCAATGGCACCATCCACCATGCGAATGCGCCGGCGCGCACGCTCGCCGAGGCTGAGGTCGTGGGTCACCACGATCAGAGTAATTCCTTCGCCATTGAGTCGCTCAATAACCTCGACGATATCCTGGCCAGACGCCTGATCCAGATTGCCGGTGGGCTCATCTGCCAACAAAATTTTTGGCTTCATCACGATAGCGCGGGCAATGGCAACCCGTTGCAACTGGCCGCCGGAAAGCTGACCAGGGCGGTGCTTGATGCGATCTCCCAGTCCTACCATGTCGATAACATCTGCCACAGCCTGGCGACGTTTTGCCGCGGGAATACCCGCCAACACCATGGGCAATTCGACATTTTCATAGGCGGTGAGACGATTAATAAGGTGAAAGGCCTGAAAAATAAAACCAATATTATCCCGCCGCAGCGCCGCCCTGCGCTCTTCATCCAGGTGTTCGGTGGCCACGGAATCGAGCATATAGCTACCGTTGTCGGGGCGATCTAAAAGCCCGATCATATTCAACAGCGTCGACTTCCCCGAGCCGGACGGCCCCATAATGGAAATGTATTCTCCTGCATCGATATCCACATTGAGATTTCGCAAGGCGCGCAGAGGTTCACCGCCCATCAGGTAGGTTTTATCGACAGCGCGCAATTCAATGATCGCCATTGTCGCCCTGCTCGCTGACTCTGGCTTTGGCGCCCTCTACCACGCCGACAACGCCGATATTGGCAACCACGTTTTCGCCCTCGACCAGCCCCGTTGCAATTTCTGTGTAGCGCCAGTTGGCAAGCCCCGGCGTGATTTTACGTTTTTCCAGGTAGCCGGATTGATTAATGACCAGCACATAGCTGCTGTCGAGAATAAGCTCCGAAGGCAAGCGCAATACGTTATGGTGAGCTTCAAGGATAATTTCCATATCGGCGCTGTATCCCGCGAGCAGGCGAACGGACTCATCGAGATCAACAAAGTTGGCTTCCACCTCAACCGTTCGCGCCTGCTTTTCAAGATCCAGCACATAGGGCGATATTCTGGTGACCAGCGCAGGAAAATCGCGACCGCGAAATGCGTCCAGAGTCACTCTAACCGGCAGATTGACGACAATTTCCGAGGCGTCCACCTCGTCGATAGGCGCCGAAATATAATGGCAATCGTCGGTAATCAGATCGATAGCCGGCGGTGTGGGAACCCCAGGGGGAGAGGGTGTGGCGTATTCGCCGATTTTGCCCGTGACCTCGGCGACGATGCCATCAAAAGGCGCGCGCAATTCCGTCTGTGCCAATACCGCTTCCGCCACCTCCTGATTGGCTTGCGCCTGCAGTTCTTTCGCTTTCATTGACTCACAGCGGGCGGCGCTGGCCTCGGCTTTCGCCTGCGCCTGATCTGCGATATCCGCAGCCACTAACTTTTGTTCCGCCAGCCGGGTAAAACGCTTCGCCTCCCGCGTATCTGAACGGGCTGTGACACACTGGCTTTCCCGCTCGCGGGTAGCGGAATTAACTGCCGCAGCGGCCTCAGCCACCCTTGCCTTGCGATCGAGATTCCAGATGGTGATCAGCAACTGATCCTGTTTGACGTGATCCCCCTCTTTCACCAGCAGACCGTTGATTTGACCGCCAATAGGCAGAGACAGTTTTGAACGCTTGCAGGCTTCAACGGTGCCCGCCCTGGTGTTGGCCACTGTGCGCTCCACTGTTCCCCGCTCGACGCGGGTTAAGGTGACATCAACAGGGTCTGGTCTGGACAGCAGGTAAATTCCCGCTGTCGCAACGACAACAATGGCGCCTGTAATAATCCATCCTTTCATAGCCAAAGCCTTTTACACAGTGTTAATGGTTTCAAGGCTACTATAACCTGCTTCGAGCGTCTGCTGCCTTTCACCGTCTTTTCTGAGCCACATCAACTTTAGCGGCCAAAGAGAACAAAAACGTTGTGACGATTTTCGATTTAAATCAGAATGAATTCCATGGCTGATTTTTTTATCACACTGGCAATCCTGTTCCTGTTGGGGCTTGGCGTCTACTGGCTGGGGCTGAAAACCGCCGTCCCCAGTGTCACCCTGCTGATTCTGGTGGGCATCGGCATTGGCTCTTCAGGCCTGGATTTATTTGCCCACAACAGGGAGCTTTGGTTTCCGGTCGTCTCCAACATTGCCTTGGTGATGCTCGGTTTTCTCATGGGTGGCGCTCTGACATTACCGGTTTTGAGGGAACAGGGTGTGCGCATTCTCTCGCTATCTGTTGGTGTTGCCCTGGGAACCTTTGCCGTTGTTTTTGCGGGCTTGATGGCACTGGGGCAACCTCTGCCCGTCGCCCTATTATTGGCAGGAATTGCCACCGCCACCGATCCGGCGGCCACGGCCTCGGTACTCCTTGAACAGCATCAGCAACACAGTCCTATGGGTAAAACTCTCACCGGCATTGTCGCTCTGGATGACGCCTGGGGGCTGCTGATTTTCAGTTTTTGCCTGGTCGTGGCCACCGGTGCGGAGGCCACCAATGGCGGCTCAGTGATTATGGCCGGGCTCTGGGAAATTTTCGGCGCAGTCATTCTTGGCATTGCCATTGGCCTGCCCATGGCCTATCTCACCGGTCGCATTTGTTCAGGGGAGCCAACCCTGGTTGAAGCTCTGGGTCTGGTATTTTTGTGTGCAGGACTCGCCTTTAAGTTTGAAGTGTCCCATTTGCTGGCGGCAATTGTCATGGGGGCAACAGTGGCCAACCTGGCCAAGCATCACAACCGCCCCTTTCACGCCATTGAAGGCATTGAATGGCCGTTTTTGCTGATGTTTTTTATCCTTGCCGGAGCGTCGCTGGAAATGACCGCAGTATGGCTCGGCGGAGCATTGACCCTGGCCTACAGTCTATTGCGCCTGGCGGGAAAGGTTAGCGGCGGCGCCATCACCGGCGTGCTAATCAGAGAACCCATTGAAAGGGGCGCGTGGATGGGCTTTGCCCTTTTGCCCCAGGCAGGCGTAGCTGTTGCTTTGGCACTCACCGCCAGTCAGGCCATACCGGCCATTGGCGATTTGTTGCTAACAGTCACCCTGGCATCTACAGTCATCTTCGAGCTTTTTGGCCCCGTGGCAACCAAGCTTTCAATCCGCAGGCAATGCTGAGCGCTTTTTGTCGTGCTTCCAGCCCAATTTGTTCTCAATGGCTGTAATCATCAGCGCAGCTATATCCATGCCTGTGGCGGTTTCTATGCCTTCAAGCCCGGGGGAAGAATTGACCTCCAACAGCAAGGGTCCCTTCGATGAGCGAATCAGGTCGATACCGGCAACCGCCAAATTCATGGCCTTGGCCGCCTTGACCGCAATACGGCGCTCTTCCGGCGTTATTTTGATCAAAGACGCTTTGCCACCCTGATGTATATTGGCGCGGAATTCCCCTGGAGCCGCTGCGCGCTCTATGGAGGCAACCACTTTGCCGTTGATCACAAAGCAACGGATGTCTTTGCCCTTGGCCTCCTTGATGAATTCCTGGACAAGAATATTGGCGTTGAGGCTTTTGAACGCATTGATAACGCTCTCCGCCGCCTTGTTGGTTTCCGCCAGCACCACCCCTCGCCCCTGGGTGCCTTCAAGCAATTTGACGATCAACGGGGCGCCGCCAACCATGCTAATGAGATCCTGGGTGTCCAGGGGCGAATGGGCAAAACCGGTAACAGGAATGTTCATGCCGCCGTCCAGAAGAGCCTGCAGGGAAATCAGCTTGTCTCTGGATTTGGCAATAGCGCTGCCATCGTTCTGGCAATAAACGCCCATGGTTTCAAACTGGCGCAACAGTGAACAGCCGTAGCGGGTCATACTGGGGCGAATGCGTGGAATAATGGCATCGAGATCGCGAATCACCGTGCCCCCCCGGTAATGCACTTCGGGCGTATCGGCATCGAGGCGCATATAGCAGTGGCGAATATTGAGGAACATCATGTCGTGCCCCTGCTCCCTGCCCGCTTCCATAAGACGCTCATTGCTGTACAGCTCGGGATTGCTGGCAAGTACGGCTATTTTCAGGCCGCTGCGGCTGGGTTCCGCCCGCTCGTAATATTTGCGCAATGTCGGCTTGCCAACTTCACCAAGCAGGAAGCTGGAGTCCGGATCAACCAGCATGCGCCCCACCATGGCCTCGCGACCCAGGAGCATGCGAAAGCCCATGGAATCCCGATTGGTGAGTGTGACTTCGATTTCCCAGGTGCGGCCACCTATGGCCATGGGCGTGCGAATCACATGGCGCTTTTCGGCTTCACCGGTGGAGCTTCGCACTGTGCGGCGATCCACCACTGGCGCCTGGCAGGACACAACCACTTTACGGTTTTTTTGCAGCGGGTGAACATCAAAAGACACCCACGGATGGCCATCCCTGACAAAAGCCTTGATATTGAAGGCGTGTATTGATGAGGTTTTGGCGCCCGAGTCGACTCTCACTTTGATGGCGGGAATCGCCAGGTCATGGAGTGCGCACCACTCCTGATTGCCAACAATAAACCTGTCTGCTTCTGTTGTCGCCATAGCCTGCCTTTCGCGTTTATTGCGCCCTGTTTAACTGCATGGTCGTTGGGACTTCAGGCTATCAACAGCCGCCCCGTCGAGCGCGGATTATCGGGCTGAACTCCGGAAACAGCAATGTTTTTTACCGACCATTCGCCTGTGGCTCAAATATCCATATCCACGTCGTTTTTTGGGTAATCATAGTAGCTAATGGCGGCACTACCAGCGCGAATTTTGCTCCATTTTTCTATATTAAGATTAAGCACAACAATACCGCAGGTGGGAATATTGGCGATTTCTTCCAGGGCGAGAAAATTGACCAGATCCGTGATCGCAGGATTGTGTCCGATCACCGCCACCGAGCTATAAGTGTCGCATAGCTCCTTGATATAAAGCATGATTGCCTCGTAACTGAAGGTATAAAGATCCGGGGCAATTTCACTGATGTCACGGCCAAAACCGCTCTCAGTGGCCATCGTATCCAGAGTCTGGATCACCCTCAAAGCGGGACTCATAAAGACTTTTTCCACACTCAACCCCTGGGCATTGAGCCGTTTGGCCATATCCCTCGCGTCTCGCTCACCACGCTTTTTCAGGGGGCGCATCAGATCGGAAAGGGCGGGATCCTTCCAGGAGGATTTGGCGTGGCGAATTAGCACGAGCTGCTTCAAGGGATTCTCCTGTGAATTAAGGTGATGATTTTGTTATCCTAGCGCACCCATAAAACACCCCGTAGATGTCAAAGGCATGACGGCCAAATATTTCAGGTGAAGAAGTGAAACTATACGGTATCAGCAATTGCGACACGGTGAAAAAAGCCCGTCGCTGGCTGTCTCAACACAACATCGACTACAGCTTCCACGACCTGCGTCGCGACGGCCTCGATGAAGCCACTGTTCAGCAGTGGCTCGACACCCTCGGCGCCGAAATCCTGGTTAACAAACGCAGTACTACCTGGAAAAACCTCGACACAGAGCTGCGCAACCGTCTTGACGAAACCATGATTGCGAAAATACTGGCTGCCCATCCCACCCTGGCGAAACGCCCCATATTGAACAATGAAGGCAATATCCTCGCGGGATTCAGTGACAGCAGTTACAAAACTTTCTTTAACCTTTAGAGCCTGTTGATACTTCAACCTTAAAATCCTGACAACAAGGCAAGCAAACACTTTTCCCAGCTTTTTGATTTACCGGAGAACACGAATGACCACTGTACACAGCCTCGGCCTGGGCATAGGCACCCAAAACAGCAAAGGAGAATGGCTCGAAGTTTACTATCCAGCCCCGCAGCTCAATCCCAGCGCCAACCTGGTCAATGCAATCCTCGATGTTGTCGACGTTCCCGACACCAACGCTGTTATTGCCCTCCACCACAAGCAACTCAAAGCCATTTGCGAATCCCTTCGCGAAGCCGATGAGCAGGATCTGGCCACGATTGCGGGAGCGATGACCGACACTGACAAACCTGTGGTTCTGGTGATCCTGACCAGCGACACCAAGCCGGCATCCGTGCCGGAAGTGTATCTGAAACTGCATCTGATCTCCCACCGGCTGGTGAAACCCCACGGCATTTGTCTTGACGGCATGTTTGCCGTGCTGCCCAACGTCGCCTGGACCAGCAAGGGCGCCATAGATCTCGACGAATTACCCCAAAAGCGTTTTGAAGCGCGCCTTAAAGGCAAGGCATTGTCTGTGGATTGTGTCGATAAATTTCCGAAAATGACCGACTACGTTGTGCCCAAGGGCGTTCGTATTGCCGATACCGCAAGGGTTCGTCTCGGCGCCTACCTCGGAGAGGGCACGACCATCATGCACGAGGGCTTTGTCAACTTTAATGCCGGCACCGAGGGACCAAGCATGGTGGAAGGCCGAATTTCTGCCGGCGTTTTTGTCGGCGCTGGCTCCGATCTGGGCGGCGGTTGTTCCACCATGGGCACATTGTCCGGGGGCGGCAACATAATTATTTCTGTGGGCAGGGAGTGCCTCATTGGCGCCAATGCCGGCATTGGTATTCCCCTGGGGGATCGCTGTACGGTCGAGGCTGGTCTTTACATTACCGCGGGCACCAAGGTGGTGATGCTCGACGACAAACGCCATGTCGTCGGCGAAGCCAAAGCCCGCGACCTGGCGGGAAAAAGCGACCTGCTCTTTCGTCGCAACTCCACCAATGGCGCCGTTGAATGTCTCACCAACAAAACGGCAATCGAACTCAACGAAGCCTTGCATGCCAACAATTGATTGTCTTTAATTTCGCCTGAAAATTGCCCGAGGCACAAGGAGATGAGCCCCGGGCAACAGCATCGGCAGACAAGTATCAAGACAGAACAACCCGTGTGTTTGAACTACACTTAATACACCGAATCCAGGGAGACTCCATGTCCAATCCATCAGCAACTGTCAGCCTGGCCTGCGATCTGATTAAAAGGCGATCCGTCACTCCGGAGGATGCTGGCTGTCAGGAGCTGATGATCTCCCGGCTTAAAGCGGCGGGCTTTACCATTACCGAGCTGCCTTTTGGCGATGTCCACAATTTTTGGGCGATTCGCGGCGAGCAGGGACCAATTCTCTGTTTTGCCGGCCATACGGATGTCGTCCCCAGCGGTGATATCAGCCACTGGCAAACTCCCCCTTTTGAGCCTGCGATCAGGGACGGCATTCTCTATGGCCGCGGCGCCGCCGACATGAAAGGCTCCCTTGCCGCCATGATTACCGCCACCGAGAGCTTTGTCTCGGCAAACCCCAATCACGGCGGCCGCATCGCCTACCTGATCACCAGCGACGAAGAGGGCATTGCCATTAACGGCACGGTCAAAGTAGTGGAATGGCTCAAGCAACAGAACATTATTCCCGACTGGTGCCTGGTGGGAGAACCTTCAAGCAGTGAGTATTGTGGGGATACGGTGAAAAATGGTCGCCGTGGCTCTTTGGGTGCAGAAATGGTGGTCAAAGGGGTACAGGGACATGTAGCCTACCCTCACCTCGCCGACAACCCAATCCACAGGGTCAGCCCGGCACTGGCGGAGCTCTGCGCGCAAACCTGGGACAGGGGCAACGAATTTTTCCCCGCCACCAGTTTCCAGATTTCCAATATCAACGGCGGCACCGGTGCCACCAATGTGATTCCGGGGGAAGTCCGGGTGCTGTTCAACTTTCGTTTTTCCACAGAAGTCACTGCACAAGAACTGAAAACCAGGACAGAGCGAATTCTCGACAGACACAATCTGGATTACGCTATTGACTGGCACCTCAGCGGCGAGCCTTTTCTCACCGGGCAGGGCGACCTGGTTGCCGCCGTTGCCGACAGCATTCGCGAGATCACCGGCCTGAATACGGAGTTATCCACGGCTGGAGGCACTTCCGACGGCCGTTTTATCGCCCCACTTGGCACTCAGGTGGTTGAACTTGGCCCCGTCAATGCCAGTATCCACAAAGTCAACGAAAATACCTCGGTGGCCGGTCTTGACCAGCTTTCAGGCATTTACCATCGCCTGCTGGAAAAGCTGCTCACCTGATGCCCCCTCTTCTGCCAACCTCTCAGGTCATTTTCTTTAGCGGGTAAATGTCAAAGCGTACCGATTTGCCTTCGAGGCTAATCCCGGGCTTTTGTCCATTTAGCCAGGGCGCGTGACTGGGTCGTTTTACCACAACCCTGTAGCGCGCCCGAGCTAATGCCAGGGGCAATAGCCCATCGGCATCCAGGTCTGGACCCACCAACTGCTGAAAGATCTGCATGTTTTTATTGACCTGAGCAGACTTGCGCCGTTCAGGAAACATGGGATCGAGATAAATCACATCCGGAAAATTCTCTTCGGTCAAAGACAGCAGCCAATCTGTTGCCGATGCCTTAACCAGCGTCATTCGCGCCATCAGCTCAGCCACATCTTCATTTGTCTCGGCTCCGATGTTGCCGCGGCGCAAGCCATCAGCAAGGAGCGCCGCAATGGCTGGGTGACGCTCCACCATCACCACGAAGGAACCCAGTCCCGCAAGTGCGCAGGCGTCCCCCCCCATACCTGCAGTCAAGTCTGCGACAAAAGGGCGCTGCTTGTCCTTGATACCTACGGCCTT
>JBFXIU010000087.1:0-13127 GCA_050175615.1 Porticoccaceae bacterium | reverse complement strand
TCGTTCGATTTGAGCGTGCTCGTGAGCGTAAACGCTGTCATAGCAACGTCGGAGCGAGCATGTGCGCTCAAATCGGGCGAGATCAAGTGAAAAACAGGCAAACATAACCGGTAGTAAACTGTTACCGAACTGCAATGAAGTTTAAGTCTGTTATACCCGCGCAAAACTCAGATTTCAGCGTGTACTGGTGCAATTTCCGGGTTAAAGATGGTTCGCAATCCGGAATAATTCAAGCTGATTGAAAGCAGATTCCTTTTTGCGCTTGATACGAAAACGCTTTTCATTTTCCCGCTAACTCGAAAACTGCGTCGCTACAGTCTGAAGTCCGTAATTTGCACGGGCATAACAGGGCTAAGCTGAAGTCATATGTCCGGGTAGGCCGGCGGGATGGGTATTGCGCGGGCTTTTCGAGTATGGCTGGTCTCTGTGTTGGAGCCGTCTGCTTGAAAATACACCATTGGCCTTGGCAGGCGAGGGCGCAGCGCCCCTGGATGGGGCGGCTAGTACTTCCAGGTTGTAGATCAATGCCCTGAGTGGTGATCGCCGTGGGGGAGAGCTTCGTTGTACTGCTTCTTTGCTTCCTGTTGCAACAGCTCCAGGTCTATGTCGTCAAACCTGAGGACGCGACCGCCATGGGCTGTTGCAAACTGTCGGGCTTTGTCCTCATCGGCAAAAGAGGCCAGGGTTGCGCCCATGGAGCCTTTCAGTACAGCGCCAACCACATAATACGCTGTGGTTGCGTCGATCAGGCGCCGATCGTCCGGTGAGCCCCATGGGGTGTCAGTCATATCGTGGACATAGAGGGTGGCTTTGAGAATTTGGTTTTCCGGTTGCAGCCACCAGCCAAAGAGTTCAGCGGTTGAGCAAAACTTTTTGACAGCATTTTTCTCCATCGCCAGGCCTTTGGGGCCGGGGAAATCCATGATGATCATGCCGCAGACATGGCATTCATCGCCGCTGGCAAAAGGCTCTGGATCGTTATCGATTGGCGGCTGTTGTGATTCAGAACAGGCGGCAAGGCCAAGGCACAGAGCCAGCAGCAGAAGCAAAGCACGGCTGTTGAAAGGGTATTTTTTCATGGGATTATTCCTTTGTTCGGCAATCATATCAGCCGCCGCCGAAAGAGCCAGTGAGCCAATAACAGCGAAAATCCAACCCAGCACAACAGACACAACCACAGCAGCCACCCGGAGAGGGGCAGATCATCTCCCAGGGTCAGGATGCCAACGGCGCTGGCTCCGGCATCAAAACCGGAAAGGTTGATGAGCCGATAGACATCTGTAGGGTTGAGCAACAGCAGCCAGGGCAGTAATTCTGGGCTGAGCCTGCCTTCGCTGAGCACCAGCAGCGCCAGCAGGGAAAGGTCGAACACCAATACAAACAGAAACCAGAGGCCGAGAGCCAGCCCCGCAGCGGTGGATTTTTCCCGGGTTGTGCAGCTGATGATAAAGGCCAGAGCCAGAAACACCCAGCCGAGGAGTGTGGAGGAGATCATAAAGCGGCCAAACGCCCATATCAGCAGGCCGAGTTCAACGTCGGCCACCAGCACGGCAATCGCCACAGCCGCGCAGCCAAAGCCAACCAATACCGACAGTGCCAGTATGAGCCCGTGGCCGAGAAATTTGCCGAGCAGTAGCTGCCCCCTGCCGAGGGGATAGGTGAGCAGCAACATCAGGGTTCCGCCCTCATCCTCCCCCACGATGGTGTCATAGGCCAGCAGGAGGGCGATTAGCGGCATCAGGAATGTCGCCAAGCTGGTCAGGCTGGCAATGGTCGAAGGTATTGATGTAAAGCCTACCTGTCCGGAGGCTGCGGCTCCCAGCCAGGCAATTCCCAGGGCAAGAATGGCAAACACCAGGCTGATGGCCAGAAACCAGCGATTGCGCAGGCCGTCGCTCAACTCTTTGCGGGCGATGTGCCAAACCTGTTTCATGTTTGCACCTCGCCACGGTTGCTGTCGGCTTTATTCATATAAAACCTATAGAGGTCTGCCAGTGAAGGTTGATGAATTTCAAGATCGGTAGGCATGCCGCCTTCCAGTAACTGGCGGAGAATGCCGAGTTTTTCGCCGTTGCTGACGTTTATCTCCAGGCAGTCGTCTCCCAGGGCAGTGATATTCCGGCCTTCGTCTTGCCAGCGTTGCAGCCATTGATTCCGATGTTGAATGCCGCTGACTCGAATGCGTTCCGGCAAACAGGCTTCCCGGCGCAGGCTGGCCAAATTGCCGATGGCCTGCAACCGGCCTGCGGCGAGAATGGCCGCCCGGTCAATGTGGCGCTCCACGCCAAGCAATACATGGGAGCAGAGAATGACGCTGCCACCCCGCTGGCGAAGAAGATCAATAAGTTGATAGAGTTCTTCAGTGGCAATGGGATCCAGCCCCACGGTAGGTTCATCCAGGAGTAACAGCTGGGGCGAACCGAGCAATGCCTGAGCCAGGCCAAGGCGCTGACGCATACCTTTGGAATAGGTTTTGACTCGACGATCCGCCGCTGCAGCAAGACCTACCTGGTCAAGCAGTTGGTCGCTGTGGGAGGGGCTGTCGCCCTTGAGGCGGGCAAAGTGCCGGAGTGTCTCGCGACCGCTGAGCTGACTGTAGAAGGTGACGTTCTCTGGCAGGTAACCGAGTTGGCGTCTTGCGGTACGATCGCTGGGCGCATGGCCAAAGACGCGAATACTGCCCTGGCTGGCGCTGAGCAGGCCAAGAACCAGCTTCATGGTGGTTGTCTTGCCAGCGCCATTGTGACCAAACAAGCCCAGCACTTCGCCGCCTTTAAGGGTCAGGCTCAAATTATGGAGCACAGTGGTGGCGCCATATCTTTGGCTGACGTTGTCTATTTCAACAGCGTTCATGGCTTTTGTTCCCGGTCAGTGAGGGAAGGGGTCGGTATTTGCATAAGAGGGAAACTGTCCTTGACGCCTGGTGATTTGATGACGGGAAACGCCTGTTGTACCCAGCGCAGCAGCTCAATACCGGGGCTGTGCATCAGCAGGCGGGTTTGTGGATACATCCACAACAGGCGGTCGACGTTGTCGTTGGGTTCGTAGGGGATGTCGCCGACACCGTCATTATTGCGATCCCAGCCCAGGTATTCGCTCCAGTAGTTGCCGCGACCGTCGGCAGACCATTCCTGAAGGCGAGTGGCGACATATTTCACCTGGTGTTTATTGCCGACAAAGGCATTGCCGGTGATGGGGTTGTTTTCGGAGCCGGCGGTGAGATGGATGCCGATGTCACTGTACTGGAAATGATTGCCCTCAATGCGGTTAAACAGTGAGTTGTAGATAAACAGCGCTTTGCCTTCGCCGCCTATAATCATGCTGTCGTCCGTACTGCCCTGTGTCACGCGACTGACAACATTATTTTGAACAGTGGAATAGGTGATGTAGTTCATCAGAATGCCGTAGTTTTGGTCATCCTCGGATTTATTGCCAATCACGGTGAGCATTCTGCTTTGCATCAGCGCATAGCCTGTTCGAGTACGTCGAGTTGTATTGCCAATCACCTGATTGTCGTGGGAAAACATGTAGTGGACACCATAGCGCAAATCTTCCATGAGGTTATTTTCCAGGTGATTGCCATTGGAGGTGTCGATGTAAATTCCATCGCGGGTGTGGCGAATCTGGTTGCCGATGACCCTGGCGTTTTTGACCGCATAGAGGTGAATGCCGTTGCCGCGATCCTGGGAACGCAGGCTTTGATCCCCCTCTATCTGGTTTTCCAGAATACTGACGGCCTCAGCGGCATCTACCCAGATGCCAAATCCCGAACCCTGAAGGTGGTTGTTTTTGAGTTCAGTGCCTTCGCCTGAGGGTTCGATAAAAATCCCCGAGTCCATGGTGGTCAGGTTGTGCCCCCAGTTGCGGATTGCGCAGCCTTCAAGGGACACGCCCGGGACACGGATAACCAGGGCGTGTCCCTGGCCTTGGGCGTCCAGCCCCGCGCCTTGATCGCAGTGCAGGTGAATTGGCTGGTCAATGACAAACTGGCCTTGATAGGTGCCTGCAGGAAGCCGCCAGCGATTTTCCGCCCCGTTTTGTAGCAATGGCAGCGTTCTGATGTCCTGAAGTTCCGCCAGGGCGGCAAAAGAAACGCAAAACAATACCAGTGAGGCAGACAGGCGCGACACTGTATTTGCCAGTGATTTCGGCACTCAGATTACCTTGATAGACAACAAACAAGCCCTGCGAGGGGGATCCCTCGCAGGGGGTTACGGCAACGTACCGCTGCTGATCAGGCCGGTTCCACTTTCATGCGGCCAACCATCTCCATATGCAAGGCGTGACAGAACCAGCTGCAGTAATACCAGTACAGCCCGGCTTTGTCTGCGGTAAAGGTAATCGAAGACGTCTGCTGAGGGCTGATTTCCATGCTTACGCCATAGTTGGTCATTACAAAACCGTGGCTAACGTCTTCAATTTGATCCACATTGGTGACAATCACAGTCACCTCATCGCCCTGCTTGACGGTGAATTCGGTGGTGCCATAGGAGGGCGCCATGGACGTCATATACACACGCACTTTTTTACCGTCGCGAATGATTTTGTTGTCGGTTTCCAGGGTGACACCATCTTTCTTGGCCATTTCCACTGTGGGGGCGAAGAAGGGGTCGTTACGATCCCAGATTTTTTTGGTGCGAATCTGATCCCGGCGCGCCAGGATGCAGTCGTGGGGCTCGGCATAGGTGGGGCCGTCGTGAACCAGTTTCATCTCTTCCCCGGAGATATCAATAAGCTGATCGTTTTCCGGGTGCAGCGGGCCGGTGAGCAGGAAGCGATCCTTGGAGAATTTACTCAGGGCGACCAGCCATTTGCCATCGGCTTCACTGGTTTCCGTCAATGAGGCGTGAATATGACCCGGCTGATAGTGGACATCAAGTTTCTGCTTGATGTAATTGACGTTTTCGCCGTTATGGGCGCGCACCGCTTCAGCCATGTTCCATTTAACCACCTGGCTGTCGATAAAGAGGGTGGTGTAAGCGTTGCCGCGGCCGTCAAAGGTGGTGTGCAGGGGGCCGAGACCCAGTTCGGGTTCTGCGGCAACCACATCGCGGGGATCGTTGAGTTTGCCCTCAAAGAGGTCGTCCAGTTTGGCGATCTCAATCATGGTGACGGTGGGGGACAGTTTCCCCGCGGCGATGAAGTACTTGCCGTCAGGGGAGGTGTTGCAGCCATGGGGATTTTTGGGAACCGGAATATACCGGGTTAGCTCAGAACCTGCGCGGCCATCCACCACGGGAGTTTTGGAGTCGCCAAGGGTGGTGAACTTGCCTGCTTTGATGGCCGCTTCAATACGCTCGATGTTGAAAATCACGACCCAGTCGCGCTCGTTGCGCATCATGCCGCCCAAGTCCACGGCCTTTTCCGAGTTGTAGCAGGTGGAGGCGGCGTACTTTCCCGTATAGTCGGCGTCGGTATTGTCGAGGTTGCCGTCAACAATCACCTGAAAGGCCATCTCCATTGTTTCGGCGTCGATGGCATTGAACATGGTGTAACTTGACTCTGCAGCAATATCAAAATTACTGCCATCGTTGGGGTGGGGAATAATAAATTCGGCATTGGCGAACACATACTTGGTGTACGGCACTTTCTGCAGACGCAGGCCGTGAATAGCCTGAACGTTGGGAACCGTGAGCATTTTGTCGCATTTCATGATGTCGAGGCGAATCCGCGCCACGCGGGTGTTGGCCTTGTCATTGATGAAAAGATACTTGCCATCATATTTGCCATCGGTCATGGAGATATGCGGGTGGTGGCAGTCGCCATTTTGAAACCTGGCGCTATCCCCCATGATGTGCTTGCTTTCGTTGGTCAGACCCCAGCCAGTGGCGGAATCCACATTGAATACGGGAATGCGCATCAGTTCGCGCATTGATGGCACACCCATGACCCTCACCTCACCCTGGTGACCACCACTCCAAAAACCGTAGTAGTCATCCAGTTCGCCTGGCTTTACATGGTAGTTTTGCCGCGATTGTTCAACAGCGGCGGCCCAGGTTTCGCGGCTCATCACTGCACTGCCAAGCGCCGTGGCGCCCATCAGGGTGGCGCCAGTTACAGCTGTTGCGCCAAGAAAACCACGGCGACTAAGGCCATGGGATTCCAGGATCTCGGGATTATTCTCAGCTTCTTTGTCTTTTTTCATGGCACAGCTCCTTATCCGTCTATAAATACAGGTTGTAAACCTGCTCTTTGCCCATAACCCGCACGCAAGTTTAGGGGGTGACTACTTGTACAACAGGGATGGAATTGGAATCGACTGGCGCGACCTTGCCTTTGTTTCTGCGCTTTTTCTTGGCAATCAACGGCGGACACTTATTGTCATTATAGTAGGTCATTTGACAGTCGAGACAGTAATGACATTCGTTGTGATTAATATGCCCGTCCGGGTGAATCGCCCGTATTTCACATTCGTTGGCGCAAACCTGGCAGGGGTTGCCGCATTCTTTGCGGCGCTTCAGCCAGTCAAATAAACGGAATTTACTGGGAATGACCAGGGCAGCTCCCAGCGGGCAGATGTAGCGGCAATAGACTTTGCGGGTAAAAATATTGATAACCAGCAAAATCACGGCATAGAGAACGAACCACCATTGGCGGTCGAACTTGAGGGTAATGGCGGTTTTGAAAGGTTCGACCTCTGCGAACTGTTCTGCCATCGACAAGGAGTCGAGGGAGATCCCAAACAACACCAGCAGAATAATGTATTTGATTGCCCAGAGTCGCTCGTGGACGGCAAAAGGCAATTCATACTGGCGAATTTTGAGTTTGCGCGCCCCTTCGTTAATCAATTCCTGCAGGGCGCCGAAAGGGCACAGCCAGCCACAGAAGACACCGCGACCGAAAAACAGGACGCTGGCAGCAGTGGAGACCCAGAGAATAAAAATGATCGGATCGCTGAGAAACAACGTCCAGTGGAAATCCTGCACCAGGGCATGGACAAAAGTAAGAACGTTGACGATGGATAGCTGTCCCAGGGCGTACCAGCCGATAAAAAACAGAGTGAAGATCAGATAGCCATGACGCAGATAGCTGAGAAAGCGCGGGTACTGGGCAAACTTATCCTGCATAAACAGAATCACGGTGAGCAACAGCAGGGCGACACAGATCACGGCGATTTGCCAGCTCTTCTGATACCAGATGTTCAGCCAGACGGGGCGTTTCGCTTCTTCGATGGCGGCAAGTTGCTCTGCGCTGGGCGGGGGGCGTTCTATATAACTTTCCGGTGTCTGATAGCCGAGTTCAAAGCTGGTAAAAATGCCGCTTACCGGCCCGGTTTGGCGGCGCACCAACAATTCCAGCGACCAGGGCGTCCCGGGATCGAAGCGGTAGTGGTCGCGAATAATAAACACCGACATTTCGTCAAAAGTGGGCATGCCCGCAGCGAAGACATCGGTGATGCGCTGGTGATCCAGATCGCGGAAGCTGATGGTGTCGCCGAATTGACGCAGCTGTATACGGTCAAAAATGCCGCCGCGAACATAGCCAGAACCCTTAAAGGAATAATCGCCACGACCGAGAACGGCGATGGCATGCTCCCCCGGTTTTAGATCTTCCATCAGAAAACGGTACTGATTTTCTCCCAGTAAATTGCGGCCGATGGTGGGGGGATTGAGGTAGGCTACATAGAGGTCGATAAAGGTTTCGTTCGCCTGTGCTTCGGAAATGGTGTCGGTGCTTTCTGCCTCGGTGCCGCGAAAGGCGTCGTTGATTTGCTGGTGACTGAGCTTCAGGGAACGGATTGCCCCGTTGCCGGTAAGCTTGATCCAGTCAGCGGGTTCAAACAGATCCATGGGTACCGTGGCTGGTGGCTGGGCAACAGCCTCGGAGGGCTCAACCAGCCCCAGCGCTATGGCAACCTTATGGGCGGAACGCATAACCACATCATTGATTACCATCACAGTTACGGTGGCGCCGGTAATGGCATCTACAGTGATGGCGTCCGGGTCATTGGAACGTCCTACCACTACCCGCTGCTCCACCTGAACGCCTTCATATTTGGTGTTAAAGGTGTGAAGTTTTTCTTCTGGAATGCCGATCAGCAAGATGGGTTCATGGTGTTCGAGCACATAGGCATCGCGGATAACGGCCTTGGTGTCAAGGATAACCAGCATATTGATGGGCTTGCCGGAATAGGCCGGAATAGTGGTGACATTGATGCTTTCAAAGGCGTAACCAAGAATGTCATCGCCTTTGTAGATGGTGAGTGTCTGGAACTCTCCTTCAGGCTCGGAAATGGCGGTTAGATCAGGAAAAGCCTTATGGATGCGATACTGGGCTAATGTTGGGTTTTGGTTGGTGGCGTTGGTTGAGCTGTTGCCAGCGCTATTGGCGAGCGCCTGCTGTAAGCCAGCGGCTAAAACCCCGAGCACGACAAGTATTGGTAGTATCCAGGTACAGAGCGTTCTGAATGTTGGGCGAATAATACAGGGCATGGGGCGCCAACGGTGGTATAACTTAAGCCTCATTCTAGCCCCATGATTGATGGGGTCAAGAAAAGAATCCGTTTTGCCGAGGAACTGCTGCGCAACACCACTATTTTGTCACTTGGGATAACACTTTATGGGTAGATTGGCTGGCAATAAAAAATTATCAGTTTAATGGCAGGGTGGAGCAGTTGACATTAACCCTGAGAGGAGGCCATCTCATCGAATTAAAAGTCTTGGCAAAAAAACTCGTTATTGGCGCAGGCTGTACAATTGTGGCCAGTTTTGGTTTCCTTTCATAGGTTGAAAGTATCTATTGGTTTACGTGATGATCAAACAATGGGCATGGCGGAGCCTTGCCTTTGCCGCAATCGCTCTTGCCGCCATTGGCGTGATACTGCCGGGGCTGCCGACAACGCCTTTTTTATTGGTATCGGCCTGGGCAGCGAAAAACGGCTGGCCACCGCTTGAGGAATGGCTGTTGAACCATGTGCGCTATGGCGCAGTGATTCGAGATTGGCGCAGCTATCGTGTGGTGCCGCGAAAAGCCAAATGGCTTGCCAGTGGGCTGATGTTAAGTACTGTGGTGATGATTTGGTTAAGTCCTGTCCCCGATATCCTGCACTGGTTACTGCCTGTATTTTTGTTGTGCGTGGCCATTTGGTTGTGGCGACAGGCAGACACCCCGCCTTCCAGCCATGGTTAAAAAATGAGCAATCCTATGAAAAGCAAACGTCTTGGTCTTTTTGTTGCACTTGGCTGTTTCGCTGTGGTGGCGCCACCCTTGGCGGCAACAGATAACGCTGCCCATAATCACGGTCGTAGCGATGGTCAGCTGGCTCTGGATAATGGCAGCAAATGGGCTGCGGATTCACCGCTGCGCCATGGCATGGCGAGGTTGAATGGGGCAGTGGCAGAGGCCGTTACCGCTATCCATAGGGGAGAAATGGGAGATGCGGGGTACGACCTGTTGGCCGATGCAGCGGCTGCCGAAATAGCATTCATCATTGACAACTGTGCGCTCGAACCCGCTGCAGATGCCCAATTGCACCACATTATTGCCGAGATTATGGCCGGTGTGGCAATGGCGAAGGGAAATGCAAGCGGTCATAGCCGAAAAGATGGCGTTATCAAAATGCGGAATGCGGTGAATGACTATGGCCGCTATTTTGACGACCCCCAATTTGATTTCTCGGCATTGCAGAAGAGCGGCAGCGGCAATTGAGTTTGCTGGTGTTGGTTGCGAGCCTTGTATTGTTCCTGCTGCGGTCAGGCGCGCTTTACAGGTCGGATTCGCTATGCTTTGGGCTCAAAACAGGTTCACCGGGAATGCTGTGTTTTTCCGCAGCCCAATCGCCAAAATCAATAAGCTGGCAGCGTTTGCAACAAAATGGTCGGTAGGGAAATTCATTTGTCCACTGCACGGGGTTTCCGCAGGTGGGACAATTGAGCTTGCGGGTATTGGTGGCGGACATTGGATTGTTCCTGCTTGTGGTTTAATAACAGAACCTTCGCATTGAAACGGTTGCTGTTGTTCGGCGGCATACATTGAAGTTCTCGATGCGAAACAGAGTGCCTACGGAGCCTGCTGACTCAGTTCAGTATAACGATGGTGCAACTTGGCAACCAGGGCGGGCAGTTCCTCTAGCGGGCAGGTATTATCAATGACATCATCAGCTGCGGCCAGACGATCCTGTCGCCCTATTTGGGACGCAATAATGGCGCGGATCTGGGTTTCGGAATTGTCGTCTCTGGCGCAGGCTCGAGCTACTTGAATTTCTTCTGGCACATCAACCACCAGTACCCGGTTTACCGTGGCGTTTTGACCCATTTCGATCAACAGCGGTGATTCCAGAATGGCATAGGGGCTTTGCGAACACTCCAATTCTGTGCGGGTGAGTTCACGAATTAAGGGGTGCAGAAGCTGTTCCAGCCAGGCCTTGGCGTCGCTATCGGCAAAGATTCTTTTCCGCAGCGCAGCGCGGTTGAGGCTGCCGTCCGCCAGCACAATGCCTTCTCCAAAATGGTCGGCAATGGCGGCCAGCGCCGGGGTTCCTGGTTCAACAACGCGGCGCGCCATCTGGTCAGCATCGACAACATTGATTCCCAGCTCGCGAAAACAATTGCCAACAGCACTTTTGCCGCTGCCAATGCCGCCGGTCAAGCCCACTACATACATCAGCGGAGATAGCCCATATAGGCGTTGACGATCTGCTCCCCCCAAAAGAAAGCAATCCAGCCGGCGATGGCCAGGTAGGGGCCAAAGGCCATGGGCAGTTGCTTGTCCCGCCCCCTGGTGATCATCAGGGTAATGCCTATAAGGGCGCCGACAAAGGATGACAGGATAATAATCAACGGCAGCATTTGCCAGCCCAGCCAGGCGCCCAGGGCGGCGAGGAGTTTGAAATCGCCGTGTCCCATGCCTTCTTTGCCGGTGAGCAATTTAAACAGCCAATAAACACTCCACAGGGAAAGATAACCGGCGGCAGCGCCAATCACCGCACTTTGCAGATCGGTAAAAATGCCCTGGGTATTGGCCAGCAAACCCAGCCATAACAGCGGGTAGGTGAGGATATCCGGCAGTAGCTGGGTCTTGAAATCAATGCCTGTGAGTGTCAGTAGCAGCAGCGAAAAAAGCAGCACAAGCCCGCCAGTGGTAGTTAAACCATAGACTGTGGCGACAAAAGCAAAGAGAAGACCAGCGGCGAGCTCAACCAGGGGGTACTGCAGGGAAATGGGGGCAGCGCAGTGGCTGCATCTTCCCCGCAGAAACAGGTAACTGATCACTGGAATATTGTGCCAGGCCTTAAGGGGCGTGTGGCATTTTGGGCAGTAGGATGCGGGAAAGGCAATATTCAGTGTGGTCTTTGGTTGTTCAGCAGCGGGTTCAAGGCCGAGAAAATCCCTGGAATCCCGCTGCCAACTTGCCTGCAATTGCAGGGGCAGGCGATAGATAATGACATTGAGGAAACTGCCCACGCACAGGCCGACAATGCCGGCCAGGCACAGAAGTAGAAAGCTATCATTCAGCATTAAATAACGTTGCCCAGGTTGAAAATTGGCAGATACATGGCAATCAACAGGCCGCCGACTAAAATGCCGAGTACCGACATAATCAGCGGTTCCAGCAACGCAGTGAGGTTATCCACCTGATTATCGACAGAGGCCTCGTAGTGAATGGCGGCTCTTTCCATCATATCGTCGAGGGCGCCGGACTCCTCACCGATGGTGGTGAGCTGAAGCAACAGGATGGGGAACAGCTGGGTGGATCGCAGCGCGGCGTTCAGCTGAATACCGGAGGAGACATCGTCCTTAACCTTGAGTACCGCATCCCTGAAAACCGCATTGCCCGCTGAGTTGGCGACAGAATCCAGGGAATCTATAAGGGGCACGCCAGAGGCAAAGGTGGTGGCCAGGGTTCTGGCAAAGCGGGCGACAGTGGCTTCGTGAACAATAGCGCCGATGGCTGGAATTTTTAGCGTCAGCTTGTCAACGTTGTCGGAAAATTTTTGAGACCTTAAGCGTGCTTCCTTAAAGGCCACCCCTGCCAAAATTACGGCAATTAAAACAACCAGCCACCAGTCCTGGGCAATTTCAGAAAGCCCAAGCACAAAAAGGGTAAATGCCGGCAACGTGGCGCCGAAACCGCCGAAGACTTCGGCAAACACAGGGACAACTTTAACAAGAAGGATGGCGGTAACAACAATGGCAACTACAATAACGGCTGCGGGGTAGGTCAGAGCTTTTTTGATTTTTTTCTTTAGCGCCTCGCTTTTTTCCTTATAGGTGGCGACGCGATCGAGCATTTTTTCCAGGGCGCCAGACTGTTCGCCGGCGTCCACCAGGCTGCAATAGAGGTCGTCAAACTGGCGGGGGTGTTTTTTGAGCGAGGTGGCAAAGCCCAAACCCGCGGAGACGTCTTCGCGAATAGCCTGGATCATGGTGCGCATATTGTCGTTTTCGGTGCCTTCTTCAACAATTTCAAAGCTCTGAACCAGGGGCACCCCGGCCTTCATCATGGTGGCCATTTGGCGGGTAAATGCAGCAATGTCAGCGGGGCTGATGGGTTTGGAGCGTTTGAAGAGTGGCTTGGGCTTTTTCTTGACGTTGGTGACAGCAATGCCCTGCTTGCGTAGTTGAGCCTTAACAATATTGGCGTTGGTGCCGCGCAGCTCCCCCTCAATGGCCTTGCCCTGCTTGTTTTTGCCCTTGTATTTGAACGTGGAAAACTCTGCTGTCGCCATGGTCTAGTCCTTGGTTATGCGATTGGCTTCTTCGAGGCTCATTATACCCTCGGCCACTTTGCGAAGTGCGGACTGCCGCAAGGTTCTGAAACCTTCCTCTTTTGCCTTGTCGGCAATCTGAATGGAGTTGCCGCCGTCCATTATGATTCGCGAAATCGCCGGTGTCACTTTTAACACCTCATAGATACCGGTTCGACCCTTATAGCCATTGGTGCACTGCTTGCAACCCACGGGTTTAAAGAGGGTGATTTCATCAACAGGGTAGTCGATTTCGTTAAAGCCTTCTTCTGCCAAGACCGACTTGGGGATGTCTTCATAAGGTGTTTTGCAGTGGCTGCACAGGCGTCTACCCAGGCGCTGGGCAATAATAAGGCTTACCGATGTGGCAACGTTAAAGGAGGGCACCCCCATATTCAGCAGCCGAGTGAGGGTTTCCGGCGCACTGTTGGTGTGCAGTGTG
>JBFXIU010000086.1:0-13643 GCA_050175615.1 Porticoccaceae bacterium | reverse complement strand
CATGAAGTGGTGCAATTTACAGGTTAAGGATGCTCTGATTAATTCTGTTTTCGTCACTTCCGCCTCTGCGGGAGTGACGAAAAATCAATCGATTATAGAATTCCCGCCTGCGCGGGAATGACATTAATCAGAGCGTCCTTAGGTGGTAATGGCAACGCGCAGGGAATCCATGCGCCATTCCGCCCTCTGCATTGCCGTTTTCAAGGCCGACATGGTGTTATTGATAGCATCGATTTCGTCCTGGCGAATATTGGGATTGATGCGGGACAGCGCCACAAGGCGCTGGTGCTCATAACCTAGCCGTTTCTCCATTGCCACTATCGCATTCGCAATCAGATCGCCCTGTTCAGCGTTGTGGTTTTTTGCTAGTGCCAGCTCTTCCGCCCGCTTGATCATCGCGGTAATTTGCGGCCTGGCGTGGCGCACAATCGCCTCTGCAGTGGGCTTGGCAATTTTTTGTCCGAGCCGGTCGAAATGCTCGGTGGCAAGGATGGCGCTGAGGTCCTTGCCATTGACGTCGACAACGACACGAATCCTGCTCATGGGTAAAAATCTGTACAGCTGCAGGGATTTGGGCGCCGGACAATGGAGGGTAAAAAAACTCTCCAACAGCAGGGTTCCCGGTTTCAGGGGCGGCAGTTTCAGGGTGCAGATGGCGACATTGCCAAAATCGCCGCCGACTATCATGTCCATGACCCCGGTGACCATGGGGTGCTCCCAGCTGAGGAAATGCATATCCTCCCGACTCAGCGCCCTGGTGCGATTAAAGGTTAGGGTCATGCCGTCTTCCAGCAACCCAGGGAACGCTTCGCAGTGCATGTGATCGCCGGGACGGATGACAAGGGCGTGAAGGCTGTGGTAGCTGTGATCGATGCCAAATTTATCAAATACAGTTTCCATATAATCGGCGAGCACCTGAGGACATTCCGCCGCCGTTATTTCCGCCAACACCTGCTCCGCCCGCTCGACATTGCAGGAACTCAGCTCCAGAAGCCGGTCGCGGCCTTCCTGAAGTTTCTGCAAAGCGGCGGCGGTCAGCTCCCTGGTATCACTCACCAATGCATCTTCATCCGCGCCGCTCCCAAGACAGTGGAGCAGACGCTCTTCAACCTGTTCATAGATAGCGAAACCGACGGGGCAGACACGCTCAAAGGCATTGAGCCCCAGGTGGTACCAGTTGGCCAGCGCCCGCTGGGCGCCACTATCATAATGGGGAACATGAATCTGCACCCTGTGGCGCTGACCAATTCTGTCGAGGCGGCCAATACGCTGCTCAAGTAGATCGGGATTGAGAGGTAAATCAAAAAGCACCAGATGGCGGGCAAACTGAAAATTGCGCCCCTCACTGCCAATTTCCGAACACACCAGCACCTGGGCTGAATCTTCGTCGTCGGCAAAATAGGCAGCGGCGCGATCCCTGGCCACCAACGTCATGCCCTCATGGAAAACAGCGGAGCGTACGCCGGCACGCAGATTGAGGTGATTTTCCAGTTGTTGCGCCGTATCGGCGCGGGCGCAGATCACCAGCGCTTTTTCCGGTTTTCCTTCGTCATCGCGAAGATCCGCCAGCCACCTGACCAACCACTGCACTCTGGAATCCGTCGCCAGCCAACTGTCGCCGAACAGCGTTTCCGGGCGCAATCTCTGCTCAATGGTTGCATCGACACAGAGACCGGCATAGCTGTCAGGAGTCGGCAGGAGATGGGGATTGTAGTTGCGCTCGGGAAACCCGGCAACGGCGTCTCTGGTGTTGCGAAACAGCACACGCCCAGTGCCGTGGCGGTCGAGAAGGCTGCGAACAATATCTCCAATAGTCGTGGTGATACTGTGGTCATTGTTATCACCAAGAGCCGCGATCAATTCACTGCAGGCTCCTTTGCCCAAATAGCGATCAAGTTGATCCAACAGATCTGTCGACAGACGCAACTGATGCGCAGCATCGGTTTTAAGGAGCTTTTCCACCAGCAGGCTAACCTGGCGATAATCGGCCTCCTCGTCGCAAAATTGGTCGAGGCTGTGATAGCGGTCTGGATCGAGCAACCTGAGACGAGCGAAATGACTCGCCACCCCCAACTGTTCGGGAGTGGCAGTCAGCAGTAGCAAACCCGGCACCCTGGCCGCCAGAGCTTCGATGCAAAGATATTGGGGACTGGCCTGTTCCGGGCTCCAGCCGAGGTGGTGAGCCTCATCGACCACCATCAAATCCCAGCCAGCTTCACAGGCCTGCTGCTGGCGATTGCCCTCATTAACCAGAAAAGAGAGACTGCAAATAACCAGCTGAGCGCTTTCAAAGGGGTTTGCTGCTGTTTCGGCTCCCCCTATGCCACCAACCCTGTCGTCATCGCCGCTGTCACCAGAACCTTCCAGCCCCTGGCAGCGCGCTTCGTCAAGTATGGTGAACATCAGGTTGAAACGTCGCAGCATTTCCACCAGCCATTGATGAATGAGACTGTCGGGCACCACGATCAACACTCTGCCAGCGCGGCCACTGACCAGTTGCTGGTGGATGATCAATCCGGCCTCGATGGTTTTTCCCAAGCCGACTTCATCCGCCAGCAATACCCGGGGCGCATGGCGGCTCGCCACTTCACTGGCGATATAAAACTGGTGGGGCAGAAGCTGTGCTCGCGCACCGAGCAACCCCAACGCGCCGGACTGCTGAAGACGGCGCTGATGCTCAAGGGTTTCCCGGCGCAGTTTAAAGCGCGACCTGGAGTCGATTTGTCCTGAAAAAAGCCGATCCTGGGGTTTACTGAACTGAACGAAACTGTCGAGATTGAGTTCATCCACCTGGCATTCTCTGCCTTTGTCATCCAGGCAGAGGTAGACAAAACGCCCCTCTTTTTCGTAGACATCCCTGACCACCAACTGGCGACCCTCGTCACAGCGAATACTGTCACCCTCGCTGTATTGAACCCGGTTTAGGGGAGCATTGTCGATCGCGTAAATGCGATGCTCACCAATGGCGGGAAAACTGATCTCCACCCGGCGGTGAATACAGTCGACAACGATGCCCAATCCAGCTTCCGGCTCCGTACTGCTCACCCAGCGCTGTCCGGTGATAAAGGTTAATTTGGTCAAATCGGCTTACCTGAGTTTTGTGGCTACATGTTAGAGGGTGATAGTTAAAACGACTTTTCGAAAGACTTTTTAAATCACTTTTTTGGCTGATTTTTTTGGGGGAACAATGATAAAGGGTTAACCAGCACATAGCACGCATTGCCTTCCCCTCAATCAGGCAGGTCAAATTGTGGTCATTTTCAATCCCCGGTTTTGCGCCAAGGGCAATAACAGGGATAATGGCCGACTTAGGGTCTGTTAACACTAAATAAACGTTTAAAGCGGGAGTGACAATGAGTGAGAACAAATTTAGCAGTACAGAAGCCATGGCCTCCTACGGCATCGGCCTGCAAATGGGGCAGCAGCTGGTCAATACTTTTCCCGGCGTCTCCCTGAGTGCCGCCCTCGCGGGTATGGAAGATGCCTTTTCCGGGAACAATCCCCAGATCAGCCACGAAGATATCAACAACGCTTTCAGGACGATTCAAGCGCAACTGGAGGCAGACAAAGCGCAGAACGCTAAACAAATGGCGAGCCAGGGTGAAGCCTTCCTGGCGGAAAATGCCCAGCGCCCGGAAGTCACCGTGACCAGTTCGGGGCTGCAATACGAAATTATCGCCAATGGCAGTGGTGAAAAACCCAAGGCCAGCAGCACGGTCAGCACCCATTATCGCGGCACGCTTCTCGACGGCACCGAATTTGACAGCTCCTACAGCCGCAACGCACCGGCGCAATTTCCCGTCAACGGTGTTATCGCCGGCTGGACCGAAGCCTTGCAATTGATGAATGTCGGCGCCAAGTGGAAACTCTATATTCCCTACCAGCTCGCCTACGGTGAACGCGGCGCCGGTGGCAGTATTGGCCCCTATCAGGCACTGATTTTTGAGATCGAATTGCTCGATATTGTCTGAAACCCCAAAGCTGAGGGCGACCAGCGTCCCTCAGCCCTCGAAAGTTCAAGACATGACATTTTGATTTGCCCCATAATGTGCACAGGGCAGGCTCTGGCTCGTTTAGCGCCAGCCGATATTTCTGCGTCCGCGTCACCCAGCGTGTATTTAGATACCATCTAGCCACTGCATTATTGCACTCTGTAACCATTGCCCTGAGAATGCCACCAGTAACCTATGGAGACTGGGCGGTATTTTGAGCGATTCACTATTCGACCTTTTAGAAAATGGCGACATCGAGCCTGTGGCTGCAATGACAGCCATTATTGCCTGGCTGCGACCCAACGGCCGCAATCGGGATAAAATTGCTCCAGTGCTCGCGCGAATGATTGAGCTGGAACAGTGGCTGGAAACCCATCCACAGGCGCGCACCCATCTCACGGAGACACTCAACAATTGGTTGATGGAAGCCAGTTACTTTGAGGTCTTTACCTCCCTTGGTATTCTTTCCCGCCGCGGTTTCAGTCGGGAATTTTTCGACCGACTTTACGAAAAATTTAACCCCTCCCCCAGAGACAAAAGCAATATCCGCGATGCCATAGCACTGGTTTTTAACCATAATCGCGATGCCGACTGGGTCTGTGCCATTCCCACGGAAACCTGGGTGAATTTCTTGTCCGCTCTCTGGCATTACGACCGGGAACAACTCAAGTCTGTTCGCTACAAGGTGTGCAGCGAAGTCCTTTACGCCCTTGAAATGCTGTCTATCTGGATTGCCGCCGAAGAACTGGAGGCAGAAATCCTCCGCCTTGATCCAAAGATCGTTAGCAGGGATTCCGCCTTTGTCGCCCAGCAGCGAGAACTGGCCAGGTTTGTTCGTCACTATGAGAAGTGGCTGGACGACGAAGCTGAATTTTATGACGACGATCACGCCCGGGTGCTACTGGAGCAGTGCAGGGAAGGTCTCGATCAATTGCGCAAGCGCATGATGAGCAGAGGCGCCAGCATTGCCCTCACCCATTTGCTGGAAAGGCTCGACCAAACTCTGGCTCGTATCGATCTTTTGCTGGATACCCTCACAGTCAGAGACCGCGAAGCATTCAACGAAAAAGCCATCGAGTTGCTCAAGCAACTTGTCACCGCCAGCAATAACCGCAACAGCCTTTCGACCCTGTGGCGCCAGAACAGCCGCCTGCTGGCTCGCAGTGTCACGGAAAATGCCAGCCATCAGGGCGAGCACTATGTCACCAGCAACCGCCGAGAATACCTGAGCATGCTCTGGTCTGGCGCAGGCGGCGGTTTCATTATTGCTTTTATGGCGCTGATAAAAATCCAGATTCTTGCTCAAGGCTTTAACGCAGGTATGGAAACACTCCTCAGCAGTCTCAATTATGGTCTTGGCTTTGTGTTGATTCATATGGTCGGCTGCACTGTAGCCACCAAGCAACCGGCAATGACGGCAGCACATTTTGCCAATGCCGTGGAAAAAGGTGACCAGGGGCGCGCCAATGCTGTCAAACTCGCCGACCTGCTGATCCGCGTGAGCCGCTCCCAATTTATCGCCATTGTCGGCAATGTCAGCATCGCGCTCTCTATGGCCTACCTCCTTGCCTGGGGTTATAGCCGCTGGCAAGGGGCAAACCTGATCGATGAGGGAACGGCAGATTATCTTCTCCATCGCCTCGACTTCGTTGATAGCCTTGCTCTGGTTCACGCCGCCATAGCCGGCGTCTGGCTGTTTGTATCAGGATTAATTTCCGGCTATTTCGATAATCGCGCCGCCCGCCTCGACCTGGCTGGACGCCTTGGCGCACATCCGTTACTGACACGGCTGCTGCCCGGTGGCGCACGGCAAAAGGTGGCCGTTTATATGGGCGACAATTACGGCGCGCTTATCGGCAATTTTGCCTTTGGCTTTTTACTGGGTACCACGGCTTATTTTGGCTCGATGCTGGGCTTGCCCCTGGATATTCGCCATGTCGCTTTTGCATCAACCGACTTTGGCTACGGCATCAGTGCCGTGGATGTGGATGCAAAGCAACTACTCCTTTATGGCGGTTGCGTGTTGCTGATTGGCGCTGTCAATTTATGGGCAAGTTTCTCTCTCGCCCTGTCAGTGGCGCTTCGCGCCAGGGATGTGCGCATCAGCAGCATGCCCAATTTGGGTCGAGCGCTGTGGCGTCAAATTCTTCGTCAACCTTTGGCGCTGTTTTTTCCACCAGCAGACGAAGAGAATACACAAAAACAGACAAAAGACAGCGCCGTAAAAACAAAGGATTTGCCCCAAGCAGAGATGAAACAACATCAAGAAAAATAAAAGTACTGGATATATTTACAGCACAAAGCCCAAAGGGCTATGATACTGTATACATACCCAGTAGATCCTGCTTGCCATGTTACAGATAAGCCTGATCAACGATTGCCCGCAGCAACCAGGAAGATTGCTACAACTCTCCAACCACCAGGACAGACTATCAAACCCGACACTCGGCAGAGCCACCAGACAACCGCGCCTGCTGAATACCAGCGCGTTACCTGCTGCTTACGAAACCCTTGTGGTGAGATCACCGGAAGACAGTCCAACGCTTGGCATAGCCAAGGATGACCTGCTGATCATCGACAAAGTGCGCCGCTGCGACGATGGCACCTGGATCGTAACAGACAGCAACCATCGGCTTAAAATGGTTACAGCAGACAACCCAATCAGGGCACATATAAACCGCGCAACAAAACCCTACGGCCACAATCAGGGGCTATTCAAAGAGGAGTATCAGTTTTTAGGCTCGCTGGTTGAAGCCCTCCCCGGAGCCAAAGGTTTGCGCTATGCCCACAATGTCAAACCCCTGATCGGGAAAATGGCGAACGGCAGGGGTTTCAGCCGCTGAAACCCCTGCCGTGTAATAGATAATGACTCCTGACAGCCTATCCTTCGCTTTTGGCCGTCTCTTCTGTGTCGCTTTCAGGCGTTTCTGATTCAGCGGCAACCTGGGCTTCAGCCACTTCTTTTTTAAACTGATCGGAATCCAGGAACTGGAGCTTGATCAGCGCCGTTTGTCGGGAAGGCGCAATACCCAGCACCAGCACGTTGATGTTTTCCCTGTCCTGAATGACCCCGGGCAAATGCACAATCACTTCGCCCGTTTCCTTGCTGGTGAAAATATTGAGGTCTTTCTTTTTCTGAAGGCGACCGGCGATATTTCTCATCATCAGCTGAAGGGCAGATTTGAACATATGGAATGTCAAGTGGCCTTTATATTCCTGATGATCAAGGCACAGCTTTACCTTGATGGGAGGTATTTTGTCGTCGTTAAAGGTCAATGACGCGAATTCAACAGCATCGCCAGCCGCTATCTCTTTATAGAGTTTGCGAGCCTTTTCCTTGTGAGACTTGAAAAAGTAATGATCAAGCGCATTCAGCGACAGCGTCAGCAGTTGATCAATATTGATTGTGGGTTGTTTTGGTGCAGCAGTCATTATCGGTTACCCCTTATCAGCGAGGGCGAATTTTACCGCTGCCAGCCAGTATTGGCCATAGCTTCCTCAGCGGGATCGCATTTTCACCGGAATTACTTGATTTGCGGGAACATTGTTGTAGTATCTGGGTCTGAACCAGTGAACCACTTATCGGAGCAATAACCCTATGGAAACACGGACAAAAGCTGTTATTTCCAATACGTCCACCGCGCTTTCCGCCGACGTCAGCAAAGTGCTGCGCAACACCTATGCCCTGTTGGCCATGACCGTCCTCTTTAGCGCCATCACGGCAGGCGTCGCCATGGCGCTCAACGTGCCCTATCTCGGCCTCTGGACCCTGCTGCCCTACTTTCTTTGCCTGTGGATGACCGAAAAAAACAAAAACAACGCCTCGGGTCTGCTTTGGGTCTTTGCCCTCACCGGTTGGCTGGGCTTCAGCATCGGCCCCATTATCAGCTATTACCTGAAAACATCCGGCGCCGAACCTGTTCTGACCGCCCTCGGCGGCACAGCTCTGATCTTTTTCGCCTGCTCCGGCTATGTGCTGACCACCCGCAAAAACCTCGGTTTCATGTCGGGCTTCCTGATCACCGGCCTGGTGGTTGCCTTTGTCGCCGCTATCGCCAATGTCTTTCTCCAGATTCAAGGGTTGTCCCTGGCCATTTCCTGCATGTTCCTGGTGATCTGTTCCGGGCTGCTGATGTGGCAAACCAGCGAAATCATCCACGGCGGTGAGCGCAATTACATCTCCGCCACTGTCACCCTGTTTGTGATGATCTACAACATCTTCAGCAGTCTGCTACACCTGCTGGGCATGAGTGACGACTGAAATTAACACTTGTGAAGGAAGGCGGCTTCAATGCCGCCTTTTTTATCGCTGAATTTTAACCCTTGTTTACCGTAACGACTCTTTCAGGCGGCGCTATTAGACAATTATGTACAACATCGATGAAGAGGGGTTTCTGATCAATCCCGCCGACTGGGATACCACATTCGCCCGCGAAACAGCGTCTAGCGAAGGCATCGATCTAACAGCGGAACGCTGGCAACTGGTTGAACAAACCAGGGCGTTTTACAATGACTACGGTTTTTCGCCCTCCATGCGCCCCCTGGTCAAATACATCGGCATGAACCTGGGTGCGGACAAGGGCAAAAGCATTTATCTGATGAAATTGTTCCCGCCAAGCCCGGCGAAAATATTAAGCAAACTCGCTGGCTTGCATAAGCCGAAAAACTGCCTGTAACAACGGCGAATTCATCTTGCACGACTGAATTACACAGTCAGCGGAGGTACAGAATGGTTTTTGAAAACAAAATCTGCGAACCCTGCCATTCAGGGGCGCCAGCGATGGACAAGGCTGAACAGGAGAAGCATCTCGCCCAGCTGTCTGGCTGGACGATTATTCAACGAGACAGCGTCGACACCCTGTTTAAATCCTACGACTTTAAGGACTACCCCAGCGGGCTCAAGTTTGCCCTGCAGGTGGGCGAAGCGGCGGAAACTCAAGGACATCACCCGGTACTGGAAATCAGCTGGGGAAAGGTGGCGGTGTTTTGGTGGACTCACGCCTCCAACGGCCTCCACCTCAATGACTTTATTATGGCAGAGCAAACCGACAGGATTTACGCTCAATTTAGCGCGGCCTAACTCCCATACGCCAATCACATATTCCTGGGGTTTAGTTTCCGCACTTCCCCGGCCATAAAGTCAGGTAGTTCTACCTCACAGGCTTAAAAGAAATAGCACAGGATTCTAACTACCACCCATCGCTATTATTTTTTCCAATGCTTATTTTTATAAGGCAGCTGTCGCTAATTTCAGAGATTGGCGACAGGTGCCAACGTCAGAAAGTTACGGTTTTAGGGTATCGATAAAGGCGATATAGTCCGCCATTTCCTCTTTAATCCCTTCTTTGGTAAGGCCAAATTCTTCAAGTGAATACTCAAACTTTCCTTCCTTGTGAATGGGGTTGTCAGAACCCCAGTTCTGAATTTTCAGGCGGGATTCTGCTGAGAGGTTTAAGCCCGCAAAAGCATATATTTTTTCGGCAACGGTTTCCATCGAGTTTACTGCGTCTTCAAACCGAAAATCCAGAATATTCAAGTTGGGGTGATTTTTGCGATTCTGTAAATGAAGCGTTAATGTCATCGCCAAATCTGTTTGTAGTGACTTCGGGTCACCTTGGGCGCTGTCAAAGGGTATGTGGAACTGTTGGATAAGTTTACACAGAGATGGCACTGTACTTAACGGACTGCGATGTGTCATGACAATTTTTGCATCAGGAAATACAGAAAGCAGTTCTGGCTCAAAGCCATAGTAGGTGGGTGCTTTTAGCAGCCAGGGTTTGGCAGATGTCGCCAACCCCTGCCACTGCAGGTATTTGAGCACTTTTCGCAGCATGGTGAATACGGGCATCATCCCTTGCTGGGCAAACCATTCAATATAGCTGGGGACTTCAGCGTAGCCTAAAAAAGAAGGCGCAATAAAACATTGCTCGGTTAATAACGAATCCTCTTCTGCTTCAAATGTTTCAAAGCTGTGGCCAAGTTTACTTTCGGGAGCAGTCTCATCAAGCCAGCGACAGTAGGCGTCGGCTGCATCTATGCGTGCCTGGGGTGATTCACTTCTATCGCCGGTAAATAGAGAGGGGTACTGCACCATCCAGAATGGCATATAGTTAAAATCCCCCGTGGCAGCCAGAACGCGATGGGTTTTGGTCGTGCCGCTGCGCGCCATACCCAATATAAATATCGGGTTTTCAATTTTTTCGTCATCTATTTCCGGGTGGGCTGCATAGTCACGCAGCATGCGCAAGCGGTTGCTTAATAGTCGAAGTATTTTATTTTGCTTGGCAATAACCCCTGTTTCATGCAGACAACTGTCTGTATTCAGAGAGTTAACAAAAATGGTTAAGGGTTCAACAACTTCGTCATCGATAATATTAACGCCAGTGATTTCGCGGGCTTTTGCGAGTAATGCATCAACACTGAGAGGGATTTTATAACAATTGGTCATTATCCTATTCCTGAGTTTTGATTATATGGCGCTTGTAGTTAACGGGCCCATTTGAGAAATTAAAACGATTCCAGGTTTTGCTGCAACAACATTGGGGATACGATTAAATAAGCTGCCTGCAGTCGTGTGTGCCGTGTCTTTGCGATTGATTCTGATTTCGTTGCGCGGTTCGCCATCAACGGACCAAAAGACGTGTTCAACCTCATCTTTTTTAAATACTCTAAGTTCAATTTCCACGGTTGCTGTTACACCCTCAAGCGTGTCAATTTTGCCAATTATTCGAGTACCGATACAAACACCGGCGGCAATGGTTCCACCTGTCCACGGGTTTGGCATGGCCTCGTCATAGACGACGGGTTCTATTTCGACACTGGTTGAACTAATGGTATAGCCCACTGCCGCCAGCACATGCTCCGGTATCGTTTTGTAAGAATTTGCCAGAGGCGCGTTGTTTAAACCGCGCGCCATATACTCATCTACTGATAAACCAATACCAACCTCTTCAGCTCTTTCTATGGTAGCAGCCTGTCCATGAACATCAGTGATGCCACTATGAAATATCGACCTTATCCCAGTACAGGGACCGAGCAGTAATATGCCGCTCCATATACGTGACATATCCCAGATGCCACCACCGCTAAAGGTCACGTTATTCTGCTTGGCAAGGTTGTCGATCTGTTCCGCAATGACCGGATCACAGCCGTAGGGATAGTAAGATTCTGAGCCATGGCACAACACATTCATCCCCGCTTTTAATAAGCGTTCATGGGCGATAAAGTTAACACTTAGCTGGTTCGTTAAAGTAACAATGCCAATGTCGGCTTCAAGGTTGTCGAAACTGGCAGTGTCGCAATCCTCAACGATAACCCCCAGTTTGTTATCCAATCCAGCCAGCAGACCTAAGTCCTGACCTACCTTATCGCCGGCTCGATTGAAGGCAGCCACTATTGACCAGCCTTTCTGTAGAGCCAGGCGAGTAATATAGCAGCCGTATTGGCCGGTGCCGTAGATGACGATTCGAAGGGGTGGGTGGGTTTGGGTCATTGTGTTCTGTCCGTAGTTGCCTGCCGAAATGAGACATTGGCTATATGCGAAACCTTAATACTCGTTATATATTCGATATATTATCATAACCAAGCTTAAGATTATGAGAAAATTGTTTCTCTGTTTTGTTCCGTTAATTGATCAGCTTTTCTGAAGCTTGGCGGTCGAGGTTCGTTGAGAAAACACAGCAAAAAGGGATCGTATCGAATATTTCGCGAAGCCAGAGGCTGGTTAATCAATAAATTTTCCATACCCCCTTTCCAGCCTTGCCAGCCTGTTTTTCCGTGACCGACATCGGAATCTGAAAATTCGAACTGGAAGCAGACTCTTTCTCGAAACCCGCTCAGCAACCTCCGAAACCTATTCCCCGCTAAGGGTGACAACCAGGGTTCTGGGCCCGCCATTGTTGCGATGTTCGCAAAGATAAATCCCCTGCCAGATCCCCATATTCAAGCGGCCATTCGCCACCGGCACAGTCACCGAAGCCCCCAGCAAACTGGACTTGATATGGGCGGGAAGGTCGTCGGAACCCTCATCCCGATGGCGGTAATAAGGCTCATCCTCTGGCACTGCGCGACTGAAGAAATTCTCAAAGTCCTGGCGAACACTGGGATCAGCGTTTTCGTTAACCGTCAGGGAGGCGGAGGTGTGCTTGATAAATAGATGCAAAAGGCCAACCTTGCAACACGAAATTTCCCCAATACCGGCAAGGACTTCCGAAGTGATCAGGTGAAAACCTCGAGGTTTTGCGGTTAACTGAATCTCCTTTTGCAGCCACATATAAAAACAACCCCCTGCGCCTTAAACCTGTCAATCCGGTTTAAGGGTTGCCAAAACATCAGCATTTTGCCCCCGGTGGCGAAGAGCGTGATCCATCAAGACAATGGCCATCATCGCTTCGGCAATGGGAATGGCACGAATACCCACGCAGGGGTCGTGGCGACCGGTAGTGATAACCTCAATGGCATTGCCATGTATATCAATGGACTGGCCGGGAATGCGCAGGCTGGATGTGGGCTTGAGTGCCAGGTGGGCGACAATGTCCTGGCCGCTGGAAATACCGCCGAGAATACCGCCGGCATGGTTGGAGAGAAACCCCTGAGGGGTGATTTCATCCCTGTGTTCGGTGCCTTTCTGTTCGACACTGGCAAAACCTGCACCGATTTCAATGCCCTTGACCGCGTTGATGCTCATCAGGGCGTGGGCGAGTTCGGCGTCGAGGCGGTCAAAAACAGGCTCACCCCAACCCGGAGGCGCTCCGGTAGCGCAGACACTGACCCTGGCGCCAACGGAATTTCCTTCCTTGATCAGCGCCTGCATATAGTCTTCCAGCTCGGGAATCTTGTCCGGCTGGGCGCAGAAAAAAGGATTGGTTTCGATGGCGTTCTTGTCCACCAGCTCCAGCTTTATGGGGCCGAGCTGACTGAGATAGCCGAAAATTTCGACGCCAAAGGTTTCTCTGAGGTATTTTTTGGCCACGGCGCCCGCCGCCACCCGCACGCTGGTTTCCCGTGCCGAAGAGCGGCCACCGCCACGGTAATCGCGAATACCGTATTTCTGCTGATAGGTGTAATCCGCATGGGCGGGGCGGAACTGATCCTTGATTTTTGAATAATCCTTGGAGCGCTGATCGGTATTCTCAATAATCATACCGATGGGTGTACCCGTGGTTTTGCCCTCGAAAACCCCGGACAGAATTTTGACTTCATCCCCTTCGCGGCGCTGGGTGGTATAGCGCGACTGGCCGGGCTTGCGGCGATCCAGGTCGTGCTGAAGATCTGCCTCGCAAAGTTCCATGCCGGGAGGACAGCCGTCGACAATACAGCCGAGGGCAACGCCATGGCTTTCGCCAAAAGTGGTCACGGTAAAAAGTTTGCCGAATGTATTGCCGGACAAGAATCTATCCCCTTAAAAAAGTGCCTATTTTAACCCAAATTGAGGAGATCGTCCCGACGCAAAATAAAGACTCCGCCGCCGCCGCGCTCGAATTCCACCCAGACAAAAGGCAGCTGCGGAAAGCTGGCTTCAAGGGTTGGCCAGGAATTGCCGACTTCAACAATCAAAACGCCATTATCACTGAGGTGATTTGCAGCTTCCGCCAGCAGACGGCGGGTAAAATCGAGGCCGTCATCACCGGAGGCCAGAGCCAGTTGCGGCTC
>JBFXIU010000085.1:0-13728 GCA_050175615.1 Porticoccaceae bacterium | reverse complement strand
CGCGGGAATCTTTTTTATTCCGGCGCCTGCCACGGCCATCATTTCCACGGCCCTGTGCTTCTCCGCCGAAACCACCCGCTGCTTTTTCGGATTTTTGATTGTCTTCAATAAGATCAAAATCCACCTTGCGCTCCTCGAGATTGACGCGGGCAACTTTGACGCGCAGCCGATCTCCAAGACGGAAAACTCTGCGGGTGCGCTCCCCCACAAGGCGGTGGTGGGCAGGCTCATGGTAATAATAATCCTTGGGCAACCCGGTAATGTGGATAAGCCCCTCGACAAAGAGATCCACCAGTTCGACGAACAAACCAAAGCCCACAACCGAAGTCACAATACCGGTAAATTCTTCGCCAACCTTATCCAGCAGGTATTCACATTTAAGCCAGGTTTCCACATCCCTGGTGGCCTCATCAGCGCGGCGTTCGGTAAAGGACGCGTGCTCACCGGCAGCAGCCATCCAGGCAGCATCATAGGGGTAACTTTCAGTCAACGGCATGGGGACAGCGCCAGGGGCACGCTGCAAATGGGGAACCCGTTTATTGCTGCGCAGGAGACCGCGAATAGCACGATGGGTCAACAGGTCAGGATAGCGGCGAATCGGCGAGGTAAAGTGGGTGTAGGCCTCGTAGTTAAGACCGAAATGGCCTTCGTTGTCCTCGGTGTATTCCGCCCGGCTCATGGAACGCAACATCACCGACTGAATAACGTGGGCGTCCGGCCTGTCCGCCACCTTCTCCAGCACTTGCTGATAGTCCATGGGCGAGGGAGAATCGCCACCCGCCAGACCCAGGCCAATTTCGGCGAGAAACTCCCGCAGGTTGGCGAGCTTTTCTTCCGTGGGTCCCTCGTGAACACGGTACAGTGCCGGCAGCTTGCTTTTCTCCATCAGCGTCGCGGCACAGACATTGGCCGCCAGCATGCACTCCTCAATGAGTTTGTGAGCCTCGGTACGGACTTCGGGAATGATCTGTTCGATCTTGCGCTGCTCATCAAAGAGAATGCGGGTTTCTCCGGTTTCAAAATCAATGGCGCCCCGTTTCTCCCTCGCCTGCCGCAACACGGTGTAGAGGTCATAAAGGCTGTCGATGCGCTCGACAATCCCGGCAAACTGCTTGCGAATATCACTGTCTTCGTCGCCCTTCTGGGCAATCATTCCGGCTACCTGGGTGTAGGTCAAGCGGGCGCGGGAGTGCATCACCGCTTCGTAAAACTGGTAGTCTTGAACCGCGCCGTCGGGGGCTATTGCCATCTCGCACACCATGCACAGGCGATCGACCTGTGGCTTCAGAGAACAGAGGCCGTTGGAGAGTTTTTCCGGCAGCATGGGCACAACCTGACCGGGAAAGTAGACCGAGGTGCCGCGCTTCCAGGCTTCCCTGTCAAGCGCCCTGCCCGGCTTGACATAGTGAGAGACGTCCGCGATCGCCACCAACAATCGCCAGCCGCCCTTCAACCGCCGCCAGCCGCCTTTCTTGAGAGGTTCACAATAGACGGCATCATCAAAATCCTTGGCATCCTCGCCGTCGATGGTGACAAAGTCCAAATGGCGAAGATCGATGCGATTTTTCTTGTCTTCTTCGCCAACTTCATCGGCAATGCCCTCAACCTCCGACAGCAGATCCTCCGGCCACTCATGGGGAATTTTGTAGTTGTAGAGGCTGGAGATGATCTCCAGACCAGGGGCCCTTTGTTCCCCCAGAACCTGAACAATACGCCCCGTGGGCAGCATGTCTTTTGACGGCTGGCGAGTTACCATCACCAGAACCATCTGGCCGCTGACAGCACCCGCGTCCTCGTCCTTGGGGACAATAATATCCTGACTGATTCGCGGATTATCGGGACGCACGAAGCTGACCCCGCTTTCAACAAAATAGGTTCCCACCAACTTGGACGTATTGTGGTTGAGAACTTCGACAATGGAGCCCTCAGGACGGCCGCGCCGATCCCAACCAGAAATGCGCACCAGAACTTCATCGCCATCGAATACGCGCTTCATCTGACGGCTGGACAGATATATATCCTGACCATCGCCAACGGAAACAAACCCAAAACCCTCTGGGTGGCCGATAACACGCCCTTTGGTAAGGTTCATTTTATCGAGGGTACCGTAGCCGTCCCGGCGGTTGGATACCAACTGACCATCCCGAACCATGGCCACCAGGCGGCGGCGCAAAGCTTCAAGATCCTGTTCATCAACCAGGTGTAGAGCGGCAGCGACTTCTTCCTGTGTCATCGGGCCGACATTATTCTCAATCAGTTCAAGAATCACTTCCCTGCTGGGAATGGGTTTATCGTATTTGGCTGCCTCCCGTGCAGCGTGGGGATCGGGAGTAATGTGCTTTTTCTTCAAGAAGTTTTCTCGTCAGTTAGTCTTGCCCACAGAGTAGCAGATTTTTTAACAAAGAGAATTGACAATTCGTTCGAGCGTCGTTAAAGTGCGCGCCTTCTGAGAGAGAAGCTTTTCTTTCAAGCCCAGATGGCGGAACTGGTAGACGCGCTAGCTTCAGGTGCTAGTGACCTTACGGTCGTGGAGGTTCAAGTCCTCTTCTGGGCACCATTTTTACAAAATAACTCTTTAAAATCAAAGGGTTGAAAAAACAAAAAATATTTACCAACAAAAGAACCAACATAAAGGCGCTAGTGATTTTTGCTAGCGTTTTTTATTGTTTCGCCGGATCGTTTCCCTCCTTGTTTTCACGCTTTCGTTATTCTCTGCTGCAATAATCAACTTACAAAACTTTTCAGCCAGCCCATCAGGCAGCTTCTGTACTATGCGTTGAATCCCCACCTTCTGCCACACCACACAAAAAGGCGGAGTGAATCCTTTTGCCTGGCAACCTGCGATAATCGAATCAAAAATAGCAATACAGATATTGCAGCGCCCCACCCTGCCTTTATTATCCTCTGTCAACAATTCTTTACAGCACAAGCAGGTCATTTTTAATCGCTTAACATTGCTCACGCGGGCACCTCCGTCGCACCCACCCCTAACAGCATTGCCATACCATCTTCATTCACTCGGACTTGTACAGATCGGAGAACTTCCCACATCATAGCTTCTAGGTGGGGCGCAAGCCCGTCGCCATTGATTGTAATAATGCCATCGCCACGAGCTAGTGATTGCGCCTGCGCGTCAAGCTGGCGAATGGTTGCCCGGGTAAGCTCTTCTTGAAGCCCAAGAGCCTCGCCTCTCCGCTGGTTTTCGATGTCAAGTTGGCGCTCTATGTCAAATCGACCTCGAAGACTGGTATCGGTGTCAGCAAGTAACCCCAAGGCCGTGCCGATAAGATCGCCTGTGCTCTCAATACTCACATTAATAGAGTCAAAGGCAGACTCAATACGCCGGGCACCAGCCTCGATTTCCGCAACACGAATTTCGACATTGCCCCGCAAAGCTTCAAGCGCATATTCTTGGGCAAATTCGGCGCTTATCGCGGCCATTTCGGCGGTGGCGTCGGTGGCGCGCACGGTGGCGCCGGTGAGCACGTTAATGTTGTTAATGCGGTCGACAATGCCCGCGTTGGCGCGCTCCTGGGCGCTGCCAGCGGCAATGATACCCTCTTCGTAGCCGATGATGGCACCGGTGATTTGGTCGTAAATGGGCACAATGCCAACAGTTGCTTGACTCCAGTCATCTACAGATCTGGTTAATTGCTCTTGCGGAACCATTAGGCTGTTGATAGCGGCCTCTTGCTCTGAGATTACACGGTTAACCTCTGACTGAGGAATCAATAGATTATCAATCGAAGCCCGCATGGCTTCATACTCCCTAGAGATCATCGCTATAGATGAAGCATTGCGCGTTAACTGGTCATCCGGAATCAAAAGCGCCGACAAATCCACGCCCTGAGCTGCACGGGTTATATCGTCAATTGCCACAGGAACAGGCGCCAACACCTGCGCCATCAATTCTGCTTCCTCGGCACCATTTACCAGCTGGTAAATCCACGTTCCCAGACTATGCTCACCCTCAGTAAAAGAGTTCACAACATCATCAATTTTAGGAGCTAGCAGGCTTCCAATGGCATAACTCGCAGCCCCTGCGGCAGCGACCAAGCCCGCCTGACCTAAAAGCGCCACAAGGCCGGTACCACCAGCCAGCGCCGTTGCAGCGCCACGAAAACTACCAACCAAACCGGCAGCTTGATTCATTCCAACGATGGTCGCCAACGATTCTAGGGAAGGCAGAAGTGACTGTATCGTCCCGGCAAGGATATTTGCTTGGGTCGCGAATCCCGCCACTTGACCAGCAGCATTCAATAACTCTGGTGGCAATTCGCTTATTTTCAGAGCCATATCTGAGAGCTTATCAACCATAGGCTCAAAGCTTTCGACAACACCGGCTACAAACGCGCTGAGTCGGTGGAAAGATTCTCCAGCAAACTCAATTGCCCGAGTCAAACCATCAACCGTGGTTATATCAATACCATCAAATAGCAAACCAAAAGCATTCTTTAATTCATCAACGCCATCAGTAAAACCGGAAAGATCAGCTTGTTGTAAAGCCTCTGGCAGGTTGGCAGCAATTCTCTGAAAAATCTGCTCCAACTCGCCTAACTGGGATTCAACATAGCTTACCAGCGACTCAAGAACCCCTCCATCGGCCTCGATACCTATAGTCCTGAATATATTGGCAATAGCATCGGCAAGCCCACCATATTCATCAAGCAAAGGATCACCGATTTGAATAAGCATGACTTGAAAGGCATTTGCCACACGCTGATTAACGACATCAAAGGAATTGGCCATCTCGGCATAGGCTGCTGCAGTCGCTCCAGCGTTGTTCTGCATCGCCACCAAATTACCGGCAAATGACTCTGCAGCGGCGCCGGTGAGCGGCAATACTGCACGCAATGCTTCTGTGCTACCAAACAGGCGGCGCATTTGTTCCTCATTACCACCTGTTGCCGCATAAACCGTTTGCAGAACACCCTCAAGCCCTTGGGCGCGCACTGCCTGGGCGCTGAATTCAAGCCCAAGCTCCTGGGCAATTGTTTTGGCTTGAGCGGATGGGGCAATGAGGGCAGACAATGCGGCATTGAGCGCCGTGGTGGCCTGCGCTGTGGGTATACCAACAGTAGTGAGTGCCGCCAGGGCTGCTGTCAGCGTCTCAAAGGGCACACCCAGGGTAGCGGCGGTGCCGGTCACGTTGGACAAACTAGCCGACAATTCGGGCAATGTAGTTTGCCCCAGGCGAACAGTGTTAAATAAAATATCGCTATAACGGCTGGCAGAGTCCATGCCCTGACCGTAGGCGTTGAGCGTGGACACCAGCAGCACCATGGAATCGTTTAAATTAGCTCTGCCCGCCACGGCTAATTGCTCAGCACTGGCCAGGGCGCGAACGCTGTCGGTGTAATCCACACCGGCAGAAATGGCGCTGTAGGTCGCGCCAGTAATACTCTCCAGACTTTGGGTGCTACTGCTGGCGTATTCGAGCAACTCAGAACGCAAGGATCCAAGAGCCTCCACCGGCGCATCGACCAATGTGTCAATTTCGCGAAAAGCGCTGTCAAACTGCCCCGCAGCAATTACGGATACGGTAGTAAATGCCGCACCAGCGGCCAGCAACCCAGCCTCTAGCTTGAGCGCCCCCACGGTAAAATCGGCAATGGGCTGTGTCGCGCTTTGAACGCCTGAGGCAAAGCTGGATGTGCCGCGCAAGACGGAATCAATAGCCGCTCCTGTCTGATCCACGCCTTTAAAAATCAACTCAATAGTTCTTTGTGCATCTGCCATAGCAATTACCAGATCCTAGATAAACCCAACCCCTTCAGCCAAGAATATAACCCCCCTGAACTCTGGACATATCTGTTAAAAGATCGCGATCTGCGTCCCCGTGAAGGGGTGCCCTGGGGAGTACCTTGAGAAGCGCTTGGACGTGAGGACAAATCATTTTTGAGAAAGGTATTGAGCCCGTCGCACATCCGAGGAAATGCACCCGGAGAGCTCTCACAAGATATAAAGTTATTCATATCCTGCCCGGTGTGGAGATAAGGCAACGCGAACTTCATCTCCACTTAAAACTCGTTAGATTCGCCCCAGTACATCTGAACGAAAAGGCACGTCAGGAATTTCGCATTCGAGCTCGACATGGGGGGGAGTATTGTGCAAAAGCTCTTTAATGACCTCCAACCGGTTTGCAAATGGCAACAAACCCGGAGAGTGAGTGTTTTTGCAACACTGGACAGCTTCTGCAATAAGGGGGGCTGCCTTTTCAAATAGCTCAGATTTAACTTTGCTATAGCGTGACATCCAGTAGTCTTGACGATGCCGCTCAAGGCGCTCATATGCCTCATCAGCAATCATTTCAGCAGAATTTAACGCTTTCCTTGCCCTGGTGACTTCAGCAGGCTCAATAGATTTATCATAAACCTCCTGGGCTCGCTTCAGACTATTTTCAGCCTTTTTAAAATCGACAAGTGCCAAATCAAAACTTTCCATTAGGCAACACTCCCTTTGATTACACCAATGCGGCTAACAGGTACCAAACCAAAATCATAAGCAACACGCAGAGCAAACGCCCTTGAGTTCTTCGCACGGTTACCTGTAACACTTAGGCCATTTTTTTGGCCAAACAAGTATAACAACGCTATAACAGGCGCCGCCTCTGGATCAGCGAATAAATACCATGTGCCAGAAGAAACCCAAGGGCTACAGATTACTTCAATATCAAGCCCGCACTGGTGCACTATCTTTATCGCTGCCAGTTCAAGATCTGGGGAAACAAGCAAAAATTTAGCCTTATTTCCGGACGGTTCACCCGCCTCAATTTCCTGATTTCGCAAAGCTTCTACACCAGCGCCAAGCGAAGAGTCGCTTAGGACAGCTGGCGTCATTTGGTTTCCATGGTCAACATGAAACATGTTTTCACTGTCATCGAGAACAGGATTGCTTTCCAGCAGAGAATAAAAAGCACCCGCCTCTAGGCGACCAGCTCTAGCGCCCAAATTCACCAAGACATTGCTAACAGTGTCGAACTCATCATTAACGATGACTTCCCTATTCACTTTTACGATTTTTGCATAACTTTTGACATTTGCTGGCAAACCCTGCCCTGACGCAATAACAAAATCTTGAGAAATTTCGCCAGCCTCATCAACTTCGAGCATGCCGGAATTTTGATTGACATTAGCAAAGTACTTGGTTTTGTAATTAGGCACACTACCAAATTTAGCAAGTTTGCGGTGTTCAGCATGAACACGATATTGATTGACCACTACGCCCGCCAACGAATCCGCCAAAAGGTTAGCAAAGTCGTCAGCTGAGCCTGCGCTTGAAACACCATGGCCAGTTAATACTACCCCTGCCATTTTGGCGAGGGCAGGCAGTATTTTTTCATTGCCATATGCCAGCGCCAGCGCTTTAGGGTGCGCCAAAGATGGGTCTATTGCGCCCGCTCTGACCTTCAGGGCATCAATCCAAACATTGGCTTCATTTGTTTTGAACATAATTATCGCTCCTTTGTTCATCTGTAACCAGAATATCAATTCAAAAAAAACAATGTGCGATTCTGCACAAAATTAATCAAAAAATTTTTCATGCAACCGTCGCCAATTTTTTGGAGTTACACCTGGCGATTTTTCAGCGTCGTATATGGCGCGAAAAAGCGGAGTCAAGTTATCGCGATCAATGTGCCAATAATGACTTTCAAAAATTTTTATAGCGTCGGCAATGTCTTGTGCTATCTCCGAACTCTTAAAATCAAGATCACGACCCTCTCCGCAAATGAAAATTGCACGGGTTAGGCAGAGATCCTTAGCCTTTGGAATACCAAGGCATTCATCAAGAGATCGACCTTTTTGCCAGCATTCCTGCAAGGCACGGCATAACCATAATTGGAATTCAGGGGGATTTTCACCCCGCTCGACAAAATTTTTTAATAATCCAAGGTGAGCGTATTTCATCGCTGTCGCTCCTCTCCGTTTTCCTCTCCGTTTTCTCCGTTCCCCTTTATAAAGGGGAACGGAGAAAAACGGAGACTACGAAAAACGGCGAAAACGGCGAAAACGGCGAAAAACGGAGCGGCTACTCTTTCCATAACCACCCCTCCTTACACTGGTAATAACCATGCGCCACGAGACCAGAAACAGCTTCCCGCGCCCTTGTATTTTTCTTGTCACTAGGGCAAGCCAGCCCCTCCCCTATATCAATCAAAATGGATTCCAAATCCAAAGCCACACATCCATGTGGTATAAACTCGGGGTAAGTCACGGCCATAGGTGGTTGGGATTTCATCGCTGCATTGATAATCTTTACAGCAATCTTTTGATTGTTGCCCCTGGGAGTGAAGGCACGGGTTATTTCAGATTTCGAGTTATCCTGCACGACCACACAAGAGGTGACGGGCTCGCCATAATCATCGTAGCCAATCTCAACGGTTTTCAAGGTAAAACCAAACCCAATATCATCTGGTCCATCTTTGTTTTTCGCCGTTTTCCACCACCGCCGCGTTCCGTCCCGGCCAACCTCAATGGCAGCGTCAAGCGTTGCTCTCAGCTTTGTATGCCCAAGCATCCCCTTCGCTGCATCCTTCCCCGAATGATGTATTAAAACGACCAACCCGCCGGTTTTTGCCTGGAGGAATTTAGCACCTGACACTATTTCTCCCATGTCCCGCGGATGGTTTTCATCCTTACCGGCAGACGCCTGGCTGAGGGTGTCGACAAAGACAACGCCCCCCTTCGGCAACACTTCCGCCAAAGCTTTCAGGTCAGAATGGGCGGTGATGTCAAACGAATCAAACAAGAATTTAAAGTTTTCTGGTATTTCACCTTTTTCAGATCGCAACGCTTTCAATCTGTTTTTGGCGCCATATCCTCCCTCGAGAAACAAATAAGTGACATCAAGACGAAGCGTTTTCAATCCAAACCATTGCCCGCCATACGCCAACGATATGGCCAAATCCATGGCACAAAATGTTTTCGCTGAGCCTGGGGAGCCATAAAACGCCACAACACCAGCTCTAGGAAATATTGGATTGAGTGCATACTCTGGATCAGGCAAAGCAAAAACGTCAGTTGGTGAAAAAATTTTAAACCTTTCCGCTACAACATCTATTTTCACTGGCTCAACAGTGGCAAGAGACGGTTTTTTCTCAGCTTGCGGCCATGGCTTTTTAAAAGTAAAACCATGCTTCTTGATGTGATCGCAAATCACACCACTTCCACGGTTAAACTCTTTTTCCTCCTCTTTCTCAACTTGGCGGCGTCGCAATCCTGGTAAATTCGCTGCATAAAACTCAGATCGCGGGCAAGATTTACCGGAAACCGTCCACGCTAGCTTTAAATCCTGGCGAAATTCGGGATACTTTTGTAAAATGGTAATGGCTTCGTAGGCCTTTTTCTTTTGCCCCTCGCTCCAAGCGGGGGCTTTTCTTGTGGCTATCATTTTTCCCCGCCTCCCCCAGCCATTCCAGGCTCTCGCCATTCAAGCATAACGGAAGCTTCCTTGGCGTCGATAAGGCATAGTGCCAAATCTTCAATCAGCATCGCAATCTGAACATAGTCATTGTGATTCACTAAGCCAATACTTGGGTCAACAGAGCTAACAAATCGCGAAATTGACTTAATTTGTCCAGGCACTATTTCTGAAACGCAATGAATCGCACGCTTGAGTTTTTCAGTGGCTTCCTCGTTAAGATCCTGCCCATCTCTCACCCAAGCAAGGCATCTGTAAAAACTTTTTACGCCGGTTACATCGTGATCGCCAAACTTAACCATGGTTGAGACCTCCTGCCGCTTGGATTAAATCAAGCCTCCAACGGGAGCATCCAGGAGATAACTTTTCTGGTTTTGGCAATATTCCCTGTGCCGTCCATCTCCATATAGTAGCGGGAGAAACATCGTAGATTTTTGCCATACGGCGAACACTGGCGTACTGTGGGTTACCAATTTGGGCGGACTGCCCCTTTTTAGATTTGATTGTCATTTAAATCACCTTTTTTTGGTTGGTTGCGGTGATTTAAATTTAATTGTTTTGTTTTTTTTAGTAATCCCGAGTTTTTTTATTTTTTCCGGAAAAATCCCAAAGTACCAGGTCTTATGTTTTCGGGATCATTCGGATCACCTTCTATATAGCTTTTGTATTCATAATAGCAGTCACTTATCAAAGTCCCGGAAACACCGTAAATTTCTCCAATCTCCTCAAATAACCCTTTGTCAATACGCACAGCAGGATTTTCGATCTTGCTATTCTGAATCAAGTCGTAGATTGCAAATGCGTTATCCCTACGAAAGCGCAGTGCTTTTAACTGAACTCCTTTAGGAATTGGATTACCAAAAACTTCATCCCAGGAACGGTTCTCATATCTAGTGACTATAGACTGATACGAATCAATGAATGCCAGCGAAAGCCAATCGGGCATTGCTAAATCTGCTTTGGCACAGCATGACAATGCCTCTAAAATTGCCCATCCTTGCCCTTGCTCAACGGGCTGCCTGAAATCCTCCAGCAATTGGTTACTCAACCATTTCAAGTATGGATCGACCCCAACCCTAGCATCCCCATCCGCCTCCCATGCTTTCTTCGCTGCCACAGCCTGTTCATGAGTCCATTTCGGATCGTAAGTCATGATTTGGCAACCTTGAGCGCAAGGACTTTTGCGCCAGCCCCCTGTTCGTTGCCATTCCAGCAGAACACCTCCCAATCACTCATCAGGAGCCGCCGCTTATCGATAAGCTCAGAACGCGCATAAGCCGCCCTCGTCGCATCGCTGTTTACATGCGCCAAGGCAAGCTCTACCACCTCTTCAGCGTAGTTGGTGTGCTCCTGAGCCCATGTACGGAACGTCGCCCTAAAGCCGTGCGCGGTTACGTTGTAGCCAAGGTTTTTGGGGGTTCTTGATATGATTGCATCGCTGAGGGCAAGCCCTTTTTGGTTGGTAAAAATAAGCTGATGCTCTGCAGGCAACGCTTCCAATAGCTGGACAGCCATCGAACACAATGGAACCCTATGCGGCCGCCCTTTTTTCATACGTTCGGCAGGCACAGTCCAAAGTCTATTTTTAAGGTCGATTTCGTCCCAGGTAGCGCCACGCACCTCACCAGGCCTTGCCGCGGTCAGAATAGCGAATTGCAAGGCCAGCGCCGCCTGGCTAGTTTGGCCGACGAGTTCAGCCATAAAGGTAGGCATATCTGAAACCGGGAGTGCACTATAGTGTTGAACCCTTGCGACCTTATTTCGAGCGGGTAGCGCATGCTCCAGGTTACCCTTCCACCTTGCAGGATTATCTCCATGCCTCAACCCCCTTACTCCAGCAAGATCAAGGGTGTTTTCAATCGCCTGTCGAACTCGGTTGGCGGTTTCGGTTTTGGTTTCCCAAATGGGCTTTAGCAACTTCTCGATATGGCGTAGCTCAATATCCGAGATCACCATATTCCCAATGTGGGGGTAAGCGTAGTTCTTGAGATGGTTAGCCAGCTTCTGAACCTGCTTTTCTGTTTTCAGCTCTTTGGCTTTTTTGGCTATGTACTCTGCAGCCATCTCCCGGAAAGTGACCGTTTTTGCCTGCTCTCGAATCACAGCTGATTTAATTGCCCGCCGATTTGCTACTGGGTCAACACCCTGGCGAATAAGTTCTTTCGCCTCCTGCGCTTTCTCTCTGGCCATACCCAAGGAAACATCGGGATAGCCACCTAACCCAATGTCCCGACGTTTATCGCCAACCATAGTGCGCAATATCCAGGATCTCGACCCTTGTTTTTGGTCGACACCAGGAGGGCGGCAAACCAATAGTAAGCCTGCCACACCACCAACAGCATGAAATGCTGTACAAGGATCACCAATATTATGTTTACGGTTTTCGCCTTTAACCCTGGGATCACCTTTAATGAAACCATGGCGCAACCGTCTAACTTCCAAATCTGATAGCTGTGGAGCTTTTTTAGGCATTTTGGGCACCGAACTTGGGAACCGAACCACTTTTGCAGTCAATGACTTATGACCAATACCAACATCCTTACCAACACGATTTTGAGCAAAATCGAAATTTAGGGAACCTGAACAGGCACGACCAGCCACAACCAACATATATACCAACATAAACAGTATAATTAATTGGAATTAATTGTCACGCTTTGAGATTATTTTATTTCGATGAATCCTACTATCTTATTGTTATATATAACAAAAATAATACTGATTGATACAAATTGATACTGTTTAAATAAACAGTAGTCAAGCTATCTTCTGGGCACCATATCAAGATTCAAAGCAGCTTCAGAAAACCTAAAAACCCAGCAAATGCTGGGTTTTTGCTTTATCGGGATTCGAATCCTGCCTGGCTTGGACTCCTGACAAAACCCAAGCGTTGCCGGGCTTTGCCATTTAATCCTGCCAATACTCGACGCACAAAACTCTTTCCGGGTAGTTCGAATCTCTCGGCAAACGCTGCGAATGTATGGGGCTCGCTCCAGACCTGCGGCCTCCGGAACTGTAAACACCCCCCTGGATTACCCCACAGATTCGTAGGGTTCGAATAAAATTCAGGCAAGCCATAATCCGGCTGCCACTAATCCAGCCGACAGCCGGCGGATTTTGTTTATACTGTGGCAAATACGTCTTCGCAATACCATGGCTCGGGATAGATGAAGCACAAAATTTCAGTAAACAACCTGCAGATCGGCATGTTTGTGGAACAACTCGACCGCCCCTGGATCGAGACCCCTTTCCTGTTGCAAGGTTTCGAAATCAAGTCGACCGAGGACATCGAACGGGTTAGGAAGTACTGCGAGTATGTCTACGTTACCGGCGAGACCAACCCCGAGGAGCTGCGGCCCACACCCATAAAGTACATTTCTCCCTCGCTGTCAAAGCAAGCGAGCAGACGCATTTGGGAAAGCGAGGCCTATTTTCCTGCTGATGCCAACCTGATACACCAGAAACAGTACGGCAAACCAAAACCACTGGAAGCCGAGATTGGTCGAGCCTGGGAGATCCGCGGCCGAGCCAAGGAACACGTGGAAACCATGTTCGAAGACATTCGAATGGGTTCCACTTTCAGTACGGGCTATGTTGTTCAGGTGATCAGTGACCTGACTGAAAGCGTGCTCAGCAACCCCGATGCCCACATGTTACTCGGCCAGCTGCGGCGGCGAGACGATTACGCGGCGTCCCACGCCATGAACGTCTGTTCAATATCGCTGGCATTTGGTCGCCACCTGGGTTTGCCCTACGACCGCTTGAACGAGCTTGGACTGGGCGCCCTGCTGATCGATATCGGCACCCTTAAAATCCCCAGGGAAATACTCAACAAAAAAAGCCCATTGACAGAAGAGGAGTACGAGATCGTCAAGAATCATGTGATCCACGGCGTGGAGATACTGGAGGCGGCGGAAGGCGATATTCCCGCAACTGCACTGGATATGGTGTATTCACACCAGGAGCGATATGATGGCTCGGGCTATCCTCGAGGGCTGGCGGGAGACGACATCCCCCTGTTTGCTCGCATGGTTGCCATTGTGGACACCTACGACGCCATGACTACACATCGCCTGCACCGGGACGGCATCGCACCCACCAGTACACTAAAGGAGCTGTACGATCAGAGAAGCGGCCAGTTTGACAGCGAACTGGTGGAGCAATTTATTCAGTGCCTGGGCATCTACCCAGTGGGAACGCTGGTGTTGTGCAGCACCGACGAGGTAGGCTTGGTGATTGCGCAGAATCCCGGAAAACGGCTGCGCCCCAAATTGCTATTACTGCTCGATAAGAAAAAAAATCCCTACC
>JBFXIU010000084.1:0-13899 GCA_050175615.1 Porticoccaceae bacterium | reverse complement strand
GCGCTGATCTCGGCCATACCATCCCAGGCGTATTTTTTGCCCGTGGTTCGCTCATAGACCACACCGTCAATCCAGTAGGCATTAACCACATAGGACGACAACACCGAGGCACGGGAATCGGGAAGATCAAAAAGATCCTCGCCATTGCTGTAATCGGCGCGCTCGCCGACGCAGCCCAGGGCGTTTTCCATCAGGGTTGGTGCAATATCCTGATGCATGGATACTCGATTTTGAGTCGCCCCCGCTGCTATTCCCGGCGCCTTCACCACAAGTGGCACCTGGGTTTGCCAGCGCGAGAAATTGCTGCCGTGTCCCCAAAATCCCAGGCCATTTTCATTAAATTCTTCGCCGTGATCGCCAGTGATAATCACCCAGGTGTTTGCCAATGCCCCCGTTTTCTCCAGTGTTGCAAACACGCGACCAAGCAGGCTGTCGATGTAAAACAGACTGTTGCGGTAATCATTTTTAAAGGGCCTATTATCGGCCATTTTGTGAAGCGCATAGCTGCCCTCCACCCTGGGAACCGGCTCAAACCGCTGGAACGCTTTAGGGTAGATATAGGTTGAATGGGAGGACGTCAGAAAAAGAAAATCAAAATTGGGCTGATTCGGTCGACCCGCCTCTTCAAAACTGGCCACAAAACGGTCAACTATATCGCCATCCTTTTTGGCCTGATGATAATCATCTTTGGCCACTTGAGAAAAAAACAGGGAGCGCAGTGCAAAGCGATCCAAATCGCCGCTGGTAAATACCCGCTGGCGGTAGGCCAGCTCGTCGAGGGTTTTGGTAAACAGTGACGGGTGACTGAGGGGCACGGCCTTGAACTTGTCGTAATAGGTCGGGTGCAGCCCGTACATTAAGCCAAACAGCCCGGGAACCGTAGCCGATCCACTGGAAAGATGGCGCTGATAGCGCGTCGCTCCCTGGGAAAAATTCCACAGGTTCGGCATAATTTCAGCATTGAGGGTTTCCGCCTGCCAGCTTTCCAGCACAATCATGAGGATGGATGCGGGCTGTTCGCTATGGCACTGGGGCGCCTCCAGCGGGTAGTTGACCATGCCCTCATCCGCTCCCCCGGAAACGGCCTGGCCTGCAACGGGAGGAAAAACTGTCGGCAACAATGCCGCAATACGCTCGCCATTGCTATAACTGGTGATGGCAGAAAAAGCCGGCAGAAAAGGGGCGTACTGGGTGATTTCTTCGCGATCGTAGCGGTAGGCCCAGAATCCGACCAGCGTATTGACGACAAACACCGGAATAATCAGCAGCAGAACCCGGCGCGCAACCATGTTCTGCCTGGATGAAACCCTTGAACTATAGCGCTGCACCCAAAAGGCGAAAAGCAACAGTGCAACGCCAACCAATCCGGCAACTATCAGCAGGAATAATGGAATGCCCATGCCGCGAAAATCGAAAAAAAACATTTCGATAATCAGCCATTCGACGTGAAAGTGGTAGAGATCAAACACAGCGGCATCGATCAGCAAAAAAATCAGCCACAGCCACAGCGCTACTGGGATCAGCCAGCGGGTGACAGTAAACAACCCCAGTGGCGAGAGCAAAATGCTCACCAGGATGATAAGAAGGCCGTAATAGCCCAGCAGGGTCGCGAAGTAAACCGCAGCCACTGGCGCACTCGGTAACGGCGCTTTTGCCAGATACACCAATGCAAAACACCAGGTAACCAGAACGGCATAAAATGTCAGTGTGACGTGGGATAGGAGTCGCGATTTCATCCGCGCATTATAGCAATGTCTTTCGTTTTATTTGGTGAAAGATTAACCATCGCTCTCGATATTTTAACTGACGTTAGCCACAGACTCCTTCTCGATAAGATTGCCTAGCAACCTTCGACAATGCATGGAGCCTTTATCAATGGATAGTATCATCGGGCGACAGGCCATCAAATCGTTTTCACCAATTTGTCTCTGCTGAGCCTCCAGCATTGGCGTATCCTCGGTCGAAAACACCCGCTGCCGAGTGTCTGCGATCAGGCGATTGAGTTCAGCATCCTCACGGCCAAAATTTCGCGTGGAGGCAAAAAAATAGTGCGTGGTTTGCGCGGTCTCCGGAGTAAAGATATGGAAGTTTTTAATTGCAACCGAATCACCGTCATGGTTCTTGGCTGGCTCCACCTCATTGATCAGGCACATCACTGATGGGGCATACCAATGTACTTTTACGGTGATATTGGCTGGCTGATTCTGCTCCGGCAAAAACTTGTCAAAGAAAGGTTGCGCCCTGTCGTTCAGCGCCACCCAGGTCGACGTTAAACTTGTCTCGTCATATTCAATCTTGGCTGGATTGCGTGTCAAGGCGCCGCCACCCAGGGTATCCTTATGCAAAAAATCTGCATGGGTTAAGTCTAATATATTGTCCACATAGAGTAGATAGCCTGCATTTGCGTGAAGATAGCCCATGTTAACTGCAGTTTTTGGCTCTGTTTCCATGACGGACAAATCGGGAATCAAGTCGATATCCGCCTTATCGGGATCTCCCATCCATATCCATACAGCACCGTATATCTCATGTGTTGGATAAGACTGGAGATGAGCCGACTTTGATATCGCACCATGGGGATTAAGGACGCATTCACCACTGCCACTAAAACCCAGGCCATGGTAGCCGCAACGCAAAAGCCCATTTTCCACCCAGCCCCGACTGAGTGGCACCATGCGATGAGGACAGCGATCGGGTAGCGCCACCGCATTTCCGCTCTGGTCGCGGAACAACACCAGAGGCTTTTCCAATAGAGTCCGTCCCAGCAGTGCGCCCGTATTTAAATCGCCAGACCAGCTAGCAAGATACCAGGTGTTTAATAAGTATTTTGATGTCATGGAACAACCTCCATCATTTTCAAATATCCCGAGAAATGAGTGCGCACATAAGCGAGTGCGCACATACACCACAACTTAATTAAATTGATAGGCTACAGTCACCCCGTAAGTTGCTGGCCTGCCGGCAATCCGAGCCCCGCCTTCACTGGAAGAAATAACCGAGTTGTAGTAGTACTCATCGGTAATATTTTTACCCCAGAGCATAAAACGCCAGCGGTTGTCAGCAGTTTCATAGCCCAACCGAGCCGACAACGTGCTGTAACTTTCAATCTGGAAATAATACTCTTTGATCGACGATATCAGCGGACTTGGCACCAGCACGTCATCGATAGACAGGTTTCCCGCACCAAAAACCGCATCGGAATCGGACTGGCCAGTCAGGTTGAGCCCCATGAACAAGGTGCCATCGGCAAGGGCGGTTTGATAATCCAGATCAAGGCTATAGGTAAACTCGGGTGTAAATGGCAAAGGCTGACCGGAAAAATCGACATTAGCATTACCGTACACATCAAAACCGACATATTCCTTAACCTCCGAGTCAATATAGGTGACAGCGGCCGTCAGAGTGAGACCGTCTGCTACCTGGGCGACAATATCAGCTTCAAGACCCTGAATGGTGGATTCATCCACATTAACCAGATTGTCCAGTGGGCCGAATAAGGTAATTCGCTTGCCCCGCTCCTGTTTGTCTTCATAATCGTAGTAGAACGCTGCACCGTTTAGTTGTACGCGACTGTCAGCCAACGATTTTTTAAACCCGATCTCATAAGCCATTACCGACTCCTGAGTCACCGGAAACAACTGTTGAACGAGGTTAGCCGCCAATACGGGGAAGCTGCCAACTTTATAGCCCTTGGATACATTGCCATATAGCAAGGTATCGTCGCTAAACTGATAGTCCAGGCCAAGCCGCCAAGACACATTGTCTTCACCCAAGGAGTCGATATACGGCTCTCCGGGAACTCCGCTCAAGTTAAGCGTAAAACAATCGCCAATACCAATGGGTGTAAATGGTGCAGTCCCAAAATTGGTGCCCAGAAAATTAAAGAAATCCGCCACGTTGGCGCCGGTGCCACCTGGTGGCAATGTGGCCTGCGGCAAGTTACCCGGATCAGAGTTACAGCTGTAGGCATCAATGGTGGTATCCGTGTAACGGGCACCGACTTTCAACATCAGCTGTTCCGTCAAGTCATAATCTATATTGCCAAAGGCTGCATAAGACTCGATATCTTGTTCAAGGTATGTAAGGGTTCTGTGAATAAAGAATGTTTGAGGCCTGTTCGTGGTACTGTCAAACAGCTCATTGCCCTGAGTTTCAGTTGTGCTGCTATCTTCATAGTTAGCGCCCAATAACCAGCGCACGGAATCACCAATTTCACCAGAAAATCTAATCTCAGCGAACGTTGATTCGATCTCACCTTGATCCGCAAAGTCAGCAGTCGACAACGCGAGGCCATCACCATCCTGGATTTGATCTTGTTCATAATCGCTGTGCGCAAGGAGCGTCGTAATTTTAAAGCTATCGCTAAGATCGAAATCCCCACGAAAGGATGCCTGCCAAAACTGTTTGTCGCCAGACAATTCGCCAGTCCAGTCCGCTGATCGTGGGTTCTCGCTAGCAAAAGGCAAGGCCGCTTGAGCAGCAGCCTTTGCTGGCGCAGCATCCGCCCGCTTCGGAGTTTTGGCCACAAGCTGCATCGCCTGCGGATCAGACTTGTCTGTCCAGGCATTAAGACCGAATGACAATTGCGTCCGATCATTTGGGTCGATATTGAGAGTCAAACGTCCAGCTGTATAGTCTTCTTCTCCATTTTCAGCGTTGCGGGTAAGGCTCTTCTGCCAGTCGTCGGCAGCAACGTGCTGTATTGCCAGGCGAGCTCCCACACTGGAGCCAAGAGGAGCGCTGACATGGGCATTGGTTTCAAGCCGATTAAAACGACCGTAACTGATGTCAGCGCCGTAACTTAGATCCTCTGTCGGTTTCGCTGCAATAAAATTTATCGCGCCACCTGTAGAGTTCTGGCCGAAGAGCACTCCCTGAGGCCCCTTGAGCACCTCCACCCTTTCCAGATCATAAGCACTGTGTGCCGCCATTACTGGAAAAGGCAGAGGAATTTCATCAACATATAAGCTGGTTGCCGGATAAACCCCCATAGAACTTTCGTTAAAACCTACCCCCCGCAAGGCAAGTATGGGAGTATTCTGCTGGCTGGTCGCGAAAACCAGGCCAGGAACAGCAGATGTAATTTCTTCCAATGACGTCAGCTTCAAATCTGCCAACTTGGATCCGGATACAGCGGCAATGGAAAGACCGATACTGTTTGCGCTTTCGGATCGCTTGTTGGCAGTAACAATAATTTCTTCCAATGCGGCGTTAACTTGTAGAGGGGAACCAAGTAGTCCGGCGGCCATCAGGGAGCATGTAATATTTTGATATATAACATATTTGCGGTTATTCATAGCGTGTCTCCGAATTTATGATAATTATTTGTTGGAAAAAAGCATAAAAACCTCTGGCACCGGATTTATTGAAAACCAATAAAAAGACCTGCCGGGTTATCGTTTTATACAAACCATCTGCTTCAATTCAACTTTAGCTCTACTTGCAAACTTATTCGTCGTCTTAATGGACGAATTGATCATCTCTCAAAAAGATGCTCAAAATTCACTTGCACATTGGAAATGCGTTTTTCCGTTATAAAGGAAAATGCTCAAATGGCCAGTTTCCGCTCTATTTATTGGTTTTGCTTTCTTTACACAATTCTGCCAGAGACTGGCCAGTCAGCAAGCTCGGCGTTTCCAGAGCAGCAGGTACCATGAGGAATTTTCGCATGGCTTCAGGATCTTGTTGGCGAGCTTTCAGCTGAGCAAAATCCCAGTCCAGCCTTTCTGGATCACTCGAATTGAACACCAGACGTTTGCTTTCCGAGGACACCGGTGTTGTCACTTCGTTGTAAACTTTACGCCGAAGCCGCGCATAGTCATCAAGGATGCTATCGTCAACATCACCTTTGATGACAGCGGCCAACGGATCGCAAAGGGTGAATACGTCGTTCATTCCTCCCATGAGTCCAAAGCCGCTGGTGGGATTGGTGACGTGGGCTGAATCGCCTGCCAACAAAACCCGGCCAACCCGATAATTGGGCGCCGTTCGCTGATGCATGTTATAGGGGGAAAACAGCACTAGATCGTAGGTTTTTTTACCGGGAAGAATTGCCTGCATAAAGGCGGGGATTCGCTCCGCTACTGATTCAACCGGCAATACACGGCTTTCCGCATAGGTCACTCTCCAGAGATTGTCTTTGCTAAGCTTGTAGACAACCGCACCGAATTCAGGATCGACCAAATAGCCTGAGTCCCAACCAAATTCATCAAAATCATAATAAATATCGGTTGCGACAAACCGTTCAGGCCAGGTCCACCCTTCCAGCTTCAAACCCAGATTTTTTCGAACCTGACTGCGGCCGCCGTCAGCACCCACCACCCAGGCAGCATCATGCCTGACTTTTCCTGAAGCCGTTTCCAGCGTTACTGTGACATGCTCGGGGTGTTGCTCAAGGTCAACAAACTTGTGCCCCCAATAAACCCTGACGTTGTCATATAGAGCCAAATGACGCACCAGAATTTGACCAATGATGTCCTGGCCAAGTGTTAAACTGAAGGGACGATTCGTAATTTCTTTAACCGCATCATGATTATAGGTAATGGTATCGTCATTGCTGAAACGGCGCCAAGAACGCGTATCAACGATCATTCCTTCCGCAAGCATATCCTCCAGGAGACCGAAGTACTCCAGACCGGCAAATATTGTCCAGGCATAGGCTATCGCTCTGGGCGTGTAATGGATATCATATTCAGCCTCAAACAGCGCCACTTCCACGCCACGCCTTGCCAGCCCCAAAGCCGTCATAAGGCCAACCGGACCACCGCCTACGACTACAACGTCACTTTTCATTTTTATTTACCCTTGAATTGCTTTTACTTTGTTGAAGTATTTACCTGCACACACAGAGGCTACGAAAAATCGTCAAGTTCTAATCTAATGATTTCCACGACGGCTCGCATCGTCCGATGAGACGATTTTTGAAACTGTTAACAAACGTATGCTGGATGACTTATACTGAATAAGAATTACTGAAGACAATGCGCTATTAACAGGGTGCATCAGTCAATTTTTTAAATCTGATATGCTCTAATTTTATCGAGAAACAAAATTGAACACCAATAAAACTTGATGTCCTCCAAAAGCAGAATCAGACCTGATTACAGCAGGCATTCATCGCACCCATGACACCAGAATTTATCCAAACCAAAATAACACAACCACCCCTAATGGCGAACCAGATTCAACGCCGCCATATACACAGCCTGATATCAGAATCGGTCACAGCAAAATTGGTCATTTTGCATGGCCCTGCAGGATTCGGTAAAACATCTGCATTGATACAGTATTGTCAAAATCTTCGACACAACAATATTGACACCGTATGGATGACCATCGACAGTAACGATAATGATCCTGCAAGGTTTTTGACCTGCTTGTCTACTGCGGTAAAGAAACTTGAAAATAAAAAAAACCAAAGTAGCAATCTGGTATCACCATATAATCTATCGCTGAATGATATTACTCTCGACATTATTGACCGACTGTTATCGAATGAACGGCCTTTTGCCGTTTTTCTGGATGAGTTTGAGCATATCAATGAAAGATCCATCCTGGAACTATTGGCAACAATGGTTAATAAATTACCCGCCCGGGGGAAAATATGCATTACCTCTCGAAAACCTCTGGATATTAATCTGGGTCGACTTAGAGCTAAAGACCAACTTTTGGAAATCGACAGTCACCATCTGCGATTTTCAAAGTCAGAAGTAAAAGATTTTTTCGAGCTGCAAAAATCACTGCAACTGACATCTGATGACATCAATCAATTATTTGAAAAAACCGAAGGCTGGATCGCGGCATTAAAGCTTGCTGCAATGGCGCTTAAGCAACGCAGTGATCCGAAAGGATTTATTGAGACCTTTTCCGGCTCGCAAATGGAAATAGCCGAGTATCTGGCAGAAGACGTTTTGGATCGACAGCCTCATTCGATTAGAAACTTTTTATTAAAAACCAGTTTATTGGAAATTCTCACACCGCCGCTGTGCGACAGGCTGATTCCGAACATCAACAGCGAAAAAATGTTGGCAAGTTTGGCAGCTTCAAGCTTGTTTTTGATACCGCTAAACGATAACCAGGGAAGTTATCGTTATCACCGACTTTTTTCCAGCTTTCTCTATAACCAGCTGGGAAAACAGTATCCGCATGAATTGCCACAATTACACAGGAAAGTGTCTTCCTGGTATCGCGAACAGAACAGACCTATTCCGGCAATCCAGCATGCCATAAAGGCAGGAGCCTATGATTCTGTTGTAGAACTGCTAATTTGTCATGGCGAAAATTTTCTCGATCAGGGTCGAACCAATTTACTTGTTAAATGGATTAAACAGTTGCCTGCCGAAATTGTATCTAAAGAGCCTTTTTTAAGTATATTAATGATTTGGGCAACCTGTTTTACTCGAAGTCCTCGCGATGCAATGGCTATATTTGAAGCTCAGAATTCCAGCTTCTATTACAATCAACAGTATGCTGCACACATTAATGCACTACAGTTAATTATTTTTGCCATGGTAGATAGAAAAGAAGAAGCCTACGCTCTCGCCCAACCCCACATTAATACAGCCCCTGAAAATGATACCTTTGCCGAAATATCCAAGTCTATCGTCATTGCCTATACGTTGTGTGTCATGGGCAACTATGAGCAATCGAGAGCGCTACTGAACCGTCTATCCAAAAAACTGCCCAGAAATGAAAACTTCTTCAATCGCATGTACTCAGAGGCTATTAGTGGAATTATGGATTTAGAAGAGGGTCGCCTGCGCCAGGCAAAAGCGGTTTTTCATATGGCACTGACATCTATCAATCCTGATTATTACACCCAGACACAGGAAAATGTTTTCACCGGAATTCCTTACGCAGAAACACTCTATGAAATCAACGATCTTCCCCAATCGAAAAACCTCCTTGGGCTTTACCTGCCTATGGCTAAAAATCTGGGAATGACAGATCACCTAATTATTGGCTTAAGATTATTGTCACGGATAGCCTTTTCTCAAAAAGATTCAGACCAAGGGTTTGCTTATATTAAAGACCTTGAAAATGCAGGCTATGCTCAAAATCTACCTCGAGCTGTCGCTAGCGCCAAGCTCGAAATATCCCGTGTCCTTTTGCTTTGCGGAGACAAACAGGGCTCATCCCTGGCACTTGAGCAGGCCAATGATCAACAGACTTGGACGCGAATCAATCAAATACGGCTACCAGCCCATGAAATAGATGATTGGGCTATCAGTAACATGCGCTGGAAAATTCACTTCGAGGATTCCATCAATGTGTTAAAAATGGTAGATGAGGCATTAGCTGCCGCAATAACTGCAGGAAGAATGCGTCGTGCGCTTAAACTGACAATCCTCAAATCACTTGCATTCTATGGCCAAGATAATACTGACAAAGGTGATGAGTTACTGCGTGACGCTCTAATGACTGCGGCAACCGAAGGTTATATTCGAATATTTACTGACGAAGGTGATCTTCTCGGCAGGCGTATTCAAGCAATGGCAAGCTCCCGAGCTAATGATCACGATCCTATTTTTAGAGAGTATTTACTGCAATTATCTCTGAGTTTTGGAACAAAGGCCGACAGTCATCTTATTGGAGAGAGTGCAGCTCTCCATGACAGCCTTACACCCATGGAGCTTAAAGTTCTTGCCCTGCTTGCCCAGGGGCATACTAACGAAATATTGGCGGAAAAACTTTTTGTTTCCAAGAACACTGTACGGACCCATTTGCGAAACATCAACAGCAAATTGGCTTGCCAGAATCGGACACAAGCGGTTGCTGTTGCTAGGCAATTAGGATTGGTTTAGCCTAGCATCGCTAAGTGATACACAGTCTTTTTTGTTGCCAACGCGTGCAGAAGACTATTTGAATCTCAATGCTTCGTTTCGATAGTAACGTCGGAGGGAAACCGATAATGCGCCTCTATCGACTGGCCTATGTGGCAGGGCTGTTGCCGTTGGCAACGATCAACGCCACCTATTTATTGTCCGCCAGTTACGGACATGTGGATTGGTGTATTCCCTACATCGACAGCTGCACATCCATCAGTGCGACAGGGCGGCACCCCCCGGCGCATTTTGTTTTCAAGGGCTTGATGATTCCCGCCGCCGTTGTCCTGATGGCCTACTGGGTGTTGGCTGTTTCCTGGCTGAAGCAACTGGGCTGCGCACACAACAACTGGCAACGCGCCCTGACAGTGCTCGGCGTCGGCGCTGGCGCCGGACTCATTGTTTACGCTGTACTGCTGGGTTCAATTCCGCCAGAGTATCGGGTACCCAGGCACACGGGGGTAATCGCCTTTTTTGGTTTTACCTTTTTTGCCCAGCTGCTGATCACCTGGCTGCTTGACCAGCGCCCGGCAATCCACAGCGATTACGGTCGCCACCTGTGGTGGCTCAAGGCGCTGATTGCGGTGGATATGGTGCTCGGCCTCGCCACGGTGATTGCGGGTTTTGTTATTCCCGACCTCTACAGCCAAATCGACAACGCCGTGGCCTGGAATTTTACCCTGTTGCCCTGCCTTCACATCGTGCTCAGCGCCGACCTGTGGCGACGCACAGATTTCCGCTTCAATTTCAGCGCCAAAAGCTGATCTGCATCAATACCATAAAAACTGTAAGGGAATAACCTGAAGCCAGAATTTCTTCTTCACGGGCAGGTGTTTTTATGTATATGGATACGGTTGTTTTTGCAGGTCTGGCAACGGTGGCACTGGTCTGCCTGTTTTTTGGCGGCCTTTACCTTTTTATCAAAAAGGATATCCGCGACCATCAAAACCACAAGCGTTGAGCTGCTGTCACTGCGGTAGCGAAATACTTAAAACGCCGCTACAAAAAGTCCGATGATGGCGAAAAATCCGCCTGCCCAGAACAGACTTCTGGCGGTGGCCAGATCGCGAATATAGCAAATGCCATAAGCGACTCGACAAACCACATAGGTGACTGCCAGCACGTCGACGACTATCTGCGGAGCACCCGCCAAATGGGCGATAATCACCGCGCCGATAAAACCGGGGAGGGATTCATAGGAATTCGCCTGCGCCCAGTTGGCGCGCTGTTCTGCGCCGCGAAGGTTTTCCAACAAAGGTCGCGAGGCATTGTTGTCGTATTTGCCGCTTTTAATCAGGCTCTTTTTGGCGTAGCCCGCCCACACATAGGGCAGAACAATGGCTATGAGGACACAGCTATAGGCCAATGTCATGGGGTTATCCTCTGTCGTCGTTGAATGATTCGCCTGGCCTGGTTGTGGTTTTCAGCGTTGGCGACCCTGCATCTTCGCGCGTTTTTCCGTATGATTGCAGCATTGAAAAATTATCCAGCGCTGGAGCAGCCATGAGTTTTCAGGTTCACCGCGGTTCATATCCCAATACCCGTCTGCGCCGCAACCGCAGCGACGATTTTGTTCGTCGCCTGGTGCGCGAAAACAGCTTGAGTGTAAATGATCTTATCTACCCTGTCTTCGTTATTGAGGGCAGCGGCCAACGGGAAAAAATTGCCTCGATGCCCGGCATCGAGCGTATGTCCATCGACGAACTGGTGAAGGAGGCGAAGCTCTACGCCAGTCTTGGCATTCCCGCCATCGCCCTGTTTCCGGTGACACCGGCAGCCAGCAAATCCCTACTCGCCGAAGAAGCCTACAATCCCGACGGCCTCGCCCAGCGCGCGGTAAAAGCGGTAAAGGACGCAGTGCCCGAACTCGGCGTGATTACCGATGTTGCCCTCGACCCTTTCACCACCCACGGCCAGGACGGCATTATCGACGCCAGTGGCTATGTGGTTAATGACATCAGCGTTGAGGTGCTGGTGAAACAGGCGCTGTCACACGCAGAGGCCGGCGCCGACATTGTCGCCCCTTCCGATATGATGGATGGCCGCATTGGCGCCATTCGCGCCGTTCTCGAACAAAACAGCCACCCCAACTGCAAAATTCTCGCCTACTCCGCCAAGTACGCTTCCAGTTATTACGGCCCCTTTCGCGATGCCGTGGGCTCTGCCGGCAACCTCAAGGGCGGCAACAAATACAACTACCAGATGGATCCCGGCAACAGCGACGAGGCCATTCACGAATGCGCCCTGGATCTCGCCGAGGGTGCCGACATGATTATGATCAAACCCGGCATGCCCTACCTGGATATTGTTTCCAGGGTGAAGCGTGAGCTGGGCGCGCCCACCTTTGTCTATCAGGTCAGCGGCGAATACGCCATGCACATGGCGGCTTTTGCCAACGGCTGGCTCAACAAAGAACAGGTGATGATGGAATCCCTACTCGCCTTCAAGCGGGCGGGAGCCGACGCCATTCTCAGCTATTTTGCGGTGGAAGCGGCCAAGCTGCTCAACAATTGATTGTGGCCAACCTGTATTCTCTGATGGTCGATGCGCTTGGCGGTAAAGAGCAACCGTCGTTACTGATTGCCGACGAGAACTGTGTCGATTTTCCTTTTTCGTCCCTGGGCGCTCAGACCCGAGTGCTCAGCAACAGAGTGGATGTCGTCGCCAAAGCGCAACAATCGGGGCTCAGCCCTTTTTTTTCTGACTTCGATTTCAGCCCTTTTTGCGATAATTCAGTACTTCAAGCCAGCACCGTTGTCTACCGACTGTCCAAGGAAAAGCCCGTTGTTCACCATATTGCCAATAGGCTGTCCGAACTGCTGGTTTCAGGCGGCAGTTTCACTTTTTTCGGCAGTAAACAGGAAGGCATCAAAACCTTCGCCAAAACCCTTGGCCACAGATTTGGCTGCAGCCCCCAAATAGAAAAGCACGGCTCTCATTATAGTGTCCGCCTACAAAAATCTACCGGCGCCCTGGGCGCACCACTGGACGATAAAAATTACACTCTGTTGCGAGAAATCAGTCGCATTGGCGACAAGCCCATTTACAGCAAACCAGGGGTTTTTGGCTGGGACAAAATTGATGTTGGCAGCGCCCTGCTGGCGCAATACCTGCCGCAATTCTTCAGCACTTATTTACCGCAATCAAAAGGCGACGGCAAGCCTGAGCTGCTCGACCTGGGCTGCGGCTACGGCTACCTCAGCATGATCGCCGCCACTGTCGGCAATTTCACCATAACCGCCACCGACAACTGCGCGGCGGCACTTGTCGCCTGCACAAAAAATTTTCACACCCACGCCGTTGACGGCACCGTTATTGGCGCCGATTGCGGCGACTGCATCGGCGACAGCTTTGATGTTATTCTCTGCAATCCGCCTTTTCATCAGGGCTTTCAGCAGGATCGTGCCCTCAGCGAAAAATTTCTCAGCGCCACCAAAAGGCTGCTGGCTGCCGATGGTCGAGCACTGTTTGTGGTCAATCAGTTTGTGCCCCTGGAAACCCTGGCGGCAGGTAAATTCCGGCGCATAGAAACGCCGATGAACAACGGCAGTTTTAAATTGGTTGTTTTGGGTCACTGACAGGGGCGGCTGCCAACAGGAACAAACACCAACGATGGCCACTTGGTTTAGCAAAAATCTCGGCGACGCCATGCTGGCGGGGGACGCCCTCCACCAGATCAAAAGCCTTTTTCTGTTTACATATGCGCCGCTTGAGAAATCAACTGACTGCCAAAACGAAGAGAGCAATCTCGAGGTCAGTGCTTCGGCGCTTTTTCTGCGCCACGAATCCGAAGGCCAACTCCATTGCGACGTCAAACTCTACTTTACGCCGCCAACCGCGAGTTTGGCTGTGCAGCTTGGCGCCACCCCCTGCGGCAAACCCAGCCGCGACAGTCTCAGCCTGTTTGTCGGCAGCGAGCACGCCTGGTCAGTGTATTTTTGACATCTCTAGGGTCTGTTGACGTTTCGTCGGAAACGATTGATAAGTAAGAGCAAACTCGCAAAATTGCAGGTTCCTATGCCAACAATAGAGCGAGTTTGCAATGCCCCGATTGATGCTCAGTGATGAGCTGTGG
>JBFXIU010000083.1:0-14108 GCA_050175615.1 Porticoccaceae bacterium | reverse complement strand
GCCTGGAATACCATCAATCATGTTGAAGTTTTTTATGCAACCCAGGGGATTGGTGCGTCACTGCATACCATTAACCCGAGGCTGGCTGTTGACCATATAGCTTTTATGGTCAATCAGGTCGACGACGAAATTATCTTCGTCGATTCGGACACCCTCAAGCTTGCCGAGCAGGTGGAAGCCTTGGTTCCCGGTGTTAAGCAGTGGGTTTATCTGGATGAAGGTGATGCTATGCCACCATCCACGCTCAAAAATCTGATCGCCAAGGCCGACCTGGTGGTCGATCATTCCGATATCATTGCCTGGCCTGAGTTCGATGAGCGCCAGGCGGCGACGATCTCCTATACATCGGGAACTACGGGAATGCCCAAGGGGGTTGTCTATTCCCATCGCAGTTTGACCCTTGGCGCCATCAATATGTCGTTGGCGGATATGTTCGGCGGGAATAACTCCGGCGACCTTGAGGTGGTTATGCCGCTGGCGCCGATTTTTCATGCCAATGGCTGGCAGATGCCGTTTACCGCGCCAATGAATGGCCACAAGCTGGTCTTGCCTGGCCGGGATTTTACTCCGGCGAGTATTGTTGAGTTGATGGCGTCCGAAGGTGTCACCCTCGCGGGCGCGGTGCCGACGGTATGGATGGACATCTTCTCTGTTCTCTCTGAGAAAAAGCAAAAGCTGTCGGCCTTGAAAACGGCCTTGGTCGCTGGTTCAAGAATGTCAAAAACCCTTTTTGACACCTTCAATGAATATGGCATCAATCTTCGCCAAACCTGGGGCATGACCGAGGCGCCCGGTGTCACCAAAGGCACCTTGCCTCCAGGTTCAAGCCAGTTGCCCATTGAGGAACAGGATCAAATCCGTTTTACCTATCAGGGGCGGGTGGGGTTTTTAACAGAACATAGAATCCTTGATGAGAGCGGCAATACGCTGCCCCAGGATGGCATCGCTCAGGGGGTTATGGAAGTTCGCGGCAATACGGTTATTGGCCGCTATATAGGTCAAGAGGAGTCTCAAATGGTGGAGTGGCTGGATACCGGTGATATTGCCCGTATCGAGCCCAACGGGCTGGTTGAAATTGTCGATCGTTCCAAAGACGTGATCAAGTCGGGGGGAGAGTGGATTAGTACATTATTACTTGAAGATGCAGCAACCAGCCATCCCGGGATCGCTCAAGCCGCTGTGATTAGTATTCCACACCCGCGCTGGCAGGAAAGGCCGCTGATGCTCTGTACTTTGGCAAAGGATAAAAAATGTTCTCAAGAGGAGTTGCTGGAACACCTGGCGGGTCGCGTTGCCAAATGGTGGCTTCCCGACGAAATCAAATTTATCGATGCAATGCCTCTTACGCCTACAGGGAAAATAAGCAAGGTCAAATTGCGGGAGATCTATGCCGGTCGAACGTCGCAGATGGTGGGTAAATAAAACTCGAGGTTTTAGTGTTTCCGGCAGAGTATCCCGGCGTTAGCCGGGATTCACTGGGTTGAGTAGGTTCAGCAGTTTTGGCAGCATGGACTCGGCGGCTTTCATAATATGCCTGGGCTTTAGGTACAAAGCTCGAGTTATGATGATTTGGTTAACACTGCCGATAAAAATGGCGGTCAGCTCGTAGGGATTTTCTACTTTTGGCCATTCGCCGTTTTTTTCTCCTTCATTGATCAGGTAGTGAATAACATCACTGTAATCATTAATGCAGCGCCCCACATTGGTTTCCTCAATGAGCACACTGGGCCATATCTCCAGGTAGAGAAAGCGTGCCCACTGGGGGTGCCTTCTCGCATAGTCAACCGCTAGCCATAAATAGGTGTAGAGCTTTTCGTAGGATGATTTGGTGTTTTTGACGCGCTCAGCATATTCGTAAAAAAAGTCTGAGAAGAAGGCCGCGGGTAATTTGTAGGCGATATCTTCCTTGCTGGTGAAATAATCATAGATCGCTGAGTTGGCGATGCCGGCTTCAGCGGCAATATCCTTGATGCGCGACTTGGATATGCCATTGCGGGCAAAAACCCTGACAGCCGCGTCCTGAATTTCCTTTTCCCGCAACTTGCTTCTCTGCTGCTTGAAGTCGCTTTCGCCTGTCCAGCGATTAATGGTGCTGGAGAGAAATTCTTGCCACTCAGATTCCCGCAGGGCATCTGAGAGCGCGTCGTTTCCGTGTTTTTGGGGCATAGGTTTGTCTCTGCTATCTCAAGTCTATATGGATGAGGGTGGCGCCATCATATACATAGCCCTTCAACAACCAATTTCCAAGGCTATAATTTGTCCGTTTATTTTCGCTTGATTCACTTGCCTGCCCTTTTTTCGCCTTTGGTAGTAAAGCCAGAATTCAGTGAATAAAGGTTTCCACGAAGACATATACGGATGCTCGTTTTTCTCCAGTGAACGCTGACGAAATCATTTTAAGCAATCCCTGCTATTTCGCTGTGCTGTGCCATAGCGAGGGTGGGTATAGGCGCGCATAATACTCAGAATTTTTATTGTACACAAGGAGTTATCCATTGAGAATTTTGTCAATAGCTGGTGTTGGGTATTGCCGTTGGCGGTGTTTTTATCCTTTTGCGAGGGCCTGTTTCGCTGATGGATACACCGGCAATTAGCGATATGAGCAGAGAGCATCCAAAAACCAGCAGCGTGGACGCCATGCCAATATGTGGGGACAGTAAGCCAAACAGCAGCGGAGAAAAATAGCTGGCTATATAGCTGCAGCCGATAATAATTGCCAGGGAGCCGCCGACCATGGCTGGCGTTATGTCATCAAGCTCCATGGGAACCTGAAAGAAAATAGGGGAGAAACCCGCCGCGCCAAAACCAATCAAGCCCACAGAAATATAGAGGAGGACACCCGATGGAATAATGACGGACCCGATGGCGCCCAAAAACATAAGTACAAAGAGCGGCCAGGTAAATGGCTTTCTCAGCCCCAGGGCGCCGGTGCCAAAACCGCACAAAAGGCCGCCAATGACACCAGCCAGTGGCAGCACTCCTGTAATCGCGCTGGCGGTGGCAGTATCAAGACCACGAATCTCCTGAAAATAGATGGAAAGATAGGTGGTAAATGTATTGAAAGTCCACATCACCCCAAAGAGCATCAGCATCAGCAGCCAAATTTCTTTGCGCTTCGCGGCTTGTTTGAGTCCGCTCTCAATCACTTGCGGCGGGGCTAAAGGGATAGGTGATGTTTGATCGGTGGCTGAATTTGCCGGAGCGGGTAGTTTGCGGGCGAGTACAAGCCATAGCAACGCCACCAGGACGACATAGCAGCCAATGGTGGCCAGGGTCTTTTGCCAGCTGCCGGTCAGCTCCAGAATGGGAAGGGTGATGGTGTAGGCCAACACCATTCCTACATAGGATGTGATGACGACAATCGCATTCATAAACGGCTGTTCTTTGGCCGGAAACCAGGATGAGACGGTGACGCCGACAATAGGCAGGCAGATACCAAAGCCTAAGCCGACAAGAAACCTGGCGGCGAATATTTCACTATAGGTTTCGGTATAAACAGATGCTATTCCGCCCAGGCCAAAAAGGCCAAGACCGATAACCATCACGGTTTTGGCGCCTAGCTTGTCGATAAAGAAACTGCCGGCAAAGGCAAAAGTGCCCGTGACCAGGGTGATTACTGTGAGCAGAGCGCCGGCCTCGCCTATGCCTACACCGAGATCGTCGATAATAATTCCCAGTAATGGCGCCGGAACCAGCCATGTAAAGGTCTGGCCTAAAAGTGCTAGCACACAAAGTGCCATCATTATCCAGCGATAGCTGGAGTGGGTGTGGTTGGTTTTCATTTTTTATACCAGTCTTTGGTTTATGGTCGTTATTGTTTCATTGCTGGGCAAGTGACTGATTTGCCGTTAAATAAAGCAATGCTCGCCTGTAATTTGCCGTTAGCGGCAGCTCCTGTTACGGATTGGGTGGGGTGTCGCCCCGGATCAATGTGTTGAATGTTTTTGCTTCTGTTTGTATTGTTTTGTTCACGAAATATATTCGGGAATAATTTTAATTGCAAGGACGCTGTGCAAATATACTGGAATCCTTGTTGATGGCGATGCCTGTATATAAATTTATTCTTCCGGATTGCCGCAGCTGTGGTCGCGCCTGTCTTTGTGCCTGGCCTTCTCTATCTCGAACTATAATTGTAAAAATTTGGCGTTGCGGGATAAGGCGTTCTCAATAACCCTACCTGTGGTGGGATCACTAGGGGTTGGCAAGGTGTCGGTGATTGGGTTTTGTCGATCTGTTGCCCAACTGACACCGTTTTGGTGTTTATCAGTGCTGGGCTGGGAGTGGAGGTTTGATCTTCCTGGCGAAGTTGCCACTGAGTTTTCGATAGAATTTTGATATTTCGTGGTGCGTAGTGAAGTGGGTTGGCGCTATTGAGGTGCAAATATTTCGAACAGATGGTCTATATTTCATTCTGTCTGAGTATTCATTGTTGCCGACTTATTGCGTATTTTATTGAATTTTGCCTGCATTTTGTGCTTGTTTTTGTGATTTTGTCTTTTCTGCTATAAGCCGAAATATGTTCGAAAAAGTCTTGACGGGTCGTATGTGAACTAATATATTACGTCTTGCAGGTTGCCAGGCCTTGAGCAGTACTGCATGACATCTCAAGCCATGGGTTAGGCCTCTGGTTGGGTGTTAATGGCTGATTTATATATAAATTACAGGCCTGGTCTAAAGACTACTTAGCAATGGAACCAATTAAATGAAAGCAAATAAAGTTGCAGTCGTTTCCTCGGCGCAAGTTGAGTTACGGCCACGTTGGGGAGGAGCCCAGCATATTGATTTGATATCTGCTGTGGTCTCGTCGGTATTTAAAGGCATCGGCCTGACTTTGGATGATGTCGATTTCATTATCGATTCTGGCAGTGATGTTCTCGATGGCAGAAGTATTTCCAACTGTGGATTTCTGGGTGCCATGGGCGCCCACCACAAAGAAGAGTCCCGTGTTGAAGAAGATGGCCTCTGGGCTGCCAGCTATGGCGCGGTCAAGATTGCGTCCGGCGCTGCCGATGTGGGTTTGATTATCGCCTACTCCAAGCCGTCTGAATCCAATGTCAATGAGTTCTACTCCACCCAGGTCGAGCCTTTTTATCAGCGCCCTGTGGGCTTTGAGCATCTGGCGGCCAGTGGCATTCAGGCGCAGAGATATATCGCCGATCATTCCCTCAGTAAAGAGGATATGGCCAAAATCGTTGTCAAGCGCTGGCAGGATGCCGCCAACAGTGGTCGTGTGCAAATTGATGCTGTTCCTACGGTCGAGGAAGTACTGGCCTCAGGCGACATTGCCAAGCCGCTGACACAGCAAATGATGTCGCGTAAAGTGGATGGCGCGGTTGCGATCTTGCTGGTGAGTGAAGATATTGCCCGCAGAGTCTCCAAAAAGCCTGTTTGGATCACCGGGATGGGCGATGCTATCGATCGCCACGCGTTTTCATCCAGAACTGCTGGCACTCTCGAAGCCTGCGAACGCGCGGCGGCTGCCGCCTATAAAAAAGCAGGTTGGACAGACGTCAAACCTTCCGTGGCGGAAGTCAGTGCGTCAAGCGCAGTGACCGAATGTATGGTGCTTGAGGCTCTGGGTCTGGCTGCTAAAGGCAAGGCTGCGAAATTGGCCGAAAATTCTGGCACAGCCATCAATTTGTCCGGTGGCGCCTTGCCTGCGGATCCGATTATGGCAACCGGCCTTGTCAGGCTGAGTGAAGCTTACAGACAGTTGTCTACCCCCGAAATTTACGGGTTGGAGTCGCCCACATCAGCCGTCGTGCATGGTGCAGGTGGTGTTGGCATGCAGACGCATTGCGTATTTACGCTGGAGGTATAAGAAATGGGGCGTCATGTTGGAATAGTAGGTGTAGGACAAACTCACCACGCCCGTCGTCGGACGGATGTAAGCCAGGCTGGCCTGGTTCGTGAAGCAGTTAACAGAGCGTTGGCGGATGCCAAACTGACCATGGATGATATCGATGCGGTTGTGGTTGCCACCGGCCCGGTATTGTTTGCGGCAGTGAATCAGCCTGAAAAATGGGTTGCCGATGCCATCGGCGCGCACCTCAAACCACTGGTGCGTATCACCAGCGGTGGCGGTACGGGGTTTGCCGGTGCTCTCGGCGCTTATTACCAGATTGCCAGTGGTCAGCATGACCGGGTGTTGGTGGTGGCTTACGACAAACTGTCAGAAGGTGCTTTGCAGTACTCTATCTCCACCCTTTACGATCCGTTCTGGGGTCGTGAATTTGCTGTGGGCATCATGGGCTTCTCTGCCGCTTACTGGCGCGCCCGTATGGATCCGCTCGGCCACACTGAAGAAGCCGCTGCCATGGTGGCGGTGAAAAACCGTAAAAATGCCATGAGCAACCCCTATGCCCATGTCAAGAAAGAAGTCACGGTTGAAGAGGTGATGAACTCTAAAGAATTGGCATGGCCCATCAAGCTTCTCGATGTGCCGCCGATTTCTGATGGCGCTGCCGCCGTTGTGCTGTCCTGTGAATCAAAAGCCAAGGAATCAACCGACCGTCCCGCATGGATTACCGGCATGGGTTACTTCTGCGAAGCGGACAATCCTCCCGATCGCAACATGCTCCTTTCAGAGCCGCTGGCTCTGGCGGCGAGAAGAGTCTACCGCGCTGCGGGTATCACCAATCCCCGTCGCCAGTTTGACGTTGTTGAGGTGCAGGAGCCTTATACCTGTTTTGAGCTCAGCTACTATGAAAGCCTTGGTCTCTGTGAGCCGGGCGGAGCTGCGGAGCTGGTTGCATCCGGAGCGACCTCTGCTGGCGGCGATATTCCTGTCAATCTCTCCGGCGGTTGCATGGGTGCAAATCCCATTGGCGCGGTGGGTTTGATCCGCTTGATTGAGGCGGCCACTCAGGTAATGGGCAAATCCGAAAACATCCAGGTGCCCAATGCCAAGTGCGCTTTGGCACAGACTGGCGGCGGCTGGGCAAACCTGCGCGGCGTCGCAGTACTTCAGTCTTAAGGGAGACATATCATGTTAGCAAGACCAGATACTTATGCCATCGACATGGAACCGCTGAAAAGCAGCCTGGCTATGCCATACACCCTGACCCCAGGGCGTGCGGCCGGTGCATTTCTCGCTGAAGTGGCCAACCGTAGAATCGTGGGCTCCAAATTTAAAAACAGCGGCAAGGTCACTGTGCCCGCACAGGATTTCTGCCCGATTTCCGGCGACTCTCAATTCGATCTTGTCGAAGCACCGGCAACAGGAACAATCACGGCCTTTACCGAAACCCAGTTTGGCCTGATCGGCCTGGTGCGCATTGACGGTGCTGATGTGGATTTTCCCCACCAAATTCTTGGCACCAGCTACGACGATCTGAAAATTGGCGATCGTGTCGAAGCCGTATGGTCAGACGAGCCTGTGGAAACCAGCATTCTCAACATTGCCGGTTTTAAACTGTCGCCCAATGCTCCAGTCGGCCAAATCAAGCCCCTGGAAAACCCAGCAGAACCGGTGGAAGTGGTCAAATACGCCATCGATCTCAAGTACGAGCACGCCTTTGGTCCCTACTACGGCAGAATGTTTGACGAGATCAAACACAACCGCCGCATTATGGGTGTGCGGGTTCCCGATGGCAGCGACAGCGCCTATCTGCCGCCCCGGGAAATCTGTGACATCACCCACAAACAAACCGGCACCTGGATTGAAGTTGCCCACACAGGCACTGTGCGCGCCATGTCTATCATCAACTTCGAATTTGTTGGCCAGAAGAAAAAGCCACCCTATGTCTATGCGGAAATTAAGCTCGACGGGGCTTCTACACGTTTGATTCACAATGTGTATCTTCCTGACTTTACGATGGAAAAAGCCAAGGCAACGGTCAAGCCTGGCACCAGAGTGCGGGCTGTGTGGTCTGATAAACGCACTGGTTCCATGGACGATATTTCCCATTTTGAAATTATCGACCAGTAGTTTTAACGACCATAAAAAAGAAAACATGAAGAGTGCGAGGTGGATTTGATGTTTGAAATTTATACCCTGAAACTGGGCGAGCTTTACCTGCCGCACGGCGGTTCAATGTTGCGGGATCCCGTGCATTGCTGGCTTGTCACTGACGGCAAGGTAAGGGTACTGGTGGACAGTGGTATGCCGGACATCAAAGAAGTTGAGCGCTCTCTCAATGTCAGCGGCTATGGCGGGGGGCACGAGTCCCTCCGCAAAGCCCTTGGCGAAATCGGCCTGACCCCCGATGATATCGATTATATTATTCCCACCCATTTGCACTTTGACCACGCCTGCAATCTGGATTTGTTCCCCAATGCCTGCGTTGTGGTGCAACGGGATGAAATACTCCATGCCATCGATTCGGTTCCCAGCCAAAGAATTTATTACCGCCGCGATATTATCAACGAGGTGGTAAACAGAAAACGCCCCAAGCAGGTTCGCTACATCGACGGCGACCTGTTGCTGATGGAAGGTATTCAGATTCTCAAGTTGCCTTCCCATACGGCGGGCATGCAGGTGCCTATTATCACCACGGCAAAAGGCAAGGCGGCACTGGTTTCCGACCTCGGTGATCACTATCGTTACTGGTATCCGGCCGATCCCCGCGCGTCGAAAAAACCCATGCGCTTTATGGCCGGCAGTTTCCTTACCGGCAGTATTCGCAGCGAGAGTGAATTCACCTGGTGTGCGGCCATGCAACGGGTCATGGACAACACCGATATTGTTGTTCCCGCCCACGATTCCCGTATCCCCAAGAAAATGCCCGATGAGTGGTTTGCCATTCCGGAATCAACAGACGGCGATATAGGCGATCATCCGATTCCAGGGCAGGAGTAAAAACCAGCAAGGGGAACAATTAGCGGCTCGTGCCTGATCACTGAATACGCCAGTCAACGGCTAACAATCGGCACAGGCGAGAGCTTAAAAAGAGTATTTTCTCGCGCTGGAATTCTTCAACGCGATTTCTGGAAACTGACTGCTAGACAGCGGGCAAAACCTCTTTATAAAGAAGGATACAACCATGACCTTTGAAACCTTGATTTACGATCTCCAGGACAGAGTGGCAACCATTACCCTGAATCGCCCTGACGCCCTCAATTCCACCACGGATAAAATGTATCAAGAGCTGTCCGGCCTGCTGCGTGAAATTAATGTCAGCAAAGACGTTGGCTGTGTGATTCTCACCGGTGCGGGCAGGGGATTTTGCGCCGGAGCCGATGTCAAGGCCATGAATCCCGACATGAAACTTCTCGACCGCCGCGCCCGTCACCGCTGGATTCTTCGCGATGTTCTCAACCCTCTGGTCAATCTGGAAAAGCCGGTGATCGCCGCCGTTAACGGCGTCGCCGTGGGCGCCGGCTTCAATATTGCCCTGGCTGCGGATTTTATCGTTTCCAGTGACAAAGCGGTTTACAGCCAGATTTTCACCAAGCTGGCTCTGGTGCCTGATCTCGGTGGTCTCTACCTGTTGACCCGGGTGGTCGGCTTGAATAAAGCCAAAGAACTCTGCTTTACCGCCAAGAAAATTACCGCCAACGAAGCCTATGACATGGGTATCGTCAACCATGTTGTCGAGCACGATAAATTGATGGAAGAAACCATGGTCATGGCCAAGCAGATCGCTGCGGGTCCACCAACATCACTGTCCATGATCAAAAATCTGCTCAACAAGTCTCCGGATGCCACCCTGGATCAAATGCTTGAATATGAAAGCTTTGCGCAAACCCTGGCCTATACCACGCCAGAACACCGCGAGGGTGTATTGGCCTTCCGCGAGAAGCGCGCACCTGACTTCACAAAAGACGAGGGCTAAACTTTGGACTTTAAATATAGTGCTGAGGAGCAGCAGTTCCGCGATGAGCTGCGCCAGTGGCTATCGGAAAATTTACCCAAAGGCTGGGGCGAAACCGTTTTCGAACCAGAAGACGAAGACGAGATGTATCTCTCCCGTCTGGAGTGGGAAAAAAAGCTCTATAAAGGCGGCTGGAGTGGTATTGAGTGGCCGAAAAAATACGGTGGTCGCGGCGCTACGCTGATTGAACAGGCGATTTTTGCCGAGGAAATGGCGAGAGCCAAAGCCCCGGAAGGTCTCAATATTATTGGTAGAAACCTGGTGGCGACCACCTTGCTTCACCACGGCACTGAAGAGCAGCGGTTGCGTTACCTGCCCAAGATTTTGTCTGGAGAGGAAGTCTGGTGCCAGGGTTTTTCTGAACCCAATGCCGGTTCCGACCTGGCTTCTGTGCGCTGTAAGGCAGAACTCAAGGGCGACCATTTTGTGGTCAACGGTCAGAAAATCTGGACCAGTTATGGCCAGTATGCACAGTGGTGCATTGTTTTGGTGAGAACCAATTCTGAGGTTGCCAAGCACAAGGGCATCAGTTTCCTGCTGGTGGATATGAGAAGCCCCGGCGTTACCCTGAGACCACTGAAACAAATTTCTGGCGAGTCCGAGTTTAACGAAACATTTTTCGACGACGTCAAAGTTCCTGTCGAAAACCTGGTGGGCGAACTCGACGGTGGCTGGAAAATTGCCATGACGACTCTCGCCTACGAGCGCGGTCCCGAAGATGCCCTGGGGCGCCAGATTCGCTTTAAACAGGAGCTGGATCGCCTGATTCGCACCCTGTCGCAACTGCAACGCAATGACAATGCCATCATCGCCGATCCTGTGGTCAGGCAAAAAGTTGCCAAGTCCATTGTTGAGCTGGAAATTATGCGTCTCAATGTGTTGCGGCGTTTTAGCAAGGCGCTTAAAGGCGAGCCGCGAGGACCTGACGCTTCAATGATGAAGCTGTACTGGAGTCATATTATGCAGAATATGTATGAGATGGCGCTGGAAGTACTGGGTCCTTTGGCCAGTCTCACCGAAGGTGACCGCCTCGCCGCCGCCAAGGGCAGATTCCAGCTCAGCTACCTGCAATCACGGGCATTTACCATTTATTCAGGTTCATCGGAGATACAGAGAAATATCATCGCTGAACGTGTCCTCGGCCTTCCCAAGTGAGGTAGATATGGATTTTGATTTTAACGAAGAGCAGTATGTTTTTCAGGAAACCTTTAAAAATTTCCTCTCCGAACAGTACCCACTGGAAAAGCACATTACTCTCGTAGAGAGTGGCGAGCGCAACGGCGAGCTCTGGTCGCAGCTGGTGGAGCTGGGGCTGTTTTCCCTGATTGTGCCGGAAGACTTCGGCGGTCTCGGCATGAGTTTTGTCGATATGGCGCTGATTATGGAAGAGTTGGGTAAGAATCTGGTTCCTCCTCCCGTGGCTGAAACCATTATCGCCACTGATCTGATAGCCCGCTTCGGCAGTGATGACCAGAAAAATCAGTATCTCCCCGGAATTGCCGAAGGCCGGTTGAAATTCTCCATAGCCACCCTTGAAGAGGGTGCCGGTTTTCACCCCGCCGATGGCAAAACCACCATTGCCCCTTCACCGGATGGCTTTGCCCTGACAGGAAAGAAAATACTGGTGCCCCAGGCGGATGTGGTCGACGCTATCCTTGTGATTGGCAAGATGGCGGATACTGGCAATCTTGCCATCGCAATTATCGATGCGGGAAGCGAAGGCGTCGCTCTGCGCAAGCACAACGCCCTTGATGACTCCTGTTATTTTCACGAAGTCAGCTTTGACAATGTCAAGTTGACTGCGGAGAAACTGCTCTCCAGTGAGGGTTCTGATATTGGCGAACGCCTCTTCGATGTCAGCGCCGCCATTAATGCCACCCAGTTGATCGGCATTGCTGGACGCATGCTCGACATCGCTGTCGACTACGCCTGCCAGCGCGAACAATTTGGTGTGGCCATTGGCTCCTTTCAGGCAATCAAGCACAAATGCGCCAATATTGCCGTGGATGTGGATGGTGGCCGTTCCGCTGCCTACTACGCCATGTGGGCCATTGCCGAAGACGCCCCTGATCGCGCCAAAGCCGTCTCTGTGGCTAAATCTTTCTGTGGCGAAGCCGCCAGACTTGCCAACAATGACGGCATTCAGATTCACGGCGGCATGGGGTTTACCTGGGAATTGGGCTTGCACCACTATCTGCGCCGCACCAAAGTGCTTGAATACAGTGCCGGTGATGCTGCCTACCACCGCGAGCGCGTCATGGCTGAAACCCTCACGGAACTGAGCCTTTAATCGAGATGAAAGCGGCAATTTTGACAAAATTCGGCAGCCCTGAGGTTCTTTCCCTGGGGGAAGTACCCAGGCCTGAGCCGCAGGCGAACCAGATGCTGATCAAGGTTGCCGCCAGCGGTGTCTGTGGTCACGATCTGCTCAACAGAGCCGGTCATTTTCCCCACACCAAAACGCCATCGGTGATGGGACACGAGATCGCCGGTATTGTCGAAGAAACGGGTTCTTTGATCAGCCAATTTAAAAAAGGTGATCGGGTCACGGTGATTCAACGGCTGCCCTGTGGCACCTGTTACCTGTGTCGTGCCGGAAAGGAAAATGTCTGTGTTTCTGGTCCTGGTTTTTACGGTGAAGATATTTCCGGGGGCTACGGCGACTATGTGATTGCCTCCGAGGCCAACGCGGTTTTGGTGCCCGATACTATTCCCCTGGAAGTGGCCGCGGTGCTCAGCTGCGCGGTGGGCACAGGCTACCACGCTCTCGGCCGCGCCGGATTAAAGCTTGGTAATTCGGTGCTGATCACTGGCGCCAGCGGCGGCGTGGGTATTCATACGGTAATGCTCGCGCGCCTGATGGGCTTAAAGGTTTTTGCCGTGTCTTCATCTGCAGCCAAGGCCGAGCGTTTGTATAAAGCCGGCGCCGACGAAGTGATTGTCGCCGAGGATCTCAACTTCCATCGGCAGGTGAAAGAACTGACCGCTGTAGGTGTGGATGCGGTGATTGAAATTGCCGGTCAGCCCACCTTTAAATCCAGTGTTCGCTGTCTTAAGGCCGGTGGCCGCATGGTGCTGGTGGGCAATGTTGAGCCAGGGGCGGTGGCGTTGAATCCGGCGTTGGCTATTCTTAAGGAAATCGAATTTATCGGCAGTGGTCATGCCACCTTGACCGATCTTAAAACAGTGATTCAATTGGTTTCAGATGGAAAAATTGTTCCTGAAATTGCCGCCCAGTTGCCGCGGGATTCCGTGTGTGAAGCCCATCGCATGATGGAAAATAAGCAGTACGTCGGGCGGGTTGTTTTAGTCAATAAATAATTAGCGTCATTAGCATCAATTTGTTTTTATCAGGAGAAAATAATGCAAATCAGCTCTTTGATTCGTCGAGCTGCACTTCAGTATGGCGATGCGCCCTGTCTGACGGAAGGGGATAGAACCCTCAGCTTTCGCGATTTCGATCTCGCCACCGACAGACTCGCCAATGCCCTGGTGGCGTTGGGTCTCAATGCGGGCGAAAGAGTCGCCATCGTACTGCCTAATTCCACCGATACCCTGATTGCCTATTATGCCGTGGCCAAGGCAGGTCTGGTGCGGGTTCAGCTCAATATTCGCGAGACCCTCGACAGCCATCTCTACAAAATTGAAGACAGCGGTGCCCGCTGTGTCATTCACGCCAATGTTGAAGGTATTGAGGGCGAAATTCTCGTCAACTGGGATCAGCTTCTCGATATGATCGCCAACGGTGAGCAGAAACCCTGCGCCATTGACCGCGAGCTGGATGCGCCCCTGCGCCTTGCCTATACCGGCGGCACCACCGGCAAACCCAAGGGTGTAACCCTGACCACCAGGGGCGAGCTGGTCGAGGTCACTTCATTTTTGACTGATTTGCTCCCCGGATTGCAAACTGGCGATACCTTTCTCCACGGTGCTCCCATTGCCCATGCCTCCGGCGCCTTCTTTTTGCCTGCGCTGGTGCGCGGTGTCCACTCCATGGTGATGACCAAATTCGATCCCGCCGAGTTTCTCACCCTGGCGGAACAAACCCAGGCAAAGTACACCTTTTTGGTGCCGACCATGATCGCCATGATTCTGGAACAGGAAAACGTTAACACCGCCAAGGTGTATTTCAAGCGTATCGCCTACGGTGCCTCTTCCATTGCCCCCGCCCGGATGAAGCGCGCCGAAGACCGTTTTGGCCGTATTTTTGTCCAGTGCTACGGCCAGGCGGAAAGCCCGATGGTGATCACCTGTTTGCAACCGGAAGACCACGACCGCATCGGCTCCTGTGGC
>JBFXIU010000082.1:0-14209 GCA_050175615.1 Porticoccaceae bacterium | reverse complement strand
TCACCTGCTGCCGGGATGGCTAATCGATTGCCAAAAAAAATAACACCGACATTTCCAATTAATAATAATTATGGAGCCTGCTATGAAACGATCCCCACTACTTGCGCCTATTGTTGCCCTGGTAATGCTACTTATTTCCACTTCGGCATCGGCGTTTTGCTGGTTTAATTGCAATTACACTAAGACCCAGTACCCCATTGTTCTCGCCCACGGCTTGCTCGGCTATAAGGAGCTGGCCGGTGTCGATTATTTCTACGGTATTGTCGACAGCCTCAGGGATGGGGGTGCGACGGTCTATGTCACCGAAGTCAGTCCCATGAATTCCTCTGTGGTTCGCGGCGAACAATTGATTACTCAATTGGATGAAATTCGCGCCATCAGGGGTCAGCCCAGTCTCAAGTTCAATTTGGTTGCCCACAGCCAGGGAGGGCTGGACGCCCGCTACGTGGCAGGCGTTCGCCCGGATTTGGTGGCGTCGTTAACGACGGTGGGTTCCCCCCATCAGGGCGGCGATCCATCGCTTTCCGCTCTTGCTGCTCTGGGTGATACGGCAATTATCGATGCCATGGGCGATCTCATCGGACTGCTTTACGATTTTCTCGGTGGCAGTGCCCAGCCCATAGATCCGGCGGCGACCTTTGCGCTTTTTGATCCTGCCAATATTGCCGCCTTCAGCGCCGACTTTCCCGCAGGTATGCCCACCACCCAGTGCGGTCAGGGTGCGGCCGTCACTCAAACAACGGCAGGGCCGATTCGCAATTATTCCTGGACGGGCAATAAAGTCTTCACCAATGCGCTCGATCCCGGCGATGGTTTGTTGGTATTGCTCTCCTCTGCATACAGTTCCGCCAGCGATGGCCTGGTGCCCGTGTGCTCGGCGCATTTTGGCACTGTGCTGAGAAACAATTACTGGATGAACCACCTGGATGAAGTCAATCAGCTGCTGGGCATTACCTCCGTGTTCGAGTCCGACCCCAAATCCGTATTCCGCGCCCATGCCAACAGGCTTAAGAATGCAGGGCTGTAATCCGGGGCTATAAAAGCAATGGAGAACAATAAAAACGAGTCTGTCACGGCTGCTGCGTTGCTCTGGGTGAAGGCACATCCGCTTTACAGCGCATTTTTCTGCTGGTGTGTCTTCACCCTGCTATGGATTGCCCAGGCTTTTCTAGAGTTCAGCGGGGATAGCCGCAGCGAGGCAGGCTTTGCTGCAACAGCGGGGGACTCAACAAGCGGGCGGCACGTCGACTGCGGTTCGTCGAGTCTGCATTCAGATACAGATTCAGCAATGTCTGCGCAACCCTTTGCCATTCCCGAGGCGTCCAGAGGCTCCATGCCGCGCTCCCTGCAAGGTGCAGAGGTGGACGGCGCCTTTAATGTCGATGGCGGCGGCAACTTTAGGCCGGACGCCCAGGCTCTGGCGGTATTCCTCTACTTTTTTTCCGCGAGTGGTGAGGAGAGCGATGAGATCATCAGGGGGCGGATTCTTCTCCATGCCCAGCAGCAGGTGCCACCGTCGGCAATGGCTGATGTGGTTGATACCCTGGATCGTTACATAGAGTTCCGCAAGCGAATGCGGCAACTGTCACTATCAGAGCAGGGGGTGCCGGAGGATCTCGCTCTCAGGCTCGAATCCATAGCGGGATTGCGAATGGAGGTTATGGGTGCTTACCTTGACCATGCCCTGTTTGGCAATATAGACGAAATCACCAGGCTTGATCTGGAGCGCTTTGAACTCGGCAAAGATAAAACGTTGGATGAAGGGAGTCGCGCTTTTCAGCTTGACCAGATTGAATTCCGGTTACCTGAGGATATTCGCCGTGGTCGCGAAGCCTCGGTGGCTCCGGCCAAGCTCAGTAATGAGGTTGCGATTTTGAGGGCGGCGGGTGCCGATAACGAGGAAATATTTCGCGTGCGAGAGCAGCGTTACGGCGCAGAGGCGGCGCAGCGGCTCGCTGAACTGGATCGCGTGGTGGAGGCCTGGCAAAGTCGCATCGACACCTATAGCAAGCAGAAAGAGCGATTGATCGCCAGCGCTTCCGGGGCGGAACAGGCTGAACTCGATGCCATGATTGACCGCTTGCGCCAGGATTTTTTCAGCGATGAAGAAGCCCTGCGGGTAAAGTCCCTCGAGGGTGCGGGGCAGTTGTGAGCATGGCTGCCCGCCAGAGCCGATGGCCAGATCCAAGGGTAAGAGACCGCGCGCTAAAATAAGTTGTCGCCTTCATGGCACTTTGCTATAGTACCGCCCCTGTTAAGTGGGTGGCTGAATTGCTTGATAGGTCAGGCTTTTTAGTCGCTGATGCAATCTTGCTTGCAAACCTGTAACAAGGTTTGTGGTAACGGTTGTCAGGCTCCGCTGTCAATTGCGCATTTTGATTGCGCCGCGCAAAAAGCCCCATTTTGGGGCTTTTTGCTAGGTGGTTATTTTTTAAGCGGTTTTATGGGCCTATGGCCCTTTTTTCATTTTATATGGTGTTGGCTACGTGACTGCTGGTACTAAACAAGGCAAATTGCTGGATATGCTCGAGCCCGTGGTTACGGCCATGGGTTGTGAGTTGTGGGGCATTGAATTTAGCAGCAGTGGCCGCTACAGCACCTTGCGGATCTACATTGAGAAAGAAGACGGCGTCCAGCTTGAGGATTGCGAGCGGGTCAGCCGTCAGGTCAGCAGTGTCCTCGATGTGGAAGATCCTATTAGCACCGAATATACCCTCGAAGTGTCGTCGCCAGGCATGGACAGACCCCTGTACAACCTGGATCACTTCCGCCGTTTTGCCGGCGAAACCGTCAACCTGCGGCTGCGGTCGCCCTATGAGGGGCGCAGAAGGTACAAGGGGCTACTGGTTGGCATAGAGGGTGATGAAGTGGTTATACAATGCGAAGGTCACGAATACCTTTTTCCCATCGAATCAATCGATAAGGCAAATGTAGTTCCCCGGTTTGGGCCCGAAATAGAAGAGGCTGATCTATGAATAAAGAAATCTTGATGGTTGCGGAAGCGGTCTCCAATGAGAAGGGCGTCGCCGAGGAAATTATTTTTGAGGCTATTGAGCAGGCGCTGGCCACGGCGACCAAAAAGCGTTACGACGAGGACGCCAATATCCGCGTCGTTATCGATCGCAAAACCGGCGATTATGAAACCTTCCGCTGGTGGCTGGTGGTGGCCGATGACGTACTTGCCGAGCTGGGCACCGAGCTGACCACTGAAGAGGCTCATGAAAAGGATCCCTCGCTCAAGGTTGGTGATGTTTTTGAGGAGCAGGTGGAAAATATTGGCTTTGGCCGTATTGCCGCCCAGACTGCCAAACAGGTCATCGTCCAGAAGGTGCGGGATGCCGAACGCGCGATGGTCGCAGATCAGTATCGCAGTCAGCTTGGTGAGCTTGTCAGCGGTACGGTCAAAAAAGTGACTCGCGATCATATTATCGTCGACCTCGGCAATAACGCCGAGGGGCTGCTGCCAAGGGAAGAGCTGGTAGGGCGTGAAGTCTTTCGTGTTAACGACCGGGTTAGAGCCATTCTCAAAGAAATTCGCAGCGAGAGCCGCGGTCCCCAGCTTCTCCTCAGTCGCGCCTGCAACGAAATGCTGGTGAAACTGTTTACCATCGAAGTGCCTGAAGTGGCTGAACAGGTTATCGAAATCCGCGGCGCTGCCCGCGATCCCGGATCCCGCGCCAAAATCGCCGTCAAAACCAACGATGGCCGCATTGATCCCGTCGGCGCCTGCGTCGGCATGCGCGGCGCCAGAGTTCAGGCCGTATCCAACGAGCTGGACGGCGAACGTATTGATATCGTCCTCTGGGACGACAATCCCGCCCAGTTGGTTATCAATGCCATGGCGCCAGCGGATGTTGAATCCATTGTCGTCGATGAAGACGCTCACGCCATGGATGTGGCGGTGGCCTCAGACAGCCTGGCGCAGGCTATTGGCAAAAGTGGACAAAATGTTCGTCTGGCGGTAGAGCTCACTGGCTGGAAGATCAACGTCATGAGCATGGAGGAGGCCGAGGCCAAACACGATGCCGAAACCGGTTCGTTGATGGAAACCTTTATGCAATACCTGGATATCGATGAAGACCTGGCCACGCTGCTGGTGGAGGAAGGTTTCAGCTCCGTCGAGGAAGTTGCCTATGTTCCCCTTGAGGAGATGCTGGCCATTGAAGATCTCGATGAGGAAATTGCCGAAGAATTGCGCGCTCGCGCCAAGGATGCCCTGCTGACCATGGCGCTGGCTTCTGAAGAGGAGCTCGCCGGTTCTGAACCAGCCGAAGATTTGCTCGCCATGGACGGGATGGATTCGGCGCTTGCCTATAAGCTGGCGGCCAGGGGTATCTGCACTATGGAAGATCTGGCAGAGCAGTCTGTGGATGATATTCTCGATGTCGAGGGTATGGATGCCGACCGTGCCGCAAAATTAATTATGACCGCAAGAGCACCCTGGTTTGCCGAGGACTGAGTCCTAGGTTGCAGGGGCGTTTAAGTAGTAAGCGGGTTAGAGAAAACGTAGAGGAAATTGCATGGCTGAAGTTACCGTGAGTCAACTCGCCGAGGTGGTAGGGGCGTCCGTAGATCGGCTGTTGAAACAGATGGCCGAAGCGGGGTTGAAGCATACCGCGCCGAATGAGACGGTCACCGATGAGGAAAAACAGCAACTGCTTGCTTATCTGAAAAGCCTGCACGGCGAAAAAGCCGCCACAGAACCCAGAAAAATCACCCTGCGGCGTAAAACCGTTAGCACCCTTAAAACTGGCGGTAAAAAAACCGTCAATGTTGAAGTGCGTAAAAAACGCACTTATGTGAAGCGCGAGGATCTCGACGATCAGCAGGCGGACACTGAAGAGTTTGACGCTGTTGCCGAAACAGAGGTTGTCGACGAGGCGCCCGAACTGACAGAAAACATTCCCGCCCAGGAAACCGTTGCCGAAGCTGAACAAGCCGCGGAAGCGCCCGAGGTTGAAGACATTGCTGAACATGAACCAGAGCCTCAGGACGAGGAGCCGTCAGCGCCTGAAACTGTTGCCGAAAATGAGCCTGAGCCCGAGTCTGAGCCCCAGACGCCTTTTGTGCGCTCGTCGCTGGTAGATAACGTCGAAGCCATGCGTTTGGCCGCCATTGCCCGTCGCAAGGCGGAAGAAGAGCGCCAGCGTCAACAGGAAGAGGCCGCCAAAGAGGCCAGGACTGTCCAGGAAAAAGAAACAGAGACCAAGAAGACTGAGCAGGATCGCCCCAAGGTCGCCAAGCCAAAAGCTGAAGACGGCGACGCCCTCCATCACCGCCTGTCGAAAAAGAAAACCAGGGACGATGTCGAGGAAGACGACGGCAAGCCCAAGAAAAAAGCCAAAGCCAGCAAGGGGCGCAAAAAGCGCCCCGAAGACCTGCTGGCCGAAGTGGTGGCGGACGATGGCGATAGCAAGCCCCGGTTGAAGTCCGGCGGCCCTGTTGTCCGCATCGAGAACAAGCACACTTTTAAAAGGCCAACCGACAAAATTACCTACGACGTCGAGATTCCCGAAACCATCAGTGTGTCCGATCTGGCGCAAAAAATGTCAGTGAAAGCAGCCGCCGTCATCAAGGAATTGATGAAAATGGGCACCATGGCCACCATCAACCAGCAGATCGATCAGGACACCGCGGTACTGGTGGTCGAAGAGCTTGGCCACCGACCGGTTACCGTTACTGCAGATTCTGTCGAAGAGCAGTTGATCAGGGAAATTGCCCGCGTCGAAGAGGGCAGTCGCGAACCTCGCGCCCCTGTGGTGACGGTGATGGGTCATGTTGACCACGGCAAAACCTCATTGCTCGACTATATTCGCAAAACCAAAGTGGTCTCCGGCGAGGCCGGTGGTATTACCCAGCACATTGGCGCCTACCACGTGGATACGCCCAAGGGCATGATTACCTTCCTGGATACTCCAGGTCACGCCGCCTTTACCGCCATGCGCGCCCGCGGCGCCAAGGCCACGGATGTGGTGATTCTGGTGGTGGCCGCCGATGACGGCGTTATGCCCCAGACGGAAGAAGCCATCCAGCACGCCAAGGCCGCTGGTGTTCCCATCGTTGTCGCCATCAACAAGATGGACAAGGAATCTGCGGATCCCGAGCGCGTCACCAATGAACTGTCCGCCAAGGATGTCATTCCCGAAGAATGGGGCGGCGATACCCAGTTTGTTAAAGTCTCCGCCCACACCGGCGCCGGTATTGACGATCTTCTTGAAGCTGTGCTGTTGCAGGCGGAAGTGCTTGAACTCTCCGCCCCCAAAGACGTTCCCGGCCACGGCGTTATCGTCGAGGCGCGCATGGAAAAAGGTCGCGGTGTTGTCGCTACTGCGTTGGTTCAGGAAGGCACTCTGCGTAAAGGTGATCTCGTTCTTGCCGGCGAAAGTGTTGGCCGCGTGCGCATGATGAGCGATGAAAACGGCAAGGCCGTTGCAGAAGCAGGCCCATCCATTCCCGTGGAAATTGTCGGCCTCGACTCCGCTCCCAATGCCGGTGATGACTTCCTCGTTGTCGACGACGAGCGCAAAGCCCGCGAAGTGGCGGAAATGCGCCAGCAAAAAGCCCGAGAAGCCCGTATGTCCCGCCAGCAGGCCGCCAATCTGGAGAGCATGTTTGCCTCCTTCGGCGAAGAGGGTGTCACCAAGAAAGTACTGCCGGTGGTGGTCAAGGCCGATGTTCGCGGCTCCCTGGAAGCGATTCTGGCGTCCTTTGCCGATATTCAGAACGAAGAGGTCGCAGTGACGGTGGTGTCCTCCGGTGTTGGTGGCCTCAACGAATCCGATATTAACCTGGCAATGACCTCCGGGGCTGTGGTGCTTGGCTTTAACGTCCGCGCCGACGCTTCCGCCCGCAAGCTCGCGGAAGCCGAGGGCGTCGAGATTCGCTACTACAGTGTCATCTACCACCTTCTCGATGAGATTAAGCAGGCGCTGTCGGGCATGCTGTCTCCGGAAATTCGCGAGGAGATTGTCGGTATCGCCCAGGTCAAGGATGTGTTCCGCTCACCCAAGTTCGGCCAGATTGCTGGGTGCCTTGTCACCGAAGGCACCATCTACAAGAACAAGCCCATTCGCGTGTTGCGCGACAATGTGGTTATTTTCCAGGGCTCTCTTGAATCCCTGCGCCGCTTCAAGGACGACGTCAACGAAGTGCGCAGCGGTACCGAATGCGGTATCGGGGTAAAAGATTACAACGATGTCAGAGCTGGTGATCAGATCGAAGTTTACGATGTTCAGGAGGTGGCGCGGAAACTCTGATCCGCGTCCTAGATTCAATGCCGAAAGAATACAGCCGATCAGATCGAGTAGCGGACGCCATTCAACGGGAACTGGCACAACTGGTTCGCGATGAGATGCGCGACCCCCGTGTGACTATGTTGAACATCACCGCGGTTGATGTCAGCCGCGACATGTCGGCGGCAAAAGTCTATGTCAACTTTGTCGCCCCAAAAAGTGATGAAGAATCCGCTGAAGCCGTTGCCGCCCTCAACCATGCGGCAGGGTTTCTGCGTACGCACCTGTCGAAGATTCTCAGTTTGCGGATGGTGCCCACATTGCGCTTTTTCTACGATGGCAGCGGCGAGCGCGGCCAGGCGCTGTCGGCATTGATTGATTTCGCCCTGTCCCAGGACAAGGTCAAGCATGTTCACGACGATAGCGACGGGGAACAGTAGTTGGCGCGGCGCAAACCCAGAGGCAGGCCGGTTGACGGCATACTGATCCTCAATAAGGCCGGTGGCATGACCTCCAACGATGCGTTGCAGCGGGCGAAATACCTGTTTTATGCCGCCAAGGCCGGGCATACAGGCAGCCTCGACCCTATGGCGACAGGGGTGTTGCCGATCTGTTTTGGCGAGGCCACCAAATTTAGCCAGTTCCTGCTCGATGCGGACAAAAGTTATCTGAGTACTTTTACTTTTGGCGTTACCACCAAAACCGGCGATGCCGACGGCGAGATTACCGCTAAGCAGGACGCCAGCGCGCTCACCGCCGAACAGGTTGAGGCCGCCATTGCCGGGTTTCGCGGTGATATAATGCAGGTGCCGTCCATGTACTCGGCACTTAAAAAGGATGGCCAGCCCCTGTACAAGCTGGCGCGGGAAGGTATAGAAGTTGAGCGCGAAGCCCGCCCGGTGACCATCTACAGTTACAGGCTGTTGGCGTTTCGCCCCGGTGTACACCCGGAAGCGGATGTAGAAATCACCTGTAGCAAAGGCACCTATGTGCGCACGCTGGCGGAAGATCTGGGGCAATTGTTGGGCTGTGGCGCCCATGTGACCAAACTTCACCGCCAGGCCGCCGGGACTTTTACCGATGCCGAAGCGGTATCACTGGAGGAATTGGAAAGGCTTCGCGAAAGTTGTCGCGGCGAAGACCTCGACCACCTGTTAAAACCCATGAATACCGCTGTTGCCCATTTGTTGGCGGTTGAGCTGGCTGAATCGACTGCCTGGTATTTTCGCCGCGGCCAGCCTGTGGTTGCCCCCCAGGTCTACCGCGAAGCCGAGGAAGGCGATATAGTGCGCATCTTTGACAACAGCGGCGATTTTATCGGCGTTGGCGAAGTCCTCGAAGATGGCCGCCTGGCTCCGCGCAGGTTGGTGGTTGAACAGCAATCTGCAGGTTAACAGAACAATTGACAGCAATGCCTGAGCTGTTCAGGTATTTGACAACGAATTGACCCATGGTGGGTCATAGCTAGGGTGTCTGTAAATATGCGCGGACAACCCTGTATTAATTACTGCATATTGGAGAAAGTACTATGGCACTTACAGCTGCTGAAAAAGAAGCAATCAAAACTGAATTTGGTCGTGGACAAGGTGATACAGGCTCCCCTGAAGTACAGGTGGCGCTGCTGACCAAAAACATCAATAAGCTTCAAGGACACTTTGAAGGTCATAAGAAGGATCACCACTCACGCCGTGGTTTGATCCGCATGGTTAACCAGCGCCGCAAGCTGCTGGACTACCTGAAAAGTAAAGATGCCGGACGTTACGCTGAACTAATCAAGAAGCTTGGTCTGCGTCGTTAAATCCATTGAAACGGCTCCTAACTTAGCGGAAAGGAGCCGTTTTTGTTTAAGAAGGTGAAAAAATAGTGAATCCCATAATCAAGTCATTCCAGTATGGCAAGCATACGGTTACCCTGGAGACCGGGCGCATTGCCCGTCAGGCCACGGGCGCTGTGCTGTGCAGCATGGACAATACCACTGTGCTCTGTACCGTCGTTGGCGCCAAAGAAGCCAAGCCCGGCCAGGACTTTTTCCCCCTGACCGTCAACTACCAGGAAAAATCCTACGCTGCCGGTAAAATCCCCGGCGGTTTTTTCAAGCGTGAAGGCCGTCCCAGTGAAAAAGAAACCCTGACCTCGCGCCTGATCGACCGTCCTATCCGCCCCCTGTTTCCCGACGGTTTCAAAAACGAAGTTCAGGTTATCTGTACCGTTATGTCCGCGGATAAGGATGTGGATCCGGATATCGCCGCTATTATCGGTACTTCTGCGGCACTGGCCATTTCCGGTATCCCCTTTAACGGACCCATCGGTGGCGCCCGTGTTGGCTACACCCAGGAACAGGGCTATGTGCTCAACCCAACCTATACAGAGTTGAAAACCTCCGCCCTGGATATGGTGGTCGCCGGTACCCGCGAAGCGGTGCTGATGGTGGAATCCGAAGCCAAAGAACTGCCAGAAGATCTCATGTTGGGCGCCGTACTCTATGCCCACCAGGAAATGCAGGCGGTTATTCAGGTGATCGACCAACTGGTTGCCGAAGTTGGCAAGCCCCGTTGGGATTGGCAGTCCGCCCCAGAAAATGTTGAGCTGGCGACTGCCCTTAAAGACAAGGTTGGCGCCCGTCTCGACGACGCCTACCGCACCACCGACAAGCAGGCGCGCACCGCTGCGGTCAACGCCCTGCGTGCCGAAGCCGTTGCCGAGCTGGCCAACGACGACGCCGGAATCAGTGCTGAAAATGTCTCCGATGCCTTTAAAAAGCTGGAGAAGAAAATTGTCCGTGGCCGTATTATTCGCGGCGAACCCCGTATCGATGGCCGCGACCAGAAAACCGTGCGCCCCATCAGTGTACAGGTTGGCATTTTGCCAAAAGTTCACGGCACGGCGCTGTTTACCCGTGGTGAGACGCAGGCCATAGTTGCGGCAACCCTGGGTTCGCTGCGCGATGCCCAGAATATCGATGCCCTGGAAGGTGGTCGCAAAGACAACTTTATGCTCCATTACAACTTCCCTCCCTACTCAGTAGGCGAGTGCGGTCGTGTCGGCAGTGCCGGTCGCCGGGAAATCGGCCACGGCCGTCTTGCCCGTCGCGGTGTGGCTGCGGTGTTGCCCAAAGAGGAAGATTTCCCCTACACCATTCGCGTGGTGTCTGAAATTACCGAATCCAACGGTTCCAGCTCCATGGCTTCGGTCTGCGGCACCAGTCTGGCGCTGATGGATGCCGGTGTACCCCTCAAGGCGCCGGTTGCCGGTATTGCCATGGGTCTGGTGAAGGAAGATGACGGCTTTGCCGTTCTCACCGACATCCTCGGCGATGAAGACCACCTCGGCGATATGGACTTCAAAGTGGCGGGTACCGACGCCGGTGTCACCGCCCTGCAGATGGACATCAAAATCGAAGGCATCACCGAAGAAATCATGGAAATCGCCCTTGCCCAGGCACAGCAGGCGCGCCTGCATATCCTCGGCGAAATGAACAAGGTGATTTCCCAGGGTCGTGAGGAAGTGTCTGAAAGCGCGCCCCGCTATCACACCATGAAGATCAACGTCGACAAAATTCGCGACGTTATCGGCAAAGGTGGCGCTACCATTCGCGCCCTCACTGAAGAAACCGGCGCCACCATCGATATCGAAGACGATGGCAGCATCCGTATCTACAGTGATGACGCCGACGGCCTCAAGGCGGCCATCACCCGCATCGAGCAGATCACCGCCGAGCCGGAAATTGGCATGATCTACGATGGCGTTGTTGCCCGCGTCGTCGACTTTGGCGCCTTTGTGACCTTTCTCCCCGGTCTCGACGGTCTGGTACATATTTCCCAGATCGCCGAAGAGCGCGTCAATGCGGTGGGCGACTACCTCAAGGAAGGCCAGACGGTACGTGTTAAAGTCCTGGATGTGGACAGCCGTGGTCGCATTAAGCTTTCCATCAAGGAAGCGATTGCCGAAGAAGGTGGCAGCGAAGCTCCCAAAGCTGAGCCTGTTCCTGTGCCCGACGCGCCGCAGATCAGCGATTGACGCTGCGCTTGCGACGTAGATAAAAAAACAGAGCTTAGGCTCTGTTTTTTTATGTCTGCGATTTTGGCCATTTGTGCAGTAATCTGTATTCGACACCGCTTGTATCAAAAACGGATTCCAGCAGACAAAAACTGTCACAACGCCAGTGGATGGGGGCAAAAGAACAACCCGCTACAGCTTGGGAGACTTTTTTGGCGACGGTGATATGGGGCTGAAACTGCTGGTTGCCCAGAGGAAGTCCTTGAGCCTGAATCAGTCCGCGTAGACTGGCGGCCAACTCCAGTACTGCCGGCGGCGCCTGGGAGCAGCCGAGCCATAACACCGCCGGTTTTTGCCACCAGCCGATTCTGTCTATGTGCAGGGAAAATTCCGTAAATGGAATCTCAGTCGCAGCGGTAATAATGTTGTGCAACTGAGATTCTGGCACGGCACCCAAAAAAACCAACGTCAGATGCAGGTTGGCCTCGGCAATGGGTTTGCCGTTGTCAGTGAGCAGGGCTGAAGCAACAGCGGCAATTTGCTGACGCACGCTGTCGTCGGGTTTAAGGGCAAAAAAGACGCGCTGAAAATTCATGGTGTTACAGGGATATGTGGGAACTGCTAAACCTACACCCATTGATGTTTTTCAGGCAAGTGCTTGTCTCAGGACTGCTTGTCTCAGGACAACAACTGGCACCGCTAAAAAAACCCCGGCATGGCCGGGGTTCTGGACTGTGGATTTGAACTTGTGGCTCAAAATTCAAATTCAATACCCAGGCGTGCCTCCCAGCGGGAAGCCTGTTCGAGGACATCGGTAACACTGCCGCCGCGGAAGTTTTCAAACACATATTGGCCGCTGTCGTTGACACTGGAATCCACCGCCTGTACCGAGAAAAACTGGGCGTCGTATTGAATTCCCCAGTCGTCATTGAGCAGATTGAGGAAGTTGTAGACTTTCAAGTAGACCCTGCCTTTAGTGTCGTCAAAGAACGAGGGAATTTCCTGGTCAAAGCGGACATCCATGCGGCTGCTCCAATGGGCGTAGTTCTCGTTGCGGTTGGTAAATCCAGGTTGCAGACCCTGACCGCTAGCCCAGGCAAAAAAGGCTTCGGTGTCAAAGTCGGGGCCAAAGACAACGTTGGGGTCATTGACGCCGCTTGGAACATAAAGCAGATGGCGACCAAAGAAGCTGTCTCCTTCAAGATCCCCAGAGCCCATCACATAGCTTTGGGGCTGGCCGGATTTGCGGGTGAAGTAAGAGGTTATTCGCGTTTCGTAGCCAGTAAAAAAATCGTGCCCGTAGGACAGTTTCAGGGTAAAGCGGTGGGGCACTTCGTAGTTGGAGGTTCCGGCTTCCGGATTATTGATGTCGTGAAGCGCCAGATTGTCAAAGTTGGAGCCTGCCACCGACGAGGTCATCGGGCTGATGTCTTCGGCATCTGTATAGGCATAGCCAAAGGTGACATCCAGGCCATTATCAAATTGTTTTGACAGCACCAGTGACAGGGTGAGGGCGTCCGCGTCTTCGCTGGAGTTGGTGAGCATGAAATTGTCGCGGCCATTGGTATAGGCATAGATGGGTTTGCCTGCGGTGGTCTGCCCGACCACGGATTGGGACAGATCCCTATAGATGGCGGAGTCCTCCAGCACGGAGTAAAGGAGGTCGATATCCGCAGTGACGCCATTGTCAAAGGTGTGGGTGGCGCCAATGGCGTATTTCCATTCGCTGGGCTGCTCATAGCCTGGGTCGATCAGCACCAGGAAGCTGTCAGAGCCGACCCCGGAAGCCGGGTCGATGGCGGTGACGCCGTCAACCAGATTCTGCGGCGGGTTGTAGCCCGGAGCGCCATCGCCAGAGAGGGGAATGCTGGTGAGGCTGTTGGGGTTGCCGCTGAACAGAGTCTGACTGCCGTCGTAGTTGGTGCTGCGTTGGACATTGGTAATACCGTCATTGCTCCAGGCGTTGGAAAGCCAGACATTGGGGTTGCCGCCGGAATAGAGGCCGATTCCTCCCCGGACGGTAGTTTGTTTGCTGACATCCCAGGTCAAGCCGAGGCGGGGCATAAGCAGGTCGAGGTCGTCGATATTCTCGTCGTTGCGCAGACCGTTGGCAGCTTCAAAGGTGCTGTTGCGCAGTGGCCGATCATCGCTGGTGAACCAGTCGTAGCGCAATCCGGCGGTAATGGTGAGGTTGTAGCGGTCGACGAGGAAGTCGTCCTGAATATAAACGGTGTGGAGGGTATTGCTGAAACTGGCGGCGGCATCATTGGCGTCGTTGGAGCCACCGGCATTGCCGTAATAATAGCGGCTGGGGGTGCCCTGCTCAAAATCGTCGATACTGTTGAAACGGATTTCGCCCCCTCGCGCGTGCTGGACAAAGAGATTGAAAATATCCAGTTTTTCCTGCTCGTACCCGGCGCTGAGAATATGGTCGCCCGCCAGATACTGAGCATTGAGCTTGAAGAATGTCGATTCTGTACTCAGCTCGTTTGCCTGGCGGGAATCGTCAGCGCCGAGAAATACAGTGTTGCCGTCGACGCGAATCTGGACTTCGGCGAAGTCCTTGTCGCCAACCGTGATCTGGGAATCATCCATTTCAGAGCGGCTGAAAAAGACTTGGGTTGAAAAGGCATCTGTCCACTGGGAGGCGAGAATCACCGAGGTGCTGGTGATTTCTGCGCCCTTCTGATAAAAGTGATTGGCAAATTCAAACTCGTTGCTGTCGGAATCTGAAGCGCGATCCTGAACGCCCTCATAGCCGTTATAGATCACCGAAGCACTGTGGCGGTCGTTGATATTCCAGTCCAGGCGCACCAGGGTTTTCTCCTGGGTCTGCGTGCCGTTGCCCGGTTGGCCGCCAGCATCGTAGCCGTACAGGCTCTGGGCAATATTTTGAATGCGGTTAAAATCCGTTTCGCTCAGCCAGTCCCTCTGCTCGCCATTGCCGGAATTGTCGTAGCCCTGGGCAATAAAGCGCGGCT
>JBFXIU010000081.1:0-14408 GCA_050175615.1 Porticoccaceae bacterium | reverse complement strand
CCCAGGCAAAGTACACCTTTTTGGTGCCGACCATGATCGCCATGATTCTGGAACAGGAAAACGTTAACACCGCCAAGGTGTATTTCAAGCGTATCGCCTACGGTGCCTCTTCCATTGCCCCCGCCCTGATGAAGCGCGCCGAAGACCGTTTTGGCCGTATTTTTGTCCAGTGCTACGGCCAGGCGGAAAGCCCGATGGTGATCACCTGTTTGCAACCGGAAGACCACGACCGCATCGGCTCCTGTGGCCGTCCCTTTACCGTTGCCGACGTTGCCATCTTTGATGAAAACGACAATCCATTGCCCCCCGGCGAAACTGGCGAAATTGTGGTTCGCGGCCCGCAGCTGATGGCCTACTACTGGCAAAAACCGGATAAAACCGCCGAAGCGTTCCGCAGCGGCTGGCTCCACACCGGTGATATCGGCATCATGGATGAGGACGGCTTTTTCTATATTGTCGACCGCAAAAACGACATGCTGGTTTCCGGTGGCTACAACGTCTATCCCCGCGAAGTGGAAGATGTTCTTCTCGAATTTCCCGGTGTTGTCGAGGCCGCTGTGGTCGGTCTTCCCGACGAACATTGGGGCGACCGGGTTGTCGCCGTCGTCGCCGGCAAGGATAACCTCAATGCCGATGAGCTGCTGGCCTTTGCCAGAGAAAAGCTCGCCGGTTACAAGCGTCCCAAAGCCATTGAAATCTGGCCGGAACTGCCGAAAAGCGGCGCCAATAAAATTCTCCGCCGCTCCGTAAGAGATACTCTGATTAAACAAAGCACTGAAACCACCCATTAAACACCGTCAGGCTCGATGGAGCCTGTTCGCTATCGATATTCCAGAGGGATGCACACATGACCATTAAAGCTGATGAAATTGCCAAAATTGTTGAACTCTTCTATGAATCCAAATGGAAGGAAATGCACATCGAAGTTGCAGGCATGCAGCTGTTTCTGTCCACGGATCCCAATGCCAGGCTCACCAACAGCGCCATGGTGACTACGGCAGCCGCCTCCAGTGTGATGCAGCCTGTGGATTCCTCCTCAGCGTCTGCGCCCCAGGCTGCGGCGCCTGCGCCTGTGACTGCGGAAAAACCCAGTGCGCCCGCTGAAATTTCCGCCAATTGGGAAGCCATTACCGCGCCCAATCTGGGTACCTTCTATCGCTCGCCGAAGCCAGGTGCTGCACCCTATGTGGAAGTCGGCCAGACCGTAAGCGCCGATACTGAAATCTGTCTGATTGAAGTGATGAAACTGTTCACTTCCCTCAAGGCCGGCGCCAACGGTGTTATTCGCCAAATCTGTGTTGCCGACGGCGACATGGTTGAAGCCGGCCAGCCACTCTTCTATATCGAGAGGGCGTAACCTGTGGCTATCAAACGCCTTTTTGTCGCCAACCGCGGTGAAATTGCCGTGCGCATCATTCGCACTGCAAAAAAATTGGGTATTGAAACCGTTATCGGTGTTTCCCAGGGTGATATCGATACTTTGGCTGCGGAAATGGCGGATCGCGCCGTGGTTATCGGCCCTGCGGCCTCCGCGAAAAGCTATCTCGATGTCAATCTGGTGGTTCACGCCGCCAAAGCCACCGGTTGTGACGCCCTCCATCCAGGCTACGGCTTTCTTTCCGAAAAGCCGGAACTCTGCCGTCTCTGCGAAAAGGAGGGGCTGATTTTTGTCGGTCCCCGCGCTGAGAGTATTGAAACCCTGGGGGACAAGCTCGCCGCCCGCGCTCTGGCCATTGAATCCGGCGTTAAGACTGTTCCCGGTACTGACCATATAGCCACTGTAGAAGACGCCAAAGTTGCAGCAGACAAACTGGGCTATCCCGTGGTCATGAAAGCCTCAGCGGGTGGCGGTGGTCGCGGTATGTTCAAAGCCAATAGTGCCGCTGAGCTCAAAGCCTCTTTTGAAAAAGCTTCCCGGGAAGCGGAAACTGCCTTTGGTGATAACCGCCTCTATATTGAACGCTTTGTCGAACGCGCCCGCCATGTGGAAGTTCAGGTCGTCGGCGACGGTGAGGGCAATGTGCTTCATTTCGGCGAGCGCGATTGCACCGTGCAGCGCCGCTATCAAAAACTGATTGAGGAGGCGCCGGCGACGGCGGTTCCCGATGACATCAGGAAAAAACTCCATGCGGCGGCGATTCAGCTCACTTCCCATGCCAAATACAGAAACGCGGGTACGGTGGAATTTCTCTACGATGTCGACCGGGTGGACTTCTACTTTATCGAAGTGAATTCCCGCATTCAGGTGGAACATCCAGTCAGTGAGGAAATCAGCGGCGAAGACCTGATTGCCTTCCAGCTGCGTGTTGCCGCCGGTGAAGGATTGGGCATTACCCAGGATCAGATCAAGCTCTCTGGCCATGCCATCGAGTGCCGCATCAATGCCGAAGACCCCTACAACCAGTTTCTGCCGTCTCCAGGGCGCATCAAAGGTTGGCAACCACCGACGGGAGAGGGGGTGCGTTTGGATACCCACGCCCGCGAGAACTATCTGGTGCCCCCCTTTTACGATTCCATGATCGGCAAGCTGATTGTCTGGGGCAAAGATCGGGATCAGGCCATAGAGCGCATGCTCAAAGCCATTGCCGAATTCCGCCTCGACGGCCTCAAAACAACATTGCCGTTGTCGGCTTACATCATTAATACCCAGGATTTTCGCGATAACCACATTACAACGCGCTGGCTTGAAGACAAAGGTCTGCCCGCGTTTGAAACCACTCTGGAGTAAGTTATGGCACATATTGATTTCCTCGACGAAACCATGAGGGACGGCCAGCAAAGCCTTTGGGGTCTGCGTATGCAGGCCGGCATGGCGCTGCCCGTGTCACCCCTGATTGACAAAACCGGCTTTTCCACCATCGACTTGACCGGCGGCGGCATGCTCGATGTACTCACCCGCTACTGCCAGGAAAACTATTGGGAAGGCCTGGATTTGCTGGTGGAATCCATGCCCAATACACCGCTGCGGGCGGGTCTGCGCGCCAATGCCAATGTCACCTTTGGCATCACGCCCCACGCCCTGATGGATCTTTGGGTGCAGCGCCTCTGCGCCCACGGCATTCGTTCCTTCTGGATTTACGACGTTCTCTTTAACAACGACAAAACCCTGAGATTGGCCAAGGTGGCCAAAGAGGCCAATGGCGCCCATGTCGCGGCGGCGGTGATGTTTGCCCTGTCGCCCGTACATACCCCCGAATATTTCGCCAAGCAGGTGGATGAACTCAGCGCTTCACCCTATGTGGATTCCATTCTCCTTTACGATACTGCCGGTGTGCTCGACAAGCCGCTGCTGGAGAAACTGGTGCCGGCCATTGTCGCCAATGCTCGCGGTAAAAAAATCGAGTTTCACTCCAATAATCTTCTGGGTATTTCCGCCAAGGCCTATCTGGATGCGGTTGAGCTGGGTGTTTCTGTATTGCACACCGCAAGCCGTCCCATGGCCAATGGCCCATCGGTGCCTTCCACCGAAATTATGACCAAAAATATCGAACTCAAAGGCCATAGCCACAGCCTCGACAAATCCCTGTTCAAGCCTGTTGCCGATCATTTTGAAGCAGTGGGCAAGGCCAAGGGGTTTCTGGTGAACCAGTACGCAGAATACGATGTATTCTCCATTGAGCATCAGATTCCCGGCGGCATGATGGGCACCTTCAAGGCGCAGCTCGCCCAGCACAATATGATGGATCGCCTTGACGATGTCCTCGATGAAGTTGCCACCGTGCGCCGTGAACTCGGTTATCCCGGCATGGCGACCCCATTCAGCCAGCTGGTAGGCATTCAAGCTGTGCTCAATGTGGTTACCGGCAAACGCTATGGCACCATTCCCGATGAGGTGGTGCAGTACGCCGCCGGTTACTACGGCAAAACGGTCGCTCCCATTGAGCCGGATATTCTCGACAAAATCATGTCTTCCGCCCGCGCCAAGGATGTTCTCGACAACCCGCCGGAAGAGCCCAGCCTTGAAGACCTGGAGAAAAAATATGGCACCACAGATCCCGACGAGTTGATTTATCGGGCATTTTTACCTCAGCCGGATATCGACAAAATGCGCGCCGCAGGCCCTGTGAAGAGAACCTTTTCCTTTATGTCCACTCCCGAGTTAGAACAGGCCACCAAACTGCTGAAAATGGCGAATCACAATATTATTGAAGTGAAATCCTCCGCCATGAATATGACGTTAAAGCGCTGATTTATGGCCAGAGAAGCGGTTATTCTGTCGACGGCGCGCACTCCCATAGGCAAAGCCTATAGGGGCGCCTTTAACGATACCCAGGCTCAGGCGTTGGGCAGTCATGTCATCAACGCCGCTTTGGAAAGAGCGGGTGTTGAAGGCGGGCTTATCGAAGATGTGGTGTTTGGCGCTGCCATGCAGGTGGGCACCACCAGCAACAATATTGCCCGCCAGTCGGCGCTGAAAGCCGGTTTGCCGGTTTCGGTTTCTGGTATGGCGGTGGATCGCGCCTGTTCGTCGGGATTAATGGCTATTTCCATCGCCGCCAAACAGATTATTGTCGATGGCATGGTCGCTACCATCGGCGGTGGTGTCGAGTCCATTTCCCTGGCGCGCCACGACTACGTCAACGCGTCGAGAATTCGCGATCCGCAATTGGCGGAACGTTTTCCCGATGTCTATATTTCCATGCTCGAAACTGCAGAAATTGTTGCCGAGCGCTATGGGGTCAGCCGCCAGGCGCAGGATTTGTTTGCCCTGGAATCCCAACAGCGCACGGCAAATGCCCAGGCGAGCGGAATTTTCGCCGCTGAAATTGTTCCTCTAATCACCACCATGGTGAAAAAGAACAAAGAGACCGGTGAGAGCTATTCGGAAGAAGTCAGACTGGAACGGGATGAATGCAATCGCCCCCAAACCACACTGCAAAGCCTTCAGGGGCTCGAACCTGTATTCGCAAACGGTCTGAAAATTTCACAGGGCAAATACATAACCGCAGGCAACGCATCCCAGTTGTCTGACGGTGCTTCCGCGATGGTGTTGATGGATGCCAAAGAAGCGGAAAAGCGCAATTTATCGCCCTTGGGAGCGATTAAAGGCATCGCTGTCGCCGGTTGTGAACCTGACGAAATGGGTATAGGTCCTGTGTTTGCTGTGCCCAAATTGTTAAAACAGCACGGTTTGACCATGGAGGATATCGATCTCTGGGAACTCAATGAAGCCTTTGCCAGCCAGGCCGTCTATTGCCGCGACAAACTGGGTATTCCCCAGGAAAGACTCAACGTCAACGGCGGCGCCATAGCCATTGGTCACCCCTACGGCATGTCCGGGGCGCGCATGGCGGGGCATGTGCTGCTGGAAGGCAAGCGCCGCGGCGCCAGATACGCTGTTGTCACCATGTGTATCGGTGGTGGCATGGGCGCAGCGGGGCTTTTCGAAATTTACTGATCGGCAGTTAATTGCTTTCTTTTGGCAACAGATCCCCCGCTGTTTTTCAGCCTCGCTGTGAATAAAGACTAACTGCAAATTTAAAAGAGACTGACATGAAAATTAATGATGTAACCACCTATCAACTCAATGACCATATTGCGGTTGTCAGCCTTAATTCCCCGCCGGTCAATGCCATTTCCGCCGAGGTTCGCGCTGGCATTTGCGCTGCATTTCGCAAAGCGTTTGACGATGATGCGGCCAAGGCCATTGTGCTGATTTGCGAAGGCAGAACCTTTTTTTCCGGGGCGGATATCAAGGAGTTTGGCAAACCCCAGACTGAGCCCACACTGCCCGATGTCTTGAATGTCATCGAAAATTCGCCCAAGCCGGTGATTGCCGCCATTCATGGCAGTGCCCTGGGTGGCGGTCTCGAAGTTGCCCTCGTTGCCCATTACCGCGTGGCCGTGCCCTCGGCAAAATGTGGGCTGCCCGAAGTTAATCTCGGTTTGATTCCCGGCGCCGGGGGCACCCAGCGCCTGCCGCGAATTGTGGGCGTCGAAAAAGCCCTGGAGATGATTACCTCAGGTAAACCCATATCTGCCACTGCGGCCAATAAAGCGGGGTTGGTTGATGCTTTGGTGGGGGAGGGCAAATTGCTTGAAGAGGCTCTCGCTTATGCGAAGGCTGTTGTCGACGCAGGCAAACCTCTCAAGCGCGTTCGCGATCTCGATGAAAAAATTATTGCTGCTCGCGCTAACCCGCAAATTTTTGCCGATTTCCGCAAGGCCAATGCCAAAAAATTTCGTGGCTGTGACGCCCCTGAAGCCGCTATCAAAGCGGTGGAAGCTGCGGTCAATCTGCCCTTTGATGAAAGTATCAAACGGGAACGGGAAATGTTTCTGGCGCTGAGGGAAGGCTTTCAGTCCGCAGCCCAGCGCCATGTTTTCTTTGCCGAACGCCAGGCGGCAAAAGTGGACGATATCGATAAAGACACGCCTGTGGTCGAGATCAAAAAAGTCGGCATTATCGGTGCTGGCACCATGGGTGGTGGCATTGCCATGAATTTTCTCAGCGCCGGCTTGCCGGTGGTGTTGACTGAAACCCAACAGCAAGCTCTGGATAGGGGGCTGGGGAATATTGAGAAAAATTATCAGGGATCAGTGAAGGCCGGACGTATCAGTCAGGAAGCCTGTGACCGTTGTATGAGTCTACTCAATCCCAGCCTGGAGATGGCGGATCTCGCTGACTGCGACCTGATTATTGAAGCTGTTTTTGAGCAGATGGCCATCAAAAAAGAGGTTTTTGCCAAGCTGGATAAAGTGGCCAAGGCGGGCGCCATTCTCGCCAGTAATACCTCTTATCTGGATCTCGACGAAATTGCCGCCGCCACCTCCAGGCCGGAAGCCGTTATCGGTCTGCACTTTTTCTCCCCCGCCAATATTATGAAGTTGCTGGAAATTGTGCGCGGCGAAAAAACCTCAAAAACAGCAGTGGCGACTGCACTGAATATCGCCAAAACCATCGGCAAGACTGGTGTGGTTGTCGGTGTGTGTTTTGGCTTTGTCGGCAACCGCATACTGGCGCAGCGCCAGCGCGAAGCAGAGAAGCTGATTCTCGAGGGCGCAATGCCCTGGGATGTGGATAGAGTCCTCTACGATTTTGGTTTCGCCATGGGGCCTTTCGCCATGCGCGATCTTGCCGGTCTTGACATCGGTTGGGATAAAAACAAAACCAGTTCTTCTTCTGTGCGTGAAATTCTTAATGAAATGGGTCGTTTTGGCCAAAAAGCCAAGGCGGGATTTTACGACTATGACGACAACAGAAAATCCACCCCTTCACCATTGGTGGAAAAGGTGATTCTCGATTTTTGTCAAAAGCACGACATCCAGCGCCGCGAGGTCAGCGCTGAAGAAATTCTCCAGCGCTGCCTTTATGTAATGGTCAACGAGGGCGCCAATATTTTGCTGGAAGGCAAGGCTTCCCGCGCCTCTGATATCGATATTATCTGGATCACCGGCTACGGCTGGCCAAAATATACTGGCGGCCCCATGTTCTGGGCAGAGCACGAAGGTTTGGAAAAAATTCTCAACACCCTGAAAAAATTTCATCAAGAACTGGGCGATGATTTCAAACCCTCGCCCTTGCTTGAAAGGCTGGTTGCCGAAGGCAAGGGCTTTAAAGATATTTAGGCATTTTAAAAAAACAGACGACTACTTAGGCGTCCTAGGCGTCAAGTCAAAAATATTGAGGATTGATTATGCGTAGAGCCGCCATTGTTTCACCTGTACGTACTGCGGTGGGAAAATTTCTCGGCACGCTGAGTTCATTTCAAGCGGGGGATCTCGCCGCTATTGTTCTTAGGGAATTAGTGGCGCGAACCAAAATTAATCCTGAAAAAATTGACGATGTTGTCTTTGCTCAGGGTTACCCCAGTGGCGAAGCCCCCTGTGTTGCCCGCTGGGCTGCGCTGGCCGCCGACCTGCCGTTGTCGGTGCCCGGTTATCAGCTCGATCGTCGCTGCGGCAGCGGTCTGCAGGCGGTTATTGATGCCGCAATGATGATTCAGACCGGCGTTGCCGATGTAGTTGTCGCCGGTGGCGTCGACAGTATGAGCAATGTGGAGTTTTACACCACCGATATGCGCAACGGCTCCCGTCTGGGCTCGGTGACACTCCACGACCGCCTGGTTCGCGGCCGGGTTATGTCGCAGCCGGTTTCTCGCTGCGGCCATATTTCCGGCATGATTGAAACAGCGGAAAATCTCGCCAAAGACTACGGTATCAGCAGAGAGCAGTGCGACGAATATGCGGTGATGAGCCACCAGCGCGCCACCGCCGCCTGGGCGGCGGGAAAATTTGACAATGAAATTGTTCCGATAACGATTCCGCAAAGAAAAGGCGATCCCCTGGTTTTTGCCAGAGACGAAGGTTATAGGGATGACGCCACCCTGGAAAACCTGGCCAAACTCCGCCCCATAGAGGGCGGGGTGGTGACACCGGGCAATGCCAGCCAGCAAAATGACGCGGCAGCGGCCTGTTTAATTGTTGCCGAAGATAAACTGGAAGAATTAGGTTTGGAGCCGATGGGCTATTTTGTCAGTTGGGCTGCTGCGGGTTGTGATCCCTCGCGCATGGGCATAGGGCCTGTCCCCGCCGTAAAACGCCTCTTTGAGCGCACCGGCATGGGCTGGGATCAAATGGATCTGGTGGAACTCAATGAAGCCTTCGCGTCCCAGGTGCTGGCTGTCTTAAAAGGGTGGAACTGGGATGACCGTGAACGCCTCAATGTCAACGGTTCCGGCATTTCCCTGGGTCACCCCATTGGTGCAACTGGCGTCAGAATTCTCACCTCAATGATGCACGAACTCCAGCGCAGGCAGGGTAAATATGCACTGGAAACCATGTGCATAGGCGGCGGTCAGGGTATTGCAGCGATTTTTGAGTCGGCTCTGTAAATGATTTCCTATGTTTTCAAACAATAATAAATTATCAGGGTAGGGTCGATGACTAGATTGGCAGGAAAAGTGGCTATTATTACTGGTGGCGCCCAGGGTATGGGGGAGTCCCATGCCCGCATGTTTGTCGCCCAGGGCGCTAAGGTGGTTATCACTGACATCAATAAAGAAAGAGGCGAGGCTCTGGCGGCGGAGCTTGGCGACAGCGCTATTTTCCTGTCTCAGGATGTGGCCAGTGAGAAGGATTGGCAATTCGTCGTTAGCCGGGCGGAGGCGCATTTTGGCCCGGTCAATACTCTGGTGAATAATGCCGGTGTCTTGGGGCCAGGTGCAGCACTCACCGATTTCAAGAAAAAAGATTTTGAAAATGTTTGCGCCATCAATCAGACGGGCGTCTTTCTCGGTATGCAGGCGGTGATTCCGGCAATGATCAAGGCCGGCGGTGGTGCCATTATTAATATTTCCTCAATCGCCGGTATTGTCGCCATCTACGGTTCGCCAAATATCGCCTATAACGCCAGTAAATTTGCGGTGCGAGGTTTGACAAAACAGGCTGCGGTTGAATATGGTCGCCATAATATTCGAGTAAACTCCGTGCATCCCGGTTTTGTCAAAACGCCGATGATGGCCGCAGTCTTAAGCGATGATGGCAGGGAAGCTTCTAAGCTGGTTCCCTTAAACAGACTGGCTGAACCTTCTGATATTTCCAATCTTGTTGTTTTTCTCGCTTCCGATGAATCCGCTTACATTACCGGTGCCGAGCATGTTATTGATGGTGGGGTAACAGCGGTATAGGCAGCGCTCGTGCGGTGAGGCCGTTTTATAAACAGGTTTTAGTTATGGACAAGTCAAATAAAGATAATCAAGATCAGAGCAATTTCTCCCCTGGCTGGGGGCATAAATCCGGTTTCCTGTCACTGGGGTCGGGCGCAGCTATTGATAATGGTGACAACCTTGCCGTCGCTGACAGATTTTTAATCATGGAAAGCGTTGCCAGATATTGCTGGGCTTATGATGAAAGACAAGCCCAACACCTGGAAAATTGTTTTACTTCTGATGCCATTTGGGAAGGCAGTGTTACTGCGGATGTAACCATTGGCCCTTTTGTTGGGCGCGATAATATTGTCCGTTGGCTCACGGAGTTTTGGCCTTATCAGCATGATCAGCGACGCCATATGGTGTTGAATACAATTGTTCAAAAGCAAGATAAGAATTTCGCGGAAACCCTTAGTTATCTTCTCCTGATGTCGGCAGATAAAAACAAAGTACAGTTGGAAACAACGGGTTTTTACCATTTGTCTTTAAAAAGGATGAACGATTTGTGGAAAATCAGCCATTTTCGCGCTGGATTTGACTATCCATTTTGGCCGGGGAAACTATCAAAATTAAGTGAAAAGGGGCGAATGCGGCATGGAGTCTCCGATAAAAATTCTGATTAGAAATTATTGCCATTTGGTTATATCTTGATATAATTAAAAAGGATTGGCTTTTTGCTGAAGATAATATGAACACTATAGCTATAAAAAATGAAATTTCCATTGCTAATAGGGTTGTGGCTGCGCTGATAACCAACCAGGGAAAGCTGGCGCTGTTCAAACGCAGCGACAAAGTGACCTGCGATAATGGTATGTGGCATTGCATCACAGGATTTATAGATAAAGACAGGGAGCCGCAGGATCAGGTTATCGAAGAGATTTGGCAGGAAGCCAATATTCATCAGGATAAACTCCAATTTAAAAAATCAAAAACGATCAGTGAATATGATGTTTCTGGCAATAAATGGGAAATTCACGCCTTCCTTTTTGAAAGCCAGACAGAAAATGTGCAATTAAACTGGGAAAATGATAGCGCTGCCTGGGTTTTTATTCACGAGCTCTGCCAGTTTAAAACCGTGAAATGGCTAAAAAATATCCTCGATGCCTTTGACGAAGATATCAAGGTTTTTGCATAAACTGCACCTCTATAACGCTTTAGGGTTTTGCGATTTTCTTCTCTGGCTTAGGGTTCAGCAGAGATTTTCTTTTTGTTTTTTTCATAGACTGCCAACAGGGTATCTTTATCTTCGGGCTTTATAAAGCTTAGCACAGTGATGACCGTGCCGCAGATTACATGGGCTTTGAACTCTTCGTCCGACATGTCAAAATTGATCCACATCTCCATTAAGCCGGTGAAGTGCGCCATCAGTGCATAAGCCGTTATATTAATATTGTCTCCTGCAAGGCAGTCATTGCCGGGTACGGCTTCAGCGGCCATCTTCCAGTAGGAAAATGTCCGTTTCATAAATGCGGGGCGATGCTCTTCGTGGGTTACACCCAGGAGCACCTTGTAAAGTGGGCGCAAAAAAACAGCGTCTTCAATGAATATATCCGCAGCTGTTTCGGAGGCTTCAAGAACATGAAAAAGTTTGTTCTTTTTCTTGAAGCTGAAACCTTTTTCAAAAAAACCATCGAGATTTTTTAATAAAAGAGAATAAAGAATCCCTTCTTTAGAGCCAAAAAGATTGAATGGCGTCGCTGGGCTTACCTCGGATTCTGCCGCCAGCCGTCTGACGGAGAAGTCGGTGCTCCCTGTTTCCCTTATCAAACGCTCTGCCGTATCGAGGATTCGGTTTTGGCGCTCCAGCATTTGTTTTTCTCTTAATTTCATAGGCTTACGTGTATCCTGGTGGGGTTGAAATTGATTGATCCCAAGGGTTGTTGGCGGCCTTCTGTGTAAACAGGCAGCTATTTTACTCCTGATAAAGCCAAAAGCTAGATTCGCCTGGAGGTTTGGCATCGTTACTTTTTTGCTTGCTGCCTCATTCTAGGTATTGCTAATTGGGTATATCGTGGTATATTGATATTGTCTGGTATGACTAAAGCGTATTCTAATATAAAAATGCGAGGTTGAATCATCAATGCTCAAATTCAGCAAAACAAATCTCCATTGATCGAATAGTGCACCCGCTCAGATGACCATTCTGAGTGGGCGCTGTGCTTTGTATTTGATAACTTAACATCCTATAAACAGGGGAAAATAATGGAAAACATGTCATCGTCACTCTTAATTGATAAAGTTACAGCAAAAAATTTCCGGCGTCTTTGTCTGGCTGCAGCTGTATCGTCTGCCGGGGTTTTTGTTGCCACGCCGGCGGCCGCATTTAGCCTGGAAGAAGTTATTGTTACGGCACAAAAACGCCAGGAAAGCGCGCAGGAAGTGGGTATGTCTATCACTGCGGTATCTGGTGATTCCCTTTTGGAGCGTTCGGTGATTGCCACCAGCGATCTCGGCAAAGTCGTTCCTGGATTCGTTTATACCCAGACCCCCAGGGGTACACCAATCTATACCCTTCGCGGTATTGGCTTTGATGACAACTCCCTGGCGTCTGCTCCGACGGTGTCTATCTATATGGATGAAGTCAGTATGGCTTTTCCGGTGATGTCTCGTCACACCACCTTTGATCTGGAAAGGGTTGAGGTGCTGAAAGGTCCCCAGGGCATTCTCTTTGGTCAAAACTCCACCGGCGGCGCGGTCAACTTTATTGCCGCGAAACCCACCGAAGAATTCTCAGCAGGCCTGGATGTCAGCTACGGGCGTTTTAATACTTCGGATGTGCGCGGTTATGTCAGCGGTGCTCTCAGTGATACTTTTAGGGTTCGCTTGAGCGGTATGAAAATTGACTCAGACGAGTGGCAGAAAAGTTATACCCGCGACGATGAACTTGGTGAACAGGATGTATTCGCCGGCCGTTTTATTGCTGAATGGGAACCGACGGAAGATCTTCTTGTAACCCTGAATCTCCACGGTTGGGCTGACAAGTCGGACACCCAGGCAGCGCAATTGCTGGAAGTCAAGCCCTCGCTGGATGGCTTTGCCTATCCGGAATATGATGCTTATCCACGCTCCCCCAATGATGCGAGAGCGGCTGATTGGGACGCCAATCCTCCGCTTCCTCTTGTTCGCGATGATGAGCTGACTCAAGGGTCGTTTAGGGTTGATTATAATCTTTCCGACGCTATGACATTGACCTCCATTACTTCCTACGCTAAATATGAACAAAATTTTGTCCAGGATACCGATGGTTCTGACATGCAAAATTTTTCACTGAGAAATATCGGTGAAATCGATTCTTTCTCTCAGGAACTTCGGCTTGCTGGCACCACAGACAATCTTGAGTGGATTGTTGGCGCCAATTACTCCGAAGACGATTCCGCGGATAAAACTGAGTACTATTATGCCGAAAATTCCGTTAACCAGGGTTTTTTGGGGATTTTTCAGTCTTACTCTACAGCTGATCAGGATGTCAAAAATTATGCCTTCTTCTCCAATGTCGCCTGGTCTTTTGCCGAAGACCTGACCCTCAATTTGGGTGCTCGCTATACCAAAGACGAAAGGGATTACCAAGGCTGTACCGGTGATCTTGGCGATGGTTCCTCTGCTTTTGCTTTTAATACAGTTCTGGATTTGATTTTTCCTGAGTTGGCGCCCCACACCATTCAGCCTGGAGGCTGTACCACTTCTGATGAAGGTGTTCCAGGTTTGGTGAATAGATCGCTGGACGAAGACAATGTCAGTTGGCGTGTCGGTCTTGATTGGCAAGTCAGTCCGGATTTATTGACGTATGCCAATATCAGCAAGGGTTATAAATCTGGCAGTATCCCTGCTGTAAATACTGCGTCTGCCTTTCAGATCCAGCCGGTGGCCCAGGAATCAGTTCTTGCCTATGAGCTCGGTTTCAAATCTGAATTGATGGAGAATCGCGCCCAGTTCAATGCCGCGGCTTTTTATTATGATTACAGCGACAAACAACTTCGTGGCCGCATTCTCGATCCCCTCGGTGTTTTTGGCGTTCTTGAAACTTTGCTAAACATTCCTGAATCTGAAGTCTACGGTGTTGAAATAGACGCGAAGATAACACCGGTGGAAGGGCTTCTGCTCGGCGTGGCTGCATCTTATGTCAACACAGAAGTTACTAAGGACTTCTTCGCTTATGACCCTGTGGGTAATGAGTTCAACTACAAAGGGCAGAGCTTTCCCCATACACCCGAACTTCACATAACGGCAACCGCCAATTATGAGTTTGGTATTTCACAGACCCTTAACGGTTTTGTTGGTGCCGATGTGCTTTATCAGGACGACACCACCGGTCTGTTTAATGATCCCGCAATTGTGGGTAGCACAGTGGCGTCACCAACTCTGAGACCAGGGCAGACGGTTGATCCCGATACCTTCAAAGTGGACTCCTATGCTACTGTCGATGCCCGTTTAGGTGTTGAAGCTGCCGACGGAAGTTGGAAAGCCTGGCTCTGGGGGCGGAATATCACCGACAAATACTACTGGAATAACGCCACTCAATCTCTCGATAACCTCTACCGCTTGTCTTCAATGCCAAGAACCTATGGCGCTGCAGTTTCGTATAGATTCTGATGGTATAGGAATGGCATAGGCCAACAACAGGCGCAAGGATGCGCCGTACTTTTTAATAGTGGCAGCGGTTTGAAAGCAACGGGATTGGTGTAATGAGATACTGGTTTGTTTTGTGGGCTGTCGTCATGGCTGGTTCTGCAGCGGCTCAAATTTCAGGCTCTACAAATG
>JBFXIU010000080.1:0-14451 GCA_050175615.1 Porticoccaceae bacterium | reverse complement strand
GCTGTTGCTGGCCGGCTATGCGGCGCTGTTGCTGTAGGGAGAGTCTGCGCTTACCCATTAGGCTCCGGGGTCTGTTAATGAATAACGGCCAAGGATATAGCATAATGGCGGGCAGGGACATAACCGGGAAAAGTCGATGACAGCCTTTTACAGCGCCATTGCCGCATACACGCCTGTGGTTATCACGTTGATTGTCGCTGTGTTGGCTATTGTGTTCGCCGATAGGCTGCTGATAAAACGGGCGAAGCTGACCAGCCACAATCGTCCCCAGCGCCAATTGATCATGGTTGCCCTGACACTGCTGGCAATCGTTGCGGTTATTCTTGCGCTGCCGTTGGACAACTCTGTCAGAAACCAATTGCTGGGGCTTCTGGGTATTGTTCTTACCGGTATCATCGCCTTTTCCAGCACCACCTTCGTCGCCAATTTAATGGCCGGACTGATGCTGCGATCCGTGAAAAGTTTTAGCCCAGGCGACTTTATTGACGCGGGGGGGCATTTCGGCAAGGTTACAGAGCTGGGGCTTTTTCATACCGAAATCCAGTCGGAAGATCGCGACCTGGTCACAGTGCCAAATTTGTTTTTGACATCCAGCCCCGTCAAAGTTGTGCGAACCTCGGGCACCGTGATCAATTGCACCATCTCTCTCGGATATGATATTGCCCATGCCAGGGTGGAACAGTTGCTAAAAGCGGCAGCCACTGATGCAGGACTCCAGGAACCCTTTGTTCAGATTCTCGAGCTTGGCGATTTTTCCATTACCTACAAAGCGGCGGGGTTTTGTCAGGACACCGAACATTTGCTCAGTGTCAGATCCGCCTTCAAAAGCTCAATACTCAACGTCATGCATAGCCAGGGGGTGGAAATTGTTTCGCCCACCTTTATGAACCAGCGCGTCCTTGATAAAGAAAAAACTTTTATCCCATCAATGGGCGGGGTTCTGGCTCAGGCCAATGCGGCGGCTATTTTCCCTGAAACCCTGCTTTTCGATAAAGCCAATCAGGCAAAAAAAATCGAAATGCTGGAAGAAAAACGACTCAATCTTGAGGCCGAGCTTAAAGCGTTGCAAAACAGCAGCGATGAATCAGACGACAAAGCCTCTCTTATTAGGCGCCTTGAATCACAGATCAAAGTGTCCGAAGTACTTCTGGAGCGCGAACGAGCCAAGGAAAATCCATGAGCATTAGCCACAATCAAAAAGATCCCCTCAATCTCATCTGGATAGACCTGGAAATGACCGGGCTGCAGCCGGAAACCGATGTGATTATTGAAATAGCCACCCTGGTGACGGACAAAGACCTCAATGTTCTTGCCAAAGGTCCGGTGATTGCCATTCATCAGGAGGACGCCCGCCTTGATGCCATGGACGAATGGAACACCAGGCAGCACGGTAAATCCGGCCTTACCGACAGAGTAAAAAACAGCAGGGTCACCACCGCGGAAGCCGAGCGCGAGACCCTGGATTTTCTCAGTCAATGGTTGGAACCGCGGGTTTCCCCCATGTGCGGCAACTCCATCTGCCAGGATCGCCGCTTTCTTGCCCGGCTAATGCCGGAACTGGAAGCCTTTTTCCACTACCGCAATCTGGATGTCAGTTCAGTGAAAGAAATTGCCCGGCGCTGGCGACCTGAGCTGGTCGCTGGGTTCCGCAAAAAAGGCAGCCATCTGGCCATGGACGATATCGTCGACTCCATTGCCGAGCTCGCCTATTATCGCGATCACTTCTTCCGTATGCCCCTGTAAAAAAACAGCCGATCCCGGCCTGCCCCCAGCAGCATAAAACCGCCCAGCAACAGGCCATAAGTCAGCAGGGTAACCAGTAAGCCGGGCAGCCAGTGGGCAGCCACAGCAGTGGCGAGGGGAAACTGAATCAGGCAAAAGAACAGGCTGAAAAGCAACAGATAGCGGCGGTGCGCCCTGGCTCTGGCTTGCTCATCTGCCATTCCTGCTCTGCGCAATCTTTCCTCTATTGATCGCGTATATAGCTGGTAAATATGGCTGCGATGAGCCTGGTAAAACTTCTGACCCTGGACGAGCCGCGACACCAGTGTCGCCGTGGCGTCACAGACAAAAACAGCGAGTAAAATAAGCCATATCCACAAATTCTCGGCGGCGGTCGCCGTTTCAAACAGCGCCATTGCGCCCAGGGTAAAGCCGAGAAAAACACTGCCCGCATCGCCCATAAACATTTTTGCCGGGGGGAAATTGAACAGCAGAAAACCGCCCAGGCAGGCGGCAATAGCCAACCCTAAATGGGCCAGCTCCCCCGAGTAAAACCCAAGAGCATCCAGGCTGTAAATGGCTGCGCCGAGGAGTATGGCCTGTGCGCAGGCAATGCCGTCAATGCCGTCCATAAAATTGTAGAGGTTGGTTGTCCACAGCAAAAACAGCAGCGCGAGGCAGATAAAGGCAGTCTGTGGCAGCCGCATAAAGCCCAAATCAATAGCGGTGGTTGGCAGAAAAAACAGGATGGCAATTCCGGCAAGCAACTGAATAACCAGGCGGGTGGCGGAGGGTAGTGGCCGAAGATCGTCCACCAAACCGGTAATGGAAAGCGCCAGGGCGGCACTGCCCAGCATCAGCACATAGACGCCGGTTGCTGTGTTTGACGCTGCCCCGGCGATCAGCAAAATCAGGCTGATCAGCACGGCAAAGCCGATGCCGCCCCCTTTGGGGGTGGGCAGATTGTGGGAGCTGCGGGCATTGGGAATATCAACCAGCTGTCGGCGGCGAGCGAACGCGAGAGCAGCGGTGGAAAACAGGGCGCTGAGGGCAAAAACCCCCACGTAAAACCAGAGAGGAAAGGTCATGGCCGGGAAAATAGTTTGGCTGCCAGCAGTTTCTGATACAGACTCAGGTACTGATTGCCCATGGCGGTGCCAGTGAACAGATCCCGATACCGCTGTCGAGCCTGGGCGCCGTAGTGTTCCGCCAGTGCCTGATCGCTGGCCAGTTCCGTGATGGCTTCAGCCAATGCGGCGGGATTGGCCGGTTCAATGACCCATCCTGTCTGCTGATGGATATTGACGTAGGACGTGCCGGTGCCGATTTCGCAGCTGATCATCGGCTTGCCCGCCATGGCGGCTTCGAGCAATGAAATGCCAAAGGACTCCGACGGCAGGTGGGACGGAAAAACAAATCCTCGGCAGGCCTGCAGCAGCGCGCTTTTATCGTCATCGCTGATACGGCCAAGAAAATGGACATTGGTCAGCCCTTTGTCTGCGGCCAGCGATTTTAATTGGATTTCCTCTGGGCCGCTGCCGGCAATCACAATGGTCGCCGCTGTTTTGCTCGCCGCCTCTATAAGAAAATGGAGACCTTTGTAATAACGCAGAACTCCGACAAAGAGCATAAAATTGTCGCCAAAACCCTCTTTGAACCTGGCCACTTTTTCAGGGTTGGGCGCTGCGCTGTCGTCTTCGTTGAGACCGATGGGAATAATCGAAACCTTGTTTTGGTAGGATTGCAGCAAGGGGCTGCTGTCACAGTAATTGGGCGAGGTGGCAACGATGGCGTCGACCCCGGCGAGAAATTTTCGCATCAGCGGTTTGTAGAAGCAATACAGGGTTTTCTGCCTGACAACGTCAGACAGATAGCTGACAACCACCGGCTTGTTTTTGCTGTGGGGCGACAGCAGGTGAAGAATGTCGCCAAAAGGCCAGGGAAAGTAATAGTGGAGCACATCCGCCCATTGCGCCTGGTGGTTAAAGCGTTTGAGGGCGGTCAGCGAAATGCCGCAGGAAGCAATTTCCAGGTGCCGGGGCGCGCGAACAACCTCTGCTTCCGGTCGCTCAACTGGCTCCGCCGCGCAGTTTGGGGTCAGAGTAAAAACTCGATTTTCCACTCCCAGGATCTGGGTATTGGTGCAAATCTGGCGAATCAGTTCCTCGCCGCCGCCCTGGGTGTCGGGGAAATAGGTGCGATAGATATGCAGCACTTTCAACGAGCGAAATTTTCCCACAGCATTCATTGTTAGCAGGCTCTGGCTCTCTAGCGACCGTAGGAGTCGTCGAAGCGGACGATATCATCTTCGCCGAGATAGGAGCCACTCTGAACCTCAATGATTTCCAGGTTCACCTTGCCGGGGTTTTCCAGGCGATGGGTGGTGCCCAGAGGGATAAAGGTGGACTGGTTTTCAGTCAGCAACAGGGTTTTTTCGCCACAGGTGACCTTGGCGGTGCCGCGCACCACGATCCAGTGCTCGGCGCGGTGGTGGTGCATTTGCAAAGACAGCTTTTCTCCCGGTTTTACCGTGATGCGTTTGACCTGGAAGCGATCGCCATTGTCGATGGAGTCATAATGCCCCCAGGGTCTGAAGACTTTGCGGTGGAACAGGTGGCGGCTACAGCCCTGGGCTTCCAGTTCGGCAACCACTTTTTTAACCTCCTGGGCGCGGTCTCTGGTGGTGACCAGAATGGCGTCTGCGGAGTCGACAATAACCAGATCGTCAACGCCCACTGCCGCGATTAGGTGTTTTTCCGCCGAGATCAGGCAGTTGTGACTGTCGATAGCAATCACTTCCCCCTGGCGAGCATTGCCGCAGGCATCTTTGTCCTGAATTTCCCACAGGGATTGCCAGGAACCCACGTCACTCCAGCCCGCACTCATGGGCGCCACCGCGGCGGCGTCGGTTTTTTCCATCACCGCATAATCGATCGAATCCGATGGGCAGTCCGCAAATGACGCACCGTCGATCCAGGTGAAATCCCGGTCTTTTTCCGCGGCCTCGAGAGCGAGTTCGCACTGCTTATAGATGTCGGGGTTAAAGCGTTTGATTTCTTCCAGGTAGCGGGCGGCGGTAAACATAAACATGCCGCTGTTCCAGTAATAATTGCCGTCATCAACAAAGGCCTGGGCGCGCTCAAGGGCAGGCTTTTCGATAAACTGCGCGACCCTGAAAACATTATCGAGGCCGGGAAGGGGTTCGGTGCCATGAACGTAACCGTAGCCGGTTTCGGCGCGGGTGGGCTGAATCCCGAAAGTGATCAGCATCCCTTCCCGAGCCGCCTGGGCACCTTTATTCACCGCGGCTTGAAAGCTGGCGACATCGGCAATAACGTGATCCGCAGGCAGCACCAGCAGTATCGGGTTGTCCTGATGCTTTGCCGCATACATGGCCGCCAGGGTGACCGCCGGCGCGGTATTGCGGCCACAGGGTTCGAGGAGTATGGCTTCCGGTTGCGCATTTACCTGCAGCAGTTGCTCGGCGACAATAAAGCGGTGGCTTTCATTGCATACCACAATGGGCGCGGAAGTCTCTAATCCCTCAAGGCGCAGAGCAGTCTGCTGCAGCATGGTTGACTCTGCATCTGTCAGCGACAAAAACTGCTTGGGGTATTCCCGGCGGGATTGCGGCCAAAGTCGGGAGCCGGAGCCTCCTGAAAGTATTACGGGTATCATTAAACACTCTTTGGGTTGAGATTATTTCAAAGGCGGCTATTGTAACCCTAAAAGATTCCCCCTGTATTGGCGCCAGTTGGCAGAATCTGACGGTCTGAGATCACCATTTGTGAAACTTTTCACCCCAGCTGAACCAGGGTTTAGAATAGGGCGGCAGAATTCAGTGGGGATGGTGACCTGTTCGACCCAGGAAGGTTTGAAGGGCAATGAATAGCCGCCGGACTGGTTCGCAGTGTTTAAACCCCTGTGGCCTTGCGGTTAACGGCAACAGAGTTGCAGTAAGAGTGTCAAAACTGAAGGATTTAGCGAGATGTCCAAAAATACCAGTGGGGAAAATCCTCAGAAAGCACCTCAAGAAGAGCGACTTGGTCTCAAGCTGGTCTCTGTGGTAGTTCCTTTCTATAACGAAGAGCAGGGTGTCGATAGGTTTTATGCTTCGTTGTGCGCGCATCTCGACAACTTTTGCGGATACCATTTTGAGGTCGTTTGTGTTGATGATGGCAGCGTGGATAAGACTCTTAAGTTGTTACAAAAAATCGCTGCAAATGACCGAAGATTTCGTGTCGTCGAGTTATCCCGCAACTTTGGTAAAGAGGCGGCACTGACTGCGGGCATAGAGCTATCCAAGGGGGATGCCATTATTCCCATGGACGCAGATCTCCAGGATCCCCCCGAACTTATCGGCGATATGCTCCAGTCGTGGCGCGATGGAGCCGACGTGGTGCTTGCCAGACGTACGGATCGCAGTGTCGATTCTGCCCTCAAACGGGTCACTGCGGCCGGTTTTTATCGCTTGCACAATCGCATCTCCAAACTAAAAATTCCTGAAAATGTCGGGGATTTTCGTCTTATGGACAAAGCTGTTGTGGACGCACTGAAAACCTTGCCTGAGCAGCAAAGATTTCTCAAAGGACTATTTGCCTGGTTGGGTTTCAGAACTGTAGAGGTTGGTTATGTTCGCGAGGAGAGAGCAGCAGGTTACACCAAGTTTTCGGTTTGGCGGCTATGGAACCTCGCCCTTGAAGGTATAACCAGCTTCAGTACTGCCCCCTTGCGCATATGGACGTATATAGGCGTGACATTAGCGAGTATTACATTGTTATATGCTTTTTACACGGTGGGTAAAACATTGATCACCGGTATAGATGTTCCCGGTTACGCTTCACTGCTAGTTTCCGTGCTCTTTCTAGGCAGTCTCCAGCTGATTGGCATTGGCGTGCTGGGTGAATATGTTGGCCGTATCTACATGGAAAGCAAACGCCGCCCCCCCTATATTGTCCGCAAAATTTATGAATTGCCAGAAACTGAAGAAGATCGCTGAGTTTGATGATGGCCGCCAATAAGCGATCCTTAGACAGTCTTAAACGCAGTGGCCTTAGGTTCGTGGTCACCGGGGTATTAACCACCGGTGTTCATGTGCTGGTGGCCACATTGGCTATCCGTGCCTTTGGCGTGCCGACGCCTCTCGCAAATGGTGCCGCCTTTATTGTGGCGACCATTTTTTCCTATATGGTCAATACCTTCTGGAGTTTTTCCGCCAATTTTGAGATTGGCAATTCTCTGCGTTACTTCCTCGTTACTATGATTGGCTTTATGACTGCTGTCGCGGTTTCTGCCTGTGCCGATTATTTTGGTCTCCATTATATGGTTGGTATTCTGATGGTGGTGATGGTGCTGCCGCCGATAAATTTTGGCCTGCATATGTTTTGGACCTACAGGTAAGCGAGGGATGAAAGATTGTCATCACAATAGTTTCGCTGCAAATAGGTGCAAGCCGTTTTTAATGTGTCTTTTCTGGTTATTCAGCCTGCCGCTGCTGTATTCGAGCTTTTTTGTTTTCGCAGGGTTTTTTTTCGGTTTTCATGGCGAGTATCACACGGTTGATATTTTCGCCATTGAGCGAGAAATGCTGGGCTTTGATAACAGGCTGTTGCCCTATAACAGCGACCTGGTTCAGCCTTATCTTATGCTCCAGGATTTTTTTGGTGATACTTCGACAATCTTTTCCTGGTATTACTCCCCTGCTTTATATACCTTTCCTGACTGGCTTTTTGCGGCGTTGCTGGTTTTCCTTCCCGTAAAAAACAGCATCCTTCCCTTGCTGTATAGCGCATTTTTGCTCACCTTATATACCCTTGGCGGCGCACTCTTAATGGCAAGAGCGACTGCATTCAGAACGCTACCTTTAATGTGGATACTGGCGCTTTTGCTTTGCGCTTCAGCGGCTGCGGCTCTGCTTGTATCTGACGCAATCCTCGGCTATCAGCTGGTCGTCTCTCTTTTATCTCCCTATATACATACAGGGGCATTGGCGATAACAATTTTTTCTGCTGGTATCCTCATCCACTTGCTCGACGGTGGTGGTGCCAGACGCACATTGTGGGCGTTGCTGCTCCTGGTTTTTATCACCGCATTTTCCGATGCCATTTTTGTTGTCTGGTTTGTGGCTCCAGCCATTGCCGTCGCTATGTTTTATGGCTGGGGAGCCAAAAACAGAGCTGGCATTAGCTGTGCCCTGTATCTGTTGGCAACAGCACTGGCTGCCATGGCCTGTGAATTTATGCTGCGAGACAAAGCATCACTTGCCGCTGTCCATACATCAGGCAGTCTTCGGCTGTTTTTTAGTGATTTCATTCGGGAAGCAGGTAAGGGTGATATTACTCTATTGCTGATGGCTATTTTAAATGGCGTGGTGGCTGTCAGGGCGCTCCTTGTTGCCGGGAGGCTGTTGGCGCGCAAGGTTGTCACTACTGCCATGTTGGTAGAGCTTTTTTTGGGGCTGTTATGCGCAGCGACAATTTTAGCGCCGTTAATGATGGGGCTTTATCGCGGCCTGGCGCTTTGGCGTTATTTTTTACCCCTTTTTATAGTGCCGCCGTTGTGGCTATTACTTTACCTGAGTTCTCTGTGTTCACCGCGCTCACTGAAACTTTTTAGCAGAATTTCTGGCGGTCTGGCAGTGTGCGCTGTTGCTCTAATGTACACTGGAAGTGTTGAGACTGTGACCAAAGTTTCCACTCCCTCAATGCTTGAAAACTGCTTAAAGGCAGAGGGCAGGGACGAGGGTTATGGGGATTATTGGCACGCTAAATCCTTACTGTTTGCTACAGATAGATCCCTCCATATTATTCAGCTAACAAAAGAAGCGGCTCTGCCGTTCAGATTTAATTACAACGAGGATTGGTTCAGGTTCAGAGCTGACAATGGTGAAACTCTGAAGCCCGATTTTGTCTTGATGGAAAACATCGATCCTGGTCAGGTGACAGAAAAATTTGGCCGTCCTGACCGGGTACTCCACTGTGGTCAAGAGGAGGTCTGGCTTTATGACCAGTCTCTGCCGTTGCCTTTGCCGAAAAAAATTATTGCAAGCCTGGGGCGAAACATTGAATTGCCTGCGAGTGAGCTTCCTGGGTCGGGAGTGGTTGTCGGTCAAAGCAGGGTCGCTGAGCAGGCTGTCGCCCCCGCTGGCGCGCTGACCTATGGGCCTTATGCGAATTTTTCCCGCGGCAGTTACAGGATAGGTATTCACTATAGTGCGGTTGGTGAGGGCCATGGTTGGGACATAATCGCTAATCAGGGCGCGGAAGTTGTTACAGGCGGCGCGCTGCCCGCCTCTTCAGATCAGCCCTCACAGCAATGGGTTGATCTTGTTCTCAATCAGGGTTTGTCTGATGTTGAGATACGGACATTTTTTAGCGGTCAGGGCAGACTGGAAATCCATACCATAGAAATCATTTCTGTCATGCAATAACTGCTTTCTGGTGTTTTGACCAATAACTCCGAAAGTGATAGCAGATTGTCACGGGAGAGAAAACATCCCCACCAATTTTAAGTTCCAAATAGAACGGCGCACCACGCTAGATATTGATGGCGGTCAAGTTGAGAACTTCATCACTGCCCCTGTCAGTAAGCCCTCTTGCTGGGGTATTTCCTGCCAAGGTTGTGCTAATATTCGCCCCCTTACAAAAACCACTGCCTTTTTACTTAACAGCGATTGCCGAAAGAGACATGAAAGTTGCACAAAAAACCGCATTGATAACCGGTATTACTGGCCAGGATGGCGCCTATCTGGCGAAATTGTTGCTCGACAAAGGTTACCGTGTCTATGGTCTATCGCCTCGACGCAGCACCTCCGATGTCAATTTAAGTCGTCTCCAATGGCTGGGAGTCGACCGCGATATAGCCCTCATTGATGGTGATTTGGGTGACCTTTCCAGTCTGATCAGAGCGGTGCAAACGGCCGTTCCTGACGAAGTCTATAACCTGGGCGCCCAATCTTTTGTCAAAACCTCCTGGGATCAACCGTTGTTGACCGGCCAGGTTACCGGTCTTGGCGCAGTGAACCTGCTCGAAGCCATTCGCATTATCAAGCCGGATGCCCGCTTCTATCAGGCGTCCACCTCGGAAATGTACGGCTTGATTCAGGAGCCGATGCAGTCGGAAACCACGCCCTTTTATCCCCGTTCCCCCTATGCGGCGGCCAAGCTATACGCCCACTGGATGACGGTGAACTACAGAGAGAGTTTCGATCTATTTGCCTGTAGCGGAATCCTCTTCAATCACGAGTCGCCCCTGCGCGGCCTGGAGTTTGTGACCCGCAAGGTCACTGATGGCGTGGCGCGGATCAAGTTGGGCTTGGCCAAAGAGCTTCGCCTTGGCAATATCGACGCCAAGCGCGACTGGGGCCATGCCAGAGACTATGTCGAGGCCATGTGGCTGATGTTGCAGCAGGATGATGCCGACGACTATGTTATTGCCACCGGGCGCACCACCACCGTCAGGGAGATGTGCCAGATAGCCTTCAATTTGGCAGAATTATCTCTTGAGGATCATCTGGTTATCGATCCTGAGTTTTTCCGTCCCGCCGAGGTGGATGTGCTTCTCGGTAATCCCGGCAAAGCCAAAACCAACCTTGGCTGGCAAGCGAAAACGAGTCTTGAGGACATGATTGCCGAGATGTACGAAGCCGATCTGGCGAGACTCAAATCTAATCCCTAAACCCCGGGGTGGTGACTATGCCAAGCCTTCAAGGGGCAACAGTATTGGTAACAGGCGGCAGCGGTTTTGTCGGCGGGCATCTGCTTGAGCGCTTGCGGCGCGTGGCTGATGTTCAGTGCCATGCCACCACTCTGGCGCCATTACAATTGCAGGGTTCACAGGCTTTTTGCCGCTGGCACCAACTCGATACTACCGATTCCGAGGCGACCAACGATCTTGTCGCCAGTATCAAACCCGATGTCCTCTTCCATCTTGCCGCCCAATCCCATGTGCCCACCAGTTTCGATCAACCGCAACTGACTTGGGAAGTGAATCTTCAGGGAACCTTGAACCTTCTCGACGCCGCCGTCTGCGCTGTCCCCCGGGCGGTTTTTGTCAATGTTGCGTCCTCCGATATCTATGGCAGAAGCTTTCAGGGGGGCGCGCCGATAAATGAATCCAGCCCTTTACTGCCCCTCAACCCCTATGCCGCCAGCAAGGCGGCGGCGGATCTGGCTGCGTTTCAATATTCGGCCACGACCCCGTTGAAAATTATTCGCGCCAGACCTTTTAATCACAGTGGTACAGGGCAGGGCGAAGGTTTTGTGCTGCCTGCATTTGCCGCTCAGATTGCCCGCATTGAGGCTGGACTTCAGGAGCCGATGATGGCTGTGGGCGACCTTAGTGCCGAGCGGGATTTTTTACATATCGACGATGTGGTGTCCGCCTATATGGCCATTGCCTGCCAAGCCGCTGATATTGAATCTGGCGCGGCGTTTAACATTGCATCCGGGCGCACTTTCACCATTGCCGATATGCTCGGTCTGTTGCTCGCCGCCAGCACCTCCACCATCGAGGTGCGCCAGGACCCCGCGCGCTTGCGACCTGTGGATATCCCCAGAGTGTGTGGCGACAGCGGTGCCCTGCGCCAGGCAGTAGGGTGGCAACCGCAAAAAACCAGCGCAGATCTGGTGGCGGATTTATTGACTGATTGGCGCGCCAGAGTGCGGACTGAGGTCAGGGGATGAATCTGCACTTATTGCTCCACTTTGTGCGCCAGGATCTGGTCGACCGCCATGCCAGCTCCGCGCTGGGCGCCCTCTGGACGTTACTGCTACCCCTGGTGAACATTCTTATTTTTACCCTGGTTTTCTCTCAAATCATGGGGATGCGCCTTCAAGCCTTGGGTATGGAATCCCTGGGTGCCTACAGTTACAGCGCCTACCTGGTAACCGGGTTGCTCGCCTGGAACTGTTTCAGCAGCACAGTGATTCGTATCACTCAGGTTTTCCACGAAAAGGCAGGGCTGATCGGCAAGGTGCGCCTGTCCCTGTTCGCGCTGCCTCTTTATGTGCTGATCAGTGAAACCATTGTCTACGGTATCTCCATGGGCTTTTTTGTGATTTTTCTGTGGCTGATCGATTTTAGCTGGAGCTGGCACTGGGCCTGGTTGCCGCTGATTTTTGTGGTTCAACAGCTACTTGCCTATAGTCTCGGACTGATCTGTGCGGTATTCAGCGTCTTTCTCCGGGATATCAAGGAAATGGTTGGCGTGGTCATGCAGCTGTGGTTTTGGCTGACCCCCATTGTCTATGTCATCAGTATTCTGCCAGAGCGCTGGTTGCCATTTTTTATTCTCAACCCTGTTTACCACACCACCAATGCTCTGCGCGACAGTCTGCTACTTGGCAAAACACCCGCCCTGTTACCCCTGCTGGCTATAGGTCTGTTCGGGCTGTTTTTGCTGTTGATAGGGCTTTTTGTTGGCAAGAAACTGGAGCGGGATATTCGTGATTTTCTCTAGAAAAGCTCTGATTAATGTCATTCCCGCGCAGGCGGGAATCTATAATCGATTGATTTATCTGGACTCCCGCCTACGCGGGAGTGACGAAAACAGAATGAATCAGAGTTTTGCCAGGTTGTTATCATGCCAGCCCCAGATATCAGCAAGGCTGAGGGTTGCCGCCATCTGCCGCGATCTACGCCCGGTTGGGCAGGAGCAGCCCCTGTGATAAAAGTCAGCGGCCTGCAAAAATCCTTCAAGCTCTACCATCGACCCGCAGATCGCCTCAAGGAAATTGTCCTGCGCCGCGCGTTTCACTCCCGCTATCAGGCGTTGGAGGATGTTTCCTTTCAGGTGGCCGACGGCGAAACCCTGGGCATTATTGGCCGCAACGGCGCCGGCAAATCCACCCTGCTCAAAATTCTTAACGGTGTTGTACTTCCGGATGGCGGCACTGTCGAAACCAGTGGTCGGGTCACCGGTCTGCTGGAGCTGGGTACCGGCTTCGACTTTTCCATGAGTGGATTTGCCAATATCCGCACCAACGGGCTGCTGCTGGGAATGACGGAGGAAGAACTCAGTAGTCGCCGGGATGACATCGTTGAATTCGCTGAACTCGGTCGCTTTATCCGCGAGCCGTTGCGTACCTATTCTTCCGGGATGGTGATGCGCCTGGCGTTTGCCATTGCCATTCACGCTGATCCCGATATTTTTCTGGTGGACGAGGCGCTGTCTGTGGGCGACGGTCATTTTCAACAAAAATGTATGCGCCGTATTCGCGATTTTCGCGCCAACGGCGGCTCTATTATTTTTGTTTCCCACGATCTCAACGCCGTCAAGATGCTCTGCGATCGCGTTATCGTCCTCAGCGATGGTCAAGTGCTGGTGGACGGCGAACCTGAGTTTGCCGCCAATACCTATTACCAACTCCTTGGTGGTGATGAAAATCTGGGCTCCTCTGCAATTATTGAGCGCGGTTACGGCAATTTTCAGGCCAGCATTGTCGATGTCCATGTCGAAGGGGTCGATTCGCGCTGCGAGGTGCTTTCCGGTGGCGAGGGCATGTCGTTGACCATCAATATTAAAGCCGAAGTTGATATTGCAGAGCTCACCGTGGGTCTCACCATTCGCGACCGTTTTGGTCAGGACATTTTTGGCACCAACAGCTACTTTATGGATTTTCCCTTGAGCATGGCGGCGGGCGCCACCATTTGCGTCAACTACCGCATGGCCATGATTCTGGCGCCGGGAAAATACACCATCAGCATTGCTCTCCACGACGGTCCAGAGCATACCCGCAATTGTTACCACTGGTGGGATAATGCCACCCAGTTTGAAGTCAGCGGCAACCGCGACACCCATTTCATTGGTGTCTGCAATCTGCGGCCAACAATTTCACTGATCTAGGGAGGCCTCTTGTCTTTACTCGTTCGCAACAATCCAGATATAGATTTTGACGCACTTGAAGCCGAAATAGCCGCCAAACTTGACCGCTATCAAGAGCAGCAAAATATTGAGCAGCTGCCGCCCTTTGATCCCGATGGCACCTTGGCAGGCGCCCTTGTCGAGTCCCTGGATGCGCTCTATCGGCTCGATGATGAATATTTTGTCGATCAGGCATTTCGTCTTTTTCTCGGGCGCAGTCCGAGTCAGGGCGAGTGCGAGGTTTATGTCCAGCGCCTCCGCAGCGGCTTGCCAAAAAGCCATCTCGCCGCCGCTTTGCGCTACTCCGCAGAGGGCAGCAAATACAATGCCCCTTTTGGCCTGCGCAAGCAGTGGTTCAGCTATGCCCTTACCCGGTTGCCAGTGGTCGGCGTACTGATGGAAAGCCTGCTGGCGCTGGCGGGGCTTGGCAGATTGAAGCGCACGGTGTTGGCGATGGGGTTGGAAAATCGTCGCCAGTTTGTCGAGTTGCACAGAGAACTTGATGACACCAAGCAACTGGCATTCCGCCTCAGGCATCAACACCAGGAATTACAGAGCCGCATGGAAATCAATATCGCGGCGCTGGTGAAATAAATTGAACGTCTTGAAACCCGGGCGTCGACTCAAAACCACACAACAGAACCAGAGCAGCAACCACTCGGCGATCAATAACCATGGCATCAGCACCCAGAATCCACCAGTTTTCCCTCACCATGTCGGCTGGGGATGGTGTCAGCAACGGCGTGATTTTTACCCGCAAGCTACTGCGCCAGTTGGGCTTTGAGTCGGAAATCTACAGCCTGCACACCTACGACAAACTGGAAACGCCGGTACGCCCGGTGGCGGAGTTGTCTGGAGACGACTGC
>JBFXIU010000079.1:0-14453 GCA_050175615.1 Porticoccaceae bacterium | reverse complement strand
CCGCGACCTGGGCGGATTTGTCGAGGAAGCACAGGCGCGCATTGCGGACGACGTGGACCTACCTCCCGGATACTGGCTGGATTACGGCGGGACCTTCGAGCAACTGCAGTCCGCCAGTCAGCGGCTTGCCATCGTGGTGCCCGTGACCCTCGCCATCATCCTCGCACTCTTGGTGATGGCCTTCGGCTCCCTCAAGGATGCCTTGATCATCTTCACCGGCGTGCCACTGGCCCTCACCGGCGGGGTTCTGTCCCTGTGGCTGCGAGACATGCCCCTGTCGATCTCGGCGGGTGTTGGCTTTATCGCCCTCTCCGGGGTGGCGGTGTTAAACGGCTTGGTGATGATCGCCTTTATCCGCGATCTGTGGCACGAGCAGGGTGACCTGATGAAGGCCATTGTCGAAGGCGCCCTGATCCGCTTACGGCCGGTATTGATGACCGCTTTGGTCGCTAGTCTCGGCTTTGTGCCCATGGCCCTCAATACCGGCACCGGCGCCGAAGTCCAGCGTCCTCTGGCGACCGTGGTGATCGGCGGGATTATCTCGTCCACCCTGTTGACGTTGTTTGTACTCCCTGTGCTCTATGCGTTGTTGCATGGCAGAAGTGCCAGTAACTCCACTCCCACAGGCGACATTAAGCACGACACTGATAGTTAACCAACACTCCATCATGGGGGGGGAATCTCCCCATGATTTTTTCAACGTTCTTTTATTGCGGTTTATATCCTGGAAAGACTATGAACGATCCACCCAAGCAACGAATAGATGACTTGAAAGAAGCCTCACCCTTTCGAACACATCGCATCCACGCCATCAACAGTGACTGGTATTTTTTAACCCGTGAAGGTCAAAATATCGGGCCATTCCCGAACAAAAAAGCGGCCGAAGACAGCCTTGCGGAACTCCTGAAAACTGTCAAAAAGGATGAGTAGCCAATGGCCCAAAATCCACAAAGTCGCCAAGGTACAGGCGACCAGGCACAGAGTAAGCTGAATACAGCAGATGCCTCTTTATAAATAGCCACCAACTAGGTTAACCCAATGAGTCACGACCATGTGCATATACCCCCCGAGACCAAGGATAAACGCGTTGCCATCGCCATCTGGGCGAACGGGATCCTGACCCTGGCTCAGATTGGGGGAGGTATCTTTGCCGGCAGTCTCGCCCTTATCGCGGACGCCTTGCATAACTTCTCTGACATGGCCTCACTCGTCATCGCGTTCGCGGCGCAAAAAATTGCGCGCCGCCAGGCTGACGCAAGGATGACCTTTGGCTACGGACGCATTGAAATCGTTGCAGCTCTCATCAACTACACTACCTTGATCATTATCGGGATCTACCTGGTTTACGAAGGTGGCATGCGGATAATCGATCCTCCAGAGGTAAAGGGCTGGTGGGTCGTCTGGCTTGGTGGTATCGCTCTGGCTGTGGACGCCTTGACAGCGTTGCTCACCTATTCGATGCAGAAAGACAGCGTCAATATCCGTGCACTGTTTCTTCACAATCTGTCGGATGCACTCGCGTCGGTCGCCGTGGTCATTGGCGGGACTCTTATTTTGCTCTACGACATGCGCTGGGTTGATCCTGCCATCACCATCGGCATCGCGGGCTATATTCTCTACCTGGGTCTGACAGAAATCGGCGGTACTATCAGAACCCTCATGCTGGGCAGCCCGGTGGATATCGATACCGATGCCGTCATTGTTGCCCTGTCCAACATCGAAGGCGTTATCGATCTTCATCACGTGCATTTTTGGCAGATGGGCGAACACGATGCCTCGCTGGAGGCCCATGTGATTATCGAGGAAAGTGCATGGGATCAGCTTGAGAATATCAAATACAGGATAAAACAGGCTCTGGCGCAGGAATTCAACATACGTCATTCAACACTGGAATTCGAGCACCCGGACCACATGCACAAGGATGCCCACACCTATGGGCACGGTTGACAGAAAATTCTCCATAAGCATCGGCGAGAGCGGCGACTATTTTAATAGGCCGCCCAGGCGCGGAATTTTGCCGGCATGAATCCGAGCAGCGAGAAAGGACCAGAGACTAATAGCGCAGTTGCAGAATTCGCCGGGCGCCATTCAGCACAATCAGCCCGATGATCAGACCAATAACCAGGTCGGGATAACGGGAACCCGTCCAGGCGACCAATACACCGGCGACGATAACGCCCACATTGGCGATGACATCGTTAGCGGAAAAGATCCAACTTGCTTTCATGTGTGCGCCGCCGTGCCGGTTTCTTGCGATAAGCACCAGACACCAGACGTTGGCCGCCAGGGCCACAAGACCAAAACCCATCATTAACGCGGATACGGGTTCGCTGCCGAAAACAAATCGCCGCCCGACTTCAGCCAGGACTCCCAGCGCCAGAATCAACTGCAGCCAGCCTGACAAATGCGCCGCGCGCAGCTTCATCCGCACACTGTGTCCAACGGCATATAGTGCCACGCCGTAGACGGCGGCATCAGCAAACATGTCCAAAGAATCCGCGATCAAGCCAGTGGATTGCCCCAGCCAGCCTACTGTCAGTTCAACCACGAACATAACGCCGTTGATGGCCAGCAACCACTTCAGTATACCGGCTTCGACCTGGGCGGTTGCCTCTTCCTTCTCCCTGGCCAGGACTAAATCCTCTTCCCCCACCGGGGTGGTTTTTTCGAGCGTGGCATCCAGCCCCAGGGAGCGCATCCTCTCCTCGATGGCAGCCCCATTGTCGCCATGGAATACCCGCACCTTCCGATTCGGTGTATCGAACTCCAGTAAAACCCGGGGCTCAATACTGTCCAGGGCCATGCGGATCATCCCCTCTTCCGACGGGCAGTCCATTTTTGGTACCCGGTAGTCACTGACATAGCCATGTTGAAAAGCCGTATCAGTATTCGCTATCCCAGAAGTGGGGGCACTGGCAATCTTGTTGCTCTGGCAGTTGTCATTACACGGGTCAGACATCGAAAAAAGCCCTTGTGGATGTACAGAGGGCCACTATAAACTCTATAATAACTATAGAGTCAATCGGAATATTGAGAGATGATGAAAATCGGCGAACTGTCGAAAGTGACTGGCTGCTCCGTGCAAACCATCCGGCATTATGAAAAGGAACAATTGATTGCCTCCGCAGAACGCAGTGAAGGCAATTTTCGCCTGTACGATGAAGCTGCCGTTGAGCAATTATTGTTTATCAAGCACTGCCGCAGCCTGGATCTCAGTTTGCCGGAAATCCGGCAGCTGTTGGCTTTAAACCGTTCGCCAGGCGCACAATGTGGTGATGTGAATCGGATGATGGATAGGCATATCGAGCAGGTGGAGGCCCGTATCCAGGAACTCACCAGGCTGAACGAGCAACTGAGAATGTTGCGCCGCAGCTGTTCAAACCGTCGGACAGTGGAGCAGTGCGGCATATTGCGGAATTTGTCGGCTACTCCGGTTTCGAGCGGGTGACACCCGGTTCCAAAAACTCTCCTGAACGTTCTGCAACAGGGGCATTTTTCCGCTGCCTTCTAGCCAGCCCCAGAAAGACCAGGAAAACCACCAGTACCGACAATTGCGCCAGGATCCCCTGCCAGGTGGATTTGACGCCGACCCAATCGAATTCAAAACTGACAGGCAATGGGGTAATACCGATAAGATCCGCTTCCTGAAGTGCCGACATCGCCTTACCCATGAGGATAAACGCCAGGGCCAGCAACAGGTAGGTGGTGACGGAAAAGAATCTGGCAATGGGTAATTTCACCGAGTAACGCACCAACACCCAGGCCAATACGGCCAAGAAAGCAGTACCGGCTACAAAGCCGCTGAATACGGATGAATATTGAGCGGCTGCAGCCTGGGTCAGCAGCGCCTGATAAAACAAGACCGTTTCAAAGACTTCACGATAAACCGCAATAAATGCCAGCAGCGCAAGACCCCACAGGGTACCCGCAGTCAGGTGGGAGTTGATGTGCTGCTGGATATAGGCCTGCCACTGGGCAGCATGGGTTTTACTGTGCATCCAGATGCCGACATAGAGCAACACGACCGCCGCCAAAAGGGCCGCAACCCCTTCCATGACTTCGCGGCTGGCGCCGCTGATACTCACCAGGGACTGCGCGGCAGCCCAGGTCGCAACACCGGCCACCAATGCCGTTACCCAACCCAAATGCACATACCGAAGTCCGTCACGCCGACCGGTTCGCACCAGCACAGTCACCAGGGCAATCACCACGAGCAGGGCTTCGAGCCCCTCCCGCAACAGAATAACCAAGCTGGCACTGAACAGGGTCGCATTGGACAAGGTAGATTCCGAAAGCAATCGATCCGCATCATCCAACCTTGCCAGCGTCCGGCTCACAGCGCTTTCCACCTCACCCGGGGACTGTGTCTGCTTCAATAATTGCCTTATCGCCATCATATCGGCTTCGAGCGTCTGGCGAAGTGCTTTATCCTGCGCATCCAGGCTGTTTTCGACCAATTCAAAGCCATCCAGATAAGCACTGACCGCCAGTGCTTGTGCTGTCTGATAATCGCCGCGCTGGTGCGCCTCTTGTGCTAGCAGCAGTTGGTCGCGGGTGATTTTCAGAGGATTGGTCGTTTCCTGGAATAACAGTTCTGGCTTTGCGCGCAACCGTTCGATCCCCTTCTGCGTCATCTCCGGATGTTCTGCAGCGAGTTGCGCCGGCGTGTGGTTAACCATCTGTGACAAGGTGACGCTGGGTGCCTCGCCTGTAACTTCAGAGCCGGATTGGAATGCCAATCCGCCGACATGGAACGCCAGCGACCAGCGTTCCTCTTCCGTCAGTTGGGTAAATGCCGGCATTGCGGTATCGTCTATGCCATTGGAGATGGCGTCGTACAGGCCCAGAAGTGACCGGTTCAAGGCTCGCTCTTTGCTGGTGAAATCGGTTGGAGCGGGCTCCAGCTGTTCGGCCATCACACCATCGCCCCCACCGGCTGCGCCATGGCAAGAAGCGCACTGGCTCTCATACAACCCTTTGACGGTCGCTTTCGACAACAGATGATCCGGCAGGGACGACTGAGGCATCAGTGCCAACAACGTACCCCGCAGGCTGCCGCTCATTTGCCGAATCGTTTCAATAGCCTCTTTATTCCGGATGGCTGCCTGTAATGCCTTTGCCTGGCCTGTCAGGCCGCCAGCGTCGGCTGATTTATCCTGAATCTCAGAAATATTCGTCACAATGAGCTGGGAGAACTCCAGCATTTCCTGATATTCACCGTCATTAACCACCTGCCCATTCCTGACGGCTTCCACGTAATCCACAGCAATGTATTCGGCCAGCTGTGCCAGTTGACGCATCTGAGCCGAGCCGTCATCACTCATCTCGGCCTGACTGGTCGCCGGAAGCAAACACGATAAGCTCAGCAGCAGTACTGAGACATTCAGAACACATAGCTTCGGGCTTATAAAACGGTATATCCAGTGCGCCTGCATTAACGAGATCTCTACTTGGCTTGTTGCTAATGATAATTAATCTCAATTCTAATGCCTATGGTAGCTATAGAGTCAAGTGTGTGACTGGTTTGTTGGCATTCCTGACAACACGGCTCCTGTCGGCACACGGGATATCCTTCTGCCTCCATTGAGCTGCTCTCATAACCAGTCGTACCCGCAGTCCGGGGCCGTGCAGAATGGCATTACGGTGCGTATCTTCTGTCGGAGCAACCTCACGCATCGCACTCCTCTTGCGTTTGTACACTGGACTGGTTGAGATACACCAGCATGATCATCCTGATCTTCACGGCGACCCCGGACAATGCGATTCTCTAGGCGCCAACAGATTATCGATTTCTTACAAAGTGGATCCTAGCTCTTGGGCTCATTTCATGAAGAAGACCCGCTTCAGAGTGGCTTTTGGGTTGGTGCGGTATCCTTAAGCTGGCTTTAGCGGCTGTTCGATAAGCCCGAGGCGTTCGTAATAACGAATAGTTTCGACACTGACCCGAGCTGCTTGTGCCAGTTTACCGATGGTCAATTGACTCATCACTTTCTCCCGTAGCACTCACCTCTACATCAGCCATGCTGGGTAAGCTGATCGTGAAACGTGTGACGCTGTGCTCGGATGCCACATCGATATTCCCCTCATGGGCTTCGATAATGGACTTGACGATGGCCAACCCCAAGCCGGCACCTTCGCTTTGACGTTGTCGGGAAGGATCAATGCGGTAAAACCGGTCGAAAATCCTGGGCAAATGCTCGGCTGGAATTTCTGGCCCCGGATTCTGTACGCTGAGTAACGCCCTACCCTCGCCCGATGAATCCAGCAGGATCAGCACACTTGCCCCCGCGGGCGCATGACGTAGGGCATTGGACAGCAGATTGGATAATGCACGGCGCAGCATGGCGCGGTCACCCAGTATAATTGGCGCCTTTCCCTCCAGTACCAATTCGATGTGTTTTTCCTCCGCCAGGGCCTCGAAAAAATCGAACAGCTCGCGCACTTCCCGAGCCAGATCCAGCGGTTCCCAGACAGGCTTGAGCAGGCCGTGTTCGCTCTGGGCCAGCCAGAGCATGTCGTTGACCATTTTGGTCAGGCGCTCCTGTTCTTCAAGATTCGAGTAGAGCAGTTCGCGATATTCTTCCAGGCTTCTGGACTTACCCAAACCCACCTGGGTCTGGGTGATCAGGTTGGTCAAAGGCGTGCGCAATTCATGGGCAATATCGGCGGAGAAATAGGATAGTCGAACGAAGCTGTCTTCCAAGCGGCCAATCATATGATTAAAGGAACAGACAAGGTTTTGCAGTTCCCGGGGAACGGTGTTAGGGTCTAGACGCACATGAAGGCGATCCGCCTGAATATCACTCATTGTCGCACTCAGCTCGCGCAAGGGCGCGTGCCCCTGGTGCACGCCATACCAGGCCGCCAAGAGAGTCACCGCGCCTGCCAGCACCATAATCATCCACAAACTGCGCCGAAAATTTTCCAGAAAGTGGATATGGAAATCCATATCGATAGCAGCAACGATGCGATAATTCTGGTCTTCAATGCGGGTATGCGTGATAGTGCCACGGTAGGTTTTGCCATCAGTTTGCCAGGTATAAAGATTGTCTACCTGAATACGGCTCACAGGAGAATAGGTGTTTTCTTGTGGCGAAGGTCCACCCTCCTCAGGACCATAGACCAAACGTCCCGCATCATCCCACACTTGAAAGTAGACACCATGGTGACCAGAAACAGCTCGCGCAAGGGCGCCCTCCGGTGCCGAGTCCTGATCTTTCGCCGATTGTAGAGCGTCTTCAACAGCACGAGTAATCACCACCAACTCGTCGGCATCCTGTTCAGCAAAATGGCGCTCTACTTCATTCAGCACGAGATAACCGATCATCAGTAAACTGAAACCGATAGCCATCGCGACAAACAGCATCACCCGGCTGTTGAGTGACAGTGGTCGTCTCCGGGCGAGACTAACTTTCGTCATGGTCGTCCTCGACCTCCAGCTTGTAACCCAAGCCGCGCACAGTGTGAATCAGCTTGGGTTCATAATCGTCATCGATTTTTGCCCTTAGGCGCCGTATGGCCACGTCAATGACATTGGTGTCGGAATCGAAGTTCATGTCCCACACCTGGGAGGCGATCAAGGAGCGCGGCAGTACTTCGCCCTGTCGCCGGACCAACAGCTCCAGCAAACAAAACTCCTTGTGGCTGAGATTGATCTTGCGGCCGGCGCGCGTGGCCCGGTGACGCGGTAAATCCAGCGTGAGGTCAGCAACTTTGATCTGGTCGGTCATCACCGGCACAGTACTACGACGCAACAGAGTGCGCACCCGGGCCAGCAGCTCGGCAAAGGCGAAGGGCTTGACCAGGTAATCGTCAGCACCCAACTCCAGACCCTTTACGCGGTCATCCACACTGTCGCGGGCGGTTAGGAACAGCACTGGCGTCTGACGGCCAGCCTCGCGCAACGACTGCACGATCCGCCAGCCGTCGACGTCCGGCAGCATGACGTCCAGCACCAGTAAATCAAAAGTTTCGGTCATCGCCAAATGATGGCCGTCGAGGCCATTGCGCGCGAGCGTGACCATAAAGCCTGCCTCGGTCAGCCCCTGCTGTAAATAATCGCCGGTCTTGATTTCGTCTTCGACCACCAATAGCCGCATCGCTTCACCGCTCCTACTATCAATATATGCCGGGTTTCCTTCAAGACTATCTGCCTCTTCCCAACAGAAACATGACCATAGGATTACATATATGTAATCCTATGGTCATGTTTAAGACAGGAGCCTACTACTATCATCATCAGAAGGACACCTCAAGCGCTGTTCATTCAGTCATATCAGTCATATAAAGGAGGGAACACCGATGTCAGGCACCAAGACAGCTGAACTGTACCGGATGGTGATGGAGGATCATCTCTGTCCCTATGGCTTAAAATCGAAACATTTATTAGAGACCCAAGGGTTCCAGGTAGAAGATCATCACCTTAAAAATCACGAGGAAACCGAAGCTTTTAAGCACAAGCATAATGTTGAAACCACTCCTCAGACCTTTCTGGGAGGTAACCGAATCGGTGGGTACGACGACCTACTTGTGTATTTTAGGAAAGAACCAAAAGACAAAAATGAACAAACTTACTGGCCCGTTATTGCTCTGTTTTCTATGACCTTTCTGATGGCCACGGGTTCGGCTTCGGTTGTTGAAGGGCAATGGCTGTCTTTACGCACTTTCGAGTGGTTCATCGCTTTTTCAATGTGTGGTCTTGCCTATTTGAAAATACGTGATGTCGAAAGCTTTTCGACCATGTTTCTTAACTATGATCTTCTTGCCCAAAAATGGGTGCCTTACGGGTACGTGTATCCCTATGGTGAAGGCCTGGCAGGCTTGCTAATGATAGCCGGAGTATTGCCTTTTGTATCGATACCAATTGCCTTTTTCATAGGGATTGTCGGTGCCGTCTCGGTATTTAAAGCCGTGTACATTGACAAAAGAGAGCTCAAGTGCGCCTGTGTAGGTGGCGAGAGTAACGTCCCCTTGGGATTTATATCGCTCACTGAAAACCTCATGATGCTTGGCATGGCAATATGGATGCTACTCAAGGCAAGTGTTATGGGGTAGCCGCAAGCTTTTTTCATACCCTGCTCCCCAGAGCCATTCATCAACCCTAAATCGGCAACTCGAATCATCACACCTAGCGACAATTTTGCAGGATTACAAGGTTGTCATCCAGGAGTCATGCGGGTGACAGGCTCGGCTCGCTAGTATGCGGAGTCAGAACGTGGAACAACCATCACTTATCCCAAAAGAGATTGACTCATGACCCATGGTTTCCCCCGACCCAAACAGCCCTGGCAGCTTAGTCGCCGCCGCTTCGTGCAGGGCCTGGCAGCCGGTGGCGTGCTGGCCGCCACACCGTCCTGGTTGCAGGCCGCCGCAAAAGGCGCGACCGCGCTGGACTCAGCGCCAGTGCTCAGCGGCCGTGAAATCGATTTGGTGATTGCCGAAACACCCGTCAACTTCACTGGCGTCACTCGCATGGCGACCACTATCAACGGCTCCATCCCGGCACCGACGCTACGGTTGCGTGAAGGCGATGACGTCACCATCCGCGTCACTAACCGCTTGCCGGTCGCCACCTCCATTCACTGGCACGGCATACTGCTGCCCTATCAAATGGATGGTGTACCGGGAATCAGCTACCCAGGTATTTCACCGGGGGAAACCTTTGTTTACCGCTTTACGCTACGGCAGAGCGGCACCTACTGGTACCACAGCCACTCCGGCTTTCAAGAAATGACGGGCATGTACGGCGCCCTGATCATTGAACCACGGGCAGGCGAAAGACACCGCGCCGATCAGGATTACGTGGTACAGCTTTCCGACTGGACCGACGAAGACCCGATGCGCGCCTTCAGCAAGCTGAAAGTGCAAAGCGATGTCTATAACTTCAATCAGCCCACCTTTTTCGATTTCACAGCCGATGTCTCCAAGCTGGGCTTGCAGGCGGCACTGGAAAAACGCCAGATGTGGAACCAGATGCGGATGAACCCGACCGATCTGGCGGACCTGTCGGCGGCCACCCTCACCTTCCTGATGAATGGCACCACCCCGGCGGGCAATTGGAGCGGCTTGTTCCAGCGCGGTGATCGCGTACGGCTGCGGTTTATCAATGCCGCCAGCAACAGCTTTTATGATGTTCGCATTCCCGGTTTGAAGTTAACGGTGATCCAGGCCGATGGCCAGGATGTCGAGCCGGTCACTGTGGATGAATTCCGCTTTGGCCCCGGCGAAACCTACGATGTCATGGTCGAGCCCCAGGACGACGCTTATACGATCTTCGCCCAGAGCATGGAACGCAGCGGCTATGCCCGCGGCACTCTGGCCGTGCAACAGGGCTTGATCGCACCGGTGCCAGAGCCCGATCCCCCCGAGTGGTTAACCATGAAGGATATGATGGGAGCAATGGGTGGTGGCGCCATGGGCCACGACATGATGAAAATGGACTCCATGGGCCAAACCAAGATGGATCATTCCCAAATGTCCGGCGGTATGGCCATGGACCACAGTATGCACGGCATGCAGCAGGGTTCTGAGAACCCGCTTGCCAAACCTTCATCTACCATACGCCACGCCCGAACCGAATACGGGGCTTCGGTTGACCAACGGGTGGATACGCCAAGTACCAATCTCGACGACCCCGGTATTGGCCTGCGTAACTTAAGCCAGCGTGGGCTGCGCCCACAGGGCCACCGCGTGCTGACGCTGGCCGACCTGAAATCCATCGATGGTGTGCTGGATGACCGCCGCCCGCCCGCAAGAGAGCTGGAACTACACCTTACCGGCAATATGGAACGCTATAGCTGGTCCTTCGACGGGCTTGAATTCGGCAAAAGCACACCAGTCTCCTTGCGTCATAACGAACGCGTTAGAATCATTTTGCAAAATGACACCATGATGACCCACCCCATGCACTTACATGGTATGTGGAGCGAACTGGAAACTGACCAGGGTGAATTGCGAGTGCGCCGCCATACCATTCCCGTGCAACCAGCGCAGCGCATCAGCTACCTGACCACACCCCATGATCTGGGCCGCTGGGCCTGGCATTGTCATTTGCTGTTCCATATGGATGCGGGCATGTTCCGCGAGGTGGTGGTGTCATGAGACTTAATACGGTGAAATATCTCACAACACTGGTTGTTATTGTCGGTGCCCTTCAAGTAAATACGGCCCTGGCGCAAATGGATCACGGCGATATGCAAATGCAGGGTGGTAGTGCGCCAGCCGATGCCCGCGATCCCCACGCTTATTCCGACGGTTACACCTTGACCGAAGGCCCCTATGCACAGCCGGGGCCACGGCAACTGAAACTGGCGGACGAGCACGCCTTCTGGTCCGTTCTGGGCGATCGCCTGGAGTATCAGGAAGACAGCGATAGCACGGTTTACGATATACAGGCCTGGTATGGCACCACCTACAACCGCTTTGTCATCAAAGCGGAGGGTGATATCGCAGACGGCACGCTGGAAGAAAGTTCTACCGAGCTGTTGTGGGGCCATGCGCTCAACGCCTATTTCGACACCCAATTCGGCGTTCGACTTGACCAATATGACGAAGGTAAGGATCGCCAGTGGCTGGCAATTGGTATGCAAGGCCTGGCGCCCTACTGGTTTGAGCTGGATGTGACTGCCTATGTTGGCGACGACGGTCGAACCGCACTCTCTGCCGAGGCCGAGTACGAGTTGCTGCTGACACAGCGGCTCATTTTACAGCCCCGCGCGGAACTGAATCTGTATGGCAAGGATGATCTTGATAATAGATTGGGGTCGGGCCTCTCGGATCTCGCCTTGGGCTTGCGCCTGCGTTACGAATTCAGCCGTCAATTTTCTCCCTACATCGGTGTGGAATGGACAGACACCTATGGCGACACAGCCGATTACCGCCGCGCGGCAGGCCAAGATACGTCAGGCACCCAATTCGTCGCGGGACTGCGATTCTGGTTTTAACAATCACCAAGTTGATATAGAAACTTTTTAAACACCTATGAGGAACACCTTTATGAATATGAAAACACTAGCCACTATCATCGTGTTCTCCACACTGGGCATCGCTTTCTCAGCACAGGCCATGAACCTAAAGAACATATGAAAGACGCTGAAAAACCGGATTGCACCGCCATGAAAAATATGGATCACAGCAAGATGGACATGAATGATCCGGTGATGCAGGCCATGATGCAGCAGTGTATGAAAGACATGCACCAAGATAATCAAGCTTCAGAAAACGCAAACCAAGAAGACGGCGGACAGAAAGAACACACCGCGAATGATGAATCGATTGAACACAAACACTGACGACCCACGGTCTATCATTTCGAGCGATATTGCTAAGATTCAAACCGGATGGAGATGTCATGGCCGCTTTCAAATTTCTAACCTGTGGTAAATGTCTGCTTATCGCAGCAGCGATATCGATCATTGGCGGTCTGGCGTTTTTGTATTCCGGGCTCTATCCAATAGGCGCCGACGTTCCCCACAATCGGCTGACCTACTGGCTGCTGGAAACCTTGCGTGAACGTTCCGTCGCACGCGCCGCCAGTGGCATTAAGGTTCCTAGCGACCTAAACGCTCCGGAGCGGTTACTGGCGGGTGGTGCCGACTACGATGATATGTGTGCAGGGTGCCATCTGAAGCCGGGCAGGACCGAAAGTGATTTCACCCTGGGGCTGTACCCCGCACCACCCAATTTAACCCTAACGGGTGATGAACATGGACACGACCATGCGGGTAACACCGATAATGACGACGAAGCCATTAAGCGACAATTCTGGATTATTAAACACGGCATCAAGGCCTCGGGCATGCCAGCCTGGGGACCGGGGCATGACGACGAACGTATCTGGAACATGGTAGCGTTCCTGCAGCGATTGCCGGAATTATCTTCCGATCAATACCAGATACTTACCGCGCGCGGGCAAGACTCGGAAGGACACGGTCACTGACGAAGTATCTCAGGGCATCCTGCGGTAGATCACCCCACAACCATCAAACAGTACGAGGAGAGACATTTGCACACCTTTGAGGACGCTTTGAAGTCCATCCTGCGTGCTTCACCTCTGCTCTGCCATCCGGCTCATAGTTGGGTACACACCCCAAATGGGTACAAATACCCACCGCCACAAAGATATCGTCCCGGATACTGCGAACGGCATTCCTGGCGTAATCCGGTTGTTGATTAACGTCGGAATCGGGATCTCTTAATTCGCCGCTATGCTCTTCCAGAGCCAGGTTTTTTTAAATTTTCGGCAGTGCGCCGAACGACCCACACAGGTTTTCCCTGCCACGCCACGGTAATCATGGCACCTGGGTCAATTTTGCTGATATCCACCTGTACCGGAGCTCCGACAGATTTGGCCTTGGCACTGGGATTCCAGGATTGAACAAAGGGCGTGGCGACTCCGACCACACCCGCACCTGCAACAAAGGAGGTGGCTCCTATCAGAAACCGGCGCCGAGGTTCATTCACTTCAGTCATTTCATGCCTCTCCTCTGCCTATTTTCTGCATAACCACTGTGGCAATGGACTGCGCATCAGACTGATTCGCCCGTAATAAACCTGGCGTATCCAAGGTACCGCCTTGATTGCGGTAACCAAAAGCGATACATCGATCAACGCCAAGATCCAAAGGGCGGCAGACACCGAGCAATATTTCCGGTCGCAGGTGCGATACAAAAATGCGCAAACGAATGTCATCGGGAAACAGGTTTATGCGGGTAGCCACATCGCAGACATAAGTCTTCTCATAGGGATCTCGCGGCTGCCGGAAGCGACCCGGTTCTAACAGGTACGTTATGTGGCATTGAATACCTTGTTTAGATAAAGTGCGTTTTACTTCCTGACAAACGCCTAATTGATAGGCACCTACCGCGACAAGTTGTACCGGTGCACCGTCAGTCTTATCCAAAGTCAATGCGCCCTGTTCTGCCAACTGGGCTGCCTGCTTGGGTGTGAATGCTGTAACAACGTCATTTTTGGGAATCGTCATCCCCCAGATTTGACCCTGGGTCTGGTAACAGGCATCGAGGCAGGCGACCGCACTATTGGCATCGGCGGGATACACAACTCTCGTCATATCGCTCATTTCCCCCAGCAACACCTCGCCAAAGGCGGAATCCTGATGGGATTGTTCATTCTTGCCGTTCTCCCATAAGTGCGAGGTGGCAATCACCGGCACCGACAGCCAGCCCGGCGGGCGCCCCAGCGCTTTTTGATGGCGCGCAAAAATGATTTCCTGGCGCAGCGCACCGATCATTTTCATGGCGAAGGCTTCATAGCTCACCACCAGGTTCAGACCGCCTTTGTTTCCCAGCGCCGCATTTACGACCGCCTCTTCATTGAGTGCGGTAATCACCGAGCCGTGAATGGATTCGGCCACACCCTGTTCCGGCTTCAGCACCCGGTGCTTAAGCAGATCAAGCGTCTTGCCCATGCGATTACTGCGCAGCTCATCCGGGTTG
>JBFXIU010000078.1:0-14472 GCA_050175615.1 Porticoccaceae bacterium | reverse complement strand
TATTTTCAGACACGAATACTTTCCACACCAACTAGGGGAGTTTGTTCATCAACAGACTGCTCCTCTCTCAGCACACAGGCATCGAGATCGATGGTGCCAATTTCGTTCAAAACTCCATAGCGCTTTCCGTTGGCTTGAACCACAACAACCAGGGGGTGCTGAAAAAACAGGCGCCGCACAAAAGCCAGAGACCAACCAAAGCGTTTGATATTCACCAAAGCCTGTTGCTGCGCTTCGGTCAGATAATCATCAAGATTTTCCGGTATGGCAGGCATGGTTCCCCTGCGTTCATGTTTCATAACTATCACCAACCGTTAATTCATGATTAAAGAATACAGTGTTTAATTTTGTCTGCGACCTTAAAAGGATGGGCGGAAAAAATTGGCGACAGAATGTCGATTTCCGTGTCGCTGCTAAAAAATAGTATTGTTGCCGTATTTGTTTAACCCGGAAGTTGCACCAGTTGGCTGAATTTTCGCGCCGAGATCGTTCGATTTGAGCGTGCTCGTGAGCGTAAACGCTGCCATAGCAACGTCGGAGCGAGCATGTGTGCTCAAATCGGGGGAGATCAAGTGAAAAACAGGCAAACGTAGCCGCTAGCAAACTGTTACCGAACTGCATTGACGTTTACGTCTGTTATACCCGCGCAAAGCTCAGATTTCAGCCTGTACTGGTGCAATTTCCGGGTTAAGGCATATGTGACTTGAGGATAACGACCAGCAAATGACTCGAAGCTATTTACTCAACGGGTTGACGCCGATTTTTGTCGACCATTAAAGGGTTATAGATCTCGAAAGCGCCCCGGATCAAGGCCGTGCTTCTTGACCAGCTTGTGAAAATCGGAGCGGTTTCGCCCTGCCAGCTCAGCGCCCTGGGTCATATTGCCATTGGTGGCCGTCAGCAATTGAATCAGGTAGTCCCGTTCAAAGGCCTTGCGGGCTTCGCTCAGAGAATAAATGGGCGATACTCTCTCTAACGGCAACGCCTGCTGAGTCTGGGCGGCAGAAATAATAGATCCTGTGGTCAGGGCAAAGAGTCGTTCCATGACATTTTCCAGCTGGCGAATATTGCCGGGCCAGTGATAGCCGAGCAATAACCCCAGGGCATCCGGAGCCAGGGTTTTTTCAGCCCTGCCGGTGCGGGCACTGATTTTGTCGAGAAAGTGACTGCTCAGCAATGGAATATCTTCGGGTCGCTCCCGCAATGGCGGCAAATGAAGGTTAACCACATTAAGCCGGTAGAACAGATCTTCCCTGAATGTTTTGTCAGCGATCGCCGCCGCCAGATCCAAATGGGTGGCAGAAACAATACGGATATCCACATCAATATCCTGACGTCCCCCAACGGGTCTTAAAACACCTTCCTGGAGCACCCGCAGCAGTTTTGCCTGCAGTGAATAGGCCATATCGCCAATTTCATCCAGCAGCAACGTGCCGCCATCCGCTGTTGTAAACAGCCCCGCCCTGTCCTGGTTGGCTCCCGTGAACGCGCCCTTCACATGGCCAAAAAGCTCTGACTCCAGCAGATCCGGCGGAATGGCGCTGCAATTGATGGCAACAAAGGGTTTGTCGCTGCGGGGGCTGTGCTGGTGGATCATGTCGGCAAGTAGTTCTTTTCCAGTGCCGCTTTCTCCGGTAATAAGAATATTGACATCGCTTTCGGCGTAGAGCCGCGCCTGCTCCAGCAGTCGGAACATTTTTGCGCTGCGGGTAATAACCCTGCTGCCAGTATTGCCCAGCTGGCTGCCTGTCGGCTGATACAACGCCAGGGCTTCTATCAGGGTCGCCTCCAGTTCGTCCTTGTCCACCGGCTTGGTGAGGAAGGCAAAAATACCTTCCCGGGTCGCTTCCACCGCCTCGCGAATAGTGCCGTGGGCGGTGAGCATAATGACGGGGACTCCTGGCCAGCGATCATGAATGCGGGCAAATAATGCCATGCCATCCATTGGTTCCATGCGCAGATCGGTAAGCACAACGTGAACAGGCTCTCTTTCAAGAACGGCCAATGCCTGGGCGGCGGACTCCGCTTTCAGTGTCGCATAACCCAGGGCGCCTACTCGCATTGCCAGTAATTGCAACATGCCCGAATCATCATCGACGAGGAGTACAACAGGGGATTTCATGGCTGGGCTCCGTTTAGATTTATTTTCTCCATGTCGGTTTCAATATCTCGAATACCCTCAATAGTGGTTTCCAGCTCTGTGGACAAACTGGTAATCCGCTCTTCGAGAATTCCGTAACTGCGGGCATGATCGCGCATCATTACCAGCAGAGCATGCTGCGCCGCTGTCCAGGACGGTTTGATATCGAGATTGTTGAGGGCATCGCGCAACAACCCGGGGGTGCTTTCGGGGCGGCAGCTGGCCAGAAATACCCGCTGTAGCGCCTCGAAAGAATCACTTGAACTCTGCGCCAACATTTCCAGGCGGCGACGCTGATCATCTACAGCGAGACTACACAATGTCTGGCGCTCCATTAGCCAGTCATTGATGCTGGTATGACCAGCAGACTCTGCATCCATTGGCGCCGCTGCGGGAACGCCTGCCTGGCTATCGGGCTGAGTTTCTCTGCGAATAGAGCCCGGCTGACAGGCGGCGATAAGGACGCTCAGTATTCCAACAACAATCATGCGCATGCTCAGGCCTCCTGGATAAGGGGAAATTGAATTTCAAAAGTCGCGCCTTTGCCAGGCTGTGAATGCACCTGGATTCTGCCTTTCAGCAAACTGACACTTTCCTTCACTATGGCCAGGCCTATACCATTTTTAGGAACTTTGCTCTGACGACCGGTGCGCCCTTTGTAAAAGGGGGTAAAAATATGCTGTAACTCGTTTTCCTCAATTCCCGGACCATCATCCACGACTTTGAGCTGCCAACACTGATCACGCCGCGCCCAGGTAATCGCAATAGTGCCGCCTGGAGCGCAGAACTGAAACGCATTGCCCATCAAATTTCTCAAAATCATGTCAAGCAACCGCGGGTCGCAATAGACGCTGTCACCATCGCCCTGGAAGCGCCAGTTGACGTCCAGATTGGGATTGGCAGACTCGAGACTGTGTTGAACTGTTTCGCAGTACTGACGGATATTAATATTCTGGCAGTGGGTAACCAGGCCATGGGAAACCGTGTTGTAGTTGATCAACTGCTGGATCAGATCCTGAAGGTTGCGCGCGTTGGCTATGAGAATATCCACCACCGGTTGCTGTTCTTTCAGCAGAGGCACAGGAACTCCGTCTTTGAGCAAATTGGCCGCTTCTATGATCGCCGCCAGCGGTGTTTTCAGCTCATGGGTGACATGCTGGCTAAATGCTGTTTTCTGGCGGTCGCTGGCGCACACCTGCTGGCGCATCCATTCCAGACTATCCCCCAGCGCCATCAAATCAGCGGGGCCGGTTATGGCAATCGGGGTTTCCCACTCCTGGCGACCCAATCTGCCGATGGCCTGGCTCAGCCGCCACAGGGGTCGGGAAACCATAAAAGTGCCAATCATCATCAATAAAAAAGTGCCCGGCAGCGCCATCATGGTCAATACAAAAAGCTGATCGACGATGCGATTGAATTCGCTTTCACCGGTCTCCACCACTTCGCGTCGATGTCGGTTTACACCCTGGGTCAGCTGCTCGTTTAGGCTCACCAGATTTTGCAGGGGCAGCGACAATTCGGCCTGACTGGGGGCAATGTCGCCCGCCAGCAATCCATCAACCTCATCGGCAGTTGTGGCCATCTCCTCCAGCCAGCGATGATTATTGGCTTCAGGCAGCTGGTTTTTCAACTTGGCCGCACTGGCTTTAAGGCTGGCGTTTTTCTGACGATAAATAGCGAGAAAACGAGTATCCCGAAGCAATAAATACTGCCGTGCCGAGCGCACCAGCTCCTTGACATCATCAGACAGCGCCAGGTTGCTGTTGCTGAGCTGATCCATATCCTGAACCAACTGGCGCTGGCGCTGAGTCTGTTGCTGGAGTTCCAGCGCCGCATAAGATACCGCCACCAACAGCGGCAAAATAGCCAGAAACGTCGCCCCAACCCACTGTTGGAGAAGGGAAAACCGTCTCGATAAAAATTTCATTGCGCCTACAGTCCCTGTATCTCTGAAAGGGCATAGTGTGCCTGAAAAATTAGCTGTTGCAAATAAACAACACAAAAAATCATTGATTTTATTAATTATTTATTACACAAAAAGATAAATGTTGCATTTTAGCAACATTTATCTTCAGCAAAATCACAAAACAAAGAATAACCTATTGAAATATATAATTTTATTTTGATGGCACGGGAGTTGCTGTACCAGGGGTGCACCATGTCAGGTTCCACGACCCTGACCTATTTACCCAAGACAGGAAAAAGGAGCACACCATGAAATATTTATTAACTCCCGCGTTAGCGCTGGCAATGACGGGCTCAGTCCTAGCTGCAGAAACAACCAACCCCCAGGCACTGATTGATAAATACACCAGCATGTTCCAGGAACTGGATGCAGACAGCAACCAATCCCTGAGCAAAACCGAAGTCAGCACCGCTGGGCTGAGTGATTCCAGCTTCAGTCACCTTGATGTTAACCGCGACGGCGCTCTCGATCTGAAAGAATTTCTGGCTCTGGCCACCAGCTCCACACCGGCGACTGAAAGCAGCGAACGAGAATAGCATTCACGCCATAACATGAATTGTAATCAATCGGGGGGTGTCGATAGGTGTGCGCCAGATTCGGCAGCCCTTCAACAGCGACAGGACAAGGAAGAAATACAGATGAAAGCACTGCAAATATGCGCCTTCGCCGCTGCACTGCTGCCCACCGGGGCGGCACTAGCTCAACAGGCCGATCACAATCTAGACGAAGGTTTCTATCTCGGCGCAAGCTACGGCGGCTATAAGGCGAGAGGCGGGGATTTTGACGATGAAAATGATCTCTATGAAATTCTGCTTGGCTATCAGATCACACCATACCTGGGCGTTGAAGCCAACTACACCGACTTCGGCTCCTACGGTTCCAGCGCCGCATCTGCAGATGTTGACGGCGTCGGCCTTGGCGTGGTCGGCCAATTTCCTTTGAGCAACAGCTTTGCCATTTACGCAAAAGCTGGCCAATTCTGGTGGGACGGCGACGTCACTGCCGTCAATGTCAATCGAAGCTTTGATGACGACAGCCTTTTTTATGGTGTCGGCACAAAGTTTCGCATCACCGAGGCTCTTGGTGTGACGGCAGAATATAAACGCTATGACATTGAATTTGATAACCGGGATTTCCCCGAGCCTCTCAGGGATCAAGATACAGACCTGGACACACTCACCCTGGGCGTGCGCTACAGTTTCTGACACCCCAACCGGCCACCACAAACAGCAACAGGATAATTTTTATGAGAACACGCAACCCCATTAAATGGCTGCCAGCTCTGACAGCGATGACCCTCGCCCTCAGCGCCTGCGAACAAGAAACCTCAGAGCACAGCGAAGCTGGCATGAACAATGGCGTAGAAAAAGCTGAAGAGACCGTCAATAATACTGGCGGCTATAAACTCCAGGGCTGTGCTGACGACGACGGCGCCAGCAACTGCTGATGGCTCAGCAAAAAACTGTTATTGGCAGAGGAAAAACCGATGTGGCATTGGTCAACGGCATTTTTCACTGTCGCATTAGTCGCGGCAATCCTGAGCTTTCTCGGTATTATCGATATTTTTGCCTATGGCTCGCTGATTACTCTGGGCAATCTCTTACTGGGTATTGCCTGGTTGATGGTCAGCAAGCCACCCGGCGCCAAGCAATTTTAACGCTGTACAACTGAATTCGCAGGCTCTAGAGCTGAAAAAAAGCTTAGGGTCAGCAAACGATCCTTTACTTTGGCCCCTTCGGGGGTCTTTTTTTATAGGGAAAAATCAACAAGCATCACCACCAAAAAATTCAGCGACGCAGGCAGCACTGTTTATATTTTTTACCACTGCCACAGGGGCAAATATCGTTCCGTTCCGGCTTGAATACAGCGTCTTTTACCTCGCCGGACACATAATACCAGCGGCCGTTTTCCCGATTAAACTCTGATATTTCTTCAAGGCACCCCCAGCTGTCAGCCAGCGTATAAAATCCCTGAAAATGAACGCTGCCACGCTCGTCCCGAGTAGATGCCGACAATATTCGCAGGGATGTCCACGGCGGCATGGTGTCGAGACTGAGCACCTCAGGCCTTGTCTCCCGGTGCCAGGTGGCCAATAGATAATCGTTCAGGCGAAGGCAATAGGCACTGTAGCGGGAGCGCATCAGCGTCTCGGGAGAAGGCGGAATATCCGACCCGGAATGGAAGGGCAAGCAACAGTTGGCGTAACTCTTGCCGCTGCCGCAGACACAAAAATCATGGGATGTCTTTTCATTCATAACTGAGAGAGGGAAATCTCGTCAAAAGGTCATCCGGCACTTTGCCCGTGTTTTTATCCCTGCGCAACTGCTGAATCAATGACCATCCCGTCGATAATTTTAACGGCCAGACCAGGCGCCATTGCCGTAGCGCCATAAATACCGCTATGGTTATTATCAAGTCGAGACCGGTAAAACAGGTCGGCAGTGGTATTCTCAGCTTTTGTTGCCAACAGCGCACACTGCCACAGCCGCGCCAGGCTCTGGGCAATATAGCGGGCGCTGGCCTGGTCATGAACAAGCTCGTCTTTTTGTTGCCGTAACCGCTGTGTCAGCACATTGGCCAGCGTCGCTGCTGCTGAATACTGGGAAATCGCCGGCGAAACCTTATCCATAAATATGTCCAAGCTGCGGGGAAACTGGCTAAGACTGCGCAGCACATCGAGGCAGATGACATTGCCCGACCCTTCCCAGATGCTATTGAGCGGCGCTTCGCGATATAGCCGTGGCAATACGGAGTCCTCCACATAACCATTGCCGCCAAACAGTTCCAGACATTCACAAACATAGGCAGGCGCCAACTTGTTGAGTAAAAACTTGCCCAGCGCCGCCGCCAGCCTGGTGAAGGCTTCATCCTCACTCTCAACCATGTCGTCAAAGCTTTCGGCAATGGCAAATACCAGTGCCATTGCTGCCTCCAGCTCTATACCCAGATCCGCCAGCACTGTCGCCATCAGCGGCTGGTTGATCAGGGTTTTGCCAAAAGCGCGACGATGACGGGCATTGTGGACCCCGTGCACAAAAGCCTGACGCATCAGCGCCACCGGGGCGACACAGGTATCCAGGCGCGTATGTTTGACCATAGCCATAATGGTGGCAATGCCGCGACCGGGTTCGCCCACCAGATATCCCCAGGTATTTTTATACTCAATTTCTGCCGACGCGTTGGAGCGGTTACCCAGCTTGTCTTTCAACCGCTGAATATAAAACGGATTGCGTTCGCCATTCGGTCGCCAGCGCGGCACCAGAAAGCAACTGAGGCCTTCCCTGGCATTGGCTAGGGTCAGAAAACCGTCGGACATGGGCGCGGAACAAAACCATTTGTGACCACAAAGGGCGTACAGATCCCCTTCCAGATGCCTCGCCGCAGTGGCGTTGCTGCGCAGATCAGAGCCACCCTGCTTTTCCGTCATTGCCATCCCCAGGGTGACACCGGCTTTTTCAAAATAGGGTTTGTAGTCGCCATCGTAGCGATTGGCGAGCAGTTTCGGCTGCCATTGGCGAGTCAATGGCGGTGATTTTTTTAATACCGGCAATGCCGCATAGGTCATGGTCAGCGGACAACAGACACCACCTTCGACCTGGGCAAAGACGTATTCCAGCGCGGCATGGACTTTATGCCCGGCAGATGGCGCCGTCCAGGCCACAGAATGAACCCCGTTTTCAATGGCCATCGCCATCAGCTGATGGTAGGCGGGATGATACTCAACCTCGTCCACGCGGCGACCAAAACCGTCGAAGCTGTGCAATTGGGGAATAAAGCGATTGGCGGCATTGGCGAGAGCCAGAGTGCTATCCCGCCCCATGAGTTCGCCAAAATCCGTCAACCAGGGCAGCGCCCAGGCCGAACTCGGTACCGCCATGATCCTCTGCAATAGCGGATCGGTAGTCACCAGGTTTCTTTGCGGCGGCGCCCCGGCCTGGTTGTCCACTTTGTGGGTATCCAGGCTGCCGGTAATTTTTGGATCTGCCATTCGACCTCCTTCTCAGTGAAGGATAGTCAACTTGGGACAATTTTTCCCGGCTCGATCATTGCTGTTGAGAACGGCGCGCCCTACTTAATCAAGGGCAAGATCTGTTTAAACAGATGGCTTTGGGAATCCTTGACCAGTTCATAAATACAGATTTCAAGACCCGTTAATTCCGCACCCTTGCCTTGCAGCTTGGCCAGAGCCAGCTCGACATTGTTCGCCAGCCGCGACGATACGCAATCTGTGACCACCTCAACATCGTAATTTTGATTGAGCAGCCCCATCGCGGTTTGATAAACGCAGACGTGAGCCTCGATACCACAGACAAGCCACTGCTGGCGGCCACTGGCGACAATAGCCTTATTGATGGCGGGATCGGCGCAGCCATTAAAGGTGCGCTTTGTCAGAGGCTGATAATCCGTCAACAATTGCGACAATTCTGGAACTGTCTCCCCCAGTCCTTGCGGATACTGTTCGAGCCAGATAATCGGCAACGACAGCAGCTTGCCAGCCTGAATCAGGGTTGCAATATTGGCGATAATGGTTTCGCTCTGATGCACCATTCTCGCCAGCTTGCCCTGCACATCCACCACGATGAGACCACATTTTTCCTGCTGTAACATTCCGTTAATCCTCTTAAGGGTTATCCTGTTTAGGGTTAATTGCCAAACAGCGGATTTTTCGCTAGTAGCTCGCCGAGCTGGCTCTCATACTTTAACCACTGGCCGATCCGCTGGCTGTTGATAGGGCGCCTTACCTGGGTCGCCGAGGTGGTGCGCACCGCACGGCTGTTGTTATGGAAATCCAAACAGGCAGGATGCCAGTCGAGGCCAACAAACTCCAGCAACCGCCGGGTTTCCCCCTCCGGATTGGCAACCAGAGTCTCATAATCGAGCACACAGATCTTCAGAGTAGGTTGCGCCTGCCAATGGGTCAGCAGTCGGTTTGCGGCCATATAGGTATCGGCAAGCTCATCCAGGGAATAGGTAAAACCCAGGCCATCGCCAAACAGTTGTCGGTAGCAACCCCAGATCGTATCCATGGCGTTGCGCCGACAAAAAACGATCTTCGCTTCAGGCAATGCCCTGTGAATCAGGCCGATGGCCTTGTAATTCTGTAAATTCTTGTCGGTGAAATACCCGGTTGTTTGCAGACGCCCAGTAAGCGCCCGGTAGCGATCGCCAATGGCGCGCCACTCGGAGTCATTGAGTTCTGCCGCCCATTGCGGAAAGCCTGTGTTCACACCCCGAAGTTTCAAGACATCGCTGGTGGCTCTCGGCAAATCGGTTAGCTCGTCACCGGCAGTAACCTGGGGATGGCTGGAGAGAATCTGTTCCACCAGGGTGGTGCCACTGCGGGGCAGCCCGCAAATAAACACGGGAATTGCACCAGTGGCGCTTTGAACTGGTTTTGGCGCGGAAAATTCCGCCGTCGCCGCGAGAACTTCGGCGGTAAAATAACCGGGTATTTGCGCCATTTCCGCCATCTGTTGGCCATGGTCGTAATTGACAAGTTGTCGCTTTAAAGTCGCGCCCTTTTCAATATGCTGAAACGCTAAAGCGTAATCTCCGCTAAATTCATAGGCGCGCCCCAGGGCATAATGGAGGCGCACCTGATTGGCGGCACTCAACTGGCTGCGGATCAGCAGCTGCGCCATCTGGGCAATGTCTTTTTCCCTGACATCGCGCAGTAAATCGCTGCGGTTCCAGTACGGCTCGCCGTCTTCAGGTCGCAAGGCAATGCAGCGGTTAAAGGTGGCCAGCGCCCTCTCAAACAAGCCCAGTTCCTTTTCAATAATGCCCAGATGATTGAGTGCTCTGGCGTTGCTCGGTTCAAGGGTTACCGCTTTTTCAATACTCGCCAGGGCCTGCTCGTACTCCTGCAACATGCGGCAGGCGGTAGCCAGAGCCACCAGGGCGGGCACCCAGCGCAGCTTATGACCAAGGCATTGGCTGGCGGCCTCTTGGAGTGACACAAAATCGTTGAGCTGATGAAGGGCATCAAAAAGCACCAGCCAGGCATCCGCATACCCTGGCGCCTGAGCGGTGATTTGCCGACAAATTGTAGCGACACCAAGCCAGTTCCTGTTTGCCGCCATGGTCTTTGCCGTGGTTAGCGCCTGATGGGCAGGCACAGGCGCTGCCTGACCGCGATCGGGCAGCGTTAGCACAACGGCTTTCAATGCAAATTTATCGAATTTTTTGTTGGGCTTTTTCGCCGCCATGCCAACCTTCTGAACCCTATTGAATGGGAATGGACATCCCGCACGATTTCAATAGTAAACCATTAGCGAAAGAAATAAATGCCGACGCCAGAGTGCTATTGCTCCTGCACCGCATCCGTCCAGTGGGGATCTGACTCCAGAATACTGACCAGGGTGACCATTGGCGGGCTGGGTATCCATTTCGAATGATAGGCGACAACCAGGGGAATGGGTTCGACCCTGTCTATATCCACAATGCGATAGCGCTCGCGGAACAGGCTGTTGTGTCGGTATGACGCCCCCACGGTGCCTATGGTGTCGGTAGCTTCGACGATTTTGCAGGCCGCCGGAAAGTGGCCGATGATGTGCACCTGCTGCTCTGCGGGTACTTCCGGTTTACCAAACAGCTGAACCATCAATTCCGGCGTGGCCACGCTGCGGTCTGCCAACGCCATGGGATAGCGCTTGAGATCCTCAATATTCGGCTTGGCCAAGTTCCCTAGCGGGTGGTCTTTACGCACAAAAAAACAGATACTGAACGGCTCGAGGGAATGCACGCTGAACTGGGGCTGTTGCCTGATCTGGGGAGCGGGGCCAATCAATATGTCGATATCCCGGTTACTGAGTTGCTGAATACTCTGCTCAACCCAGCCGGAGGTCTGCTCAATGCGCACTGAGGGATGGCGCGCCAGCATTTTTGGCAGCGCCGTATTGACCAGCGACACCAAAGAAGGCGGACAAACACCTATGCGAATACGGGAGTCGCTGAGTTGGCGCCCGGCTTTGGCATCGGCGGCCAACTGATCGATATCGGCGACAATCCGCGCCGCCCTGTCGATAAAGGCTCGCCCCTGGGAGGTGGCATAGACACCCTTGGCATGGCGTTCAAACAAGGCAAAGCCAATCTCGCTCTCTACTTCGGCCACATTTTTAGTGAGAGCCGACTGGGTGATATGCACTGCCCTTGCCGCCGCCGTAAAGGAGCCGCAACGGTCAACAGCAACCACATGCTTGAGTTTTGTCGGATTCATAGCCTATTCCAAAAATGAATAATGCGGAAATAATATCATTAGACGGAATGACATCATTTTGTCAACCTGTGATAATGAAAAACCGGTATCGCAAATAACACCGCCCAGGAGACATCAGCATGCTAAAACGATCACTCTACAATGAAGATCATGCGCTTTTTCGCGAAAGCGTTCAAAGAATGTACGCCAAAGAACTGGTTCCCTACGTTGAAGAGTGGGAGACCAAAGGTCTGGTGAGCCGTGAATTCTGGCGCGCCTGTGGCGACAACGGTATGCTCCTGCCCGATATTCCCGAAGAGTACGGCGGTGGCGGCCAGGACTTTAAATTCAATGCCATTATTCTCGAAGAAACCGCAATGGCGGGCACCACAGGACCCGCCTTTGGCGTCCACAACGACATTGTCGCCCACTATATTCACAATTACGGCAGCGAGGCCGTTAAAAGCCAATGGCTGCCGAAAATGGCTTCCGGCGAAGCCATAGGCGCCATCTGCATGAGCGAACCCAGCACTGGCAGCGACCTCAAAGCCCTGAAAACCAAAGCCACCCCGGTGGACGGCGGTTACCTGCTCAACGGCTCGAAAACCTTTATCACCAATGGCATCAATGCCGATGTCGCCGTTATTGCCGCCCGCGTTGGCGACGACAGCGGCGCCAGGGCCATCTCTTTGTTTGTTTGTGGTTGTAACGAGAAAGGCTTTGTTAAGGGTCGCAAGCTGGACAAGGTCGGCAACCGCTCCTCAGACACCGCCGAACTGTTTTTTGAAGACGTGTTTATACCCGCCGAAAATATGCTCGGCAGACAGGGCGAAGGTTTCGTCTATATGATGAGGGAACTGCCCCAGGAACGTCTTTCCATCGCCATTTCCTGCCAGGCTGCCGCCCAGCACGCCTACGACATCACCGTGGACTATGTCAGAGAGCGCAAAGCCTTTGGCAAAGCGGTTATCGACTTTCAGAACACCCGCTTTGTGCTCGCCAACCTCAAAACCCAGCTACAGGTCGGCTGGGCTCACCTCGACGCCTGTATTCAGGCTCAGGTAGAAAAACAACTGACCACCGACGAAGCGGCGGCGGCCAAACTCTGGCACAGCGAACTGCGCTGCAAGGTCGTGGACGACTGCCTGCAACTCTTTGGTGGCTACGGCTATATCGAAGAATACGAAATTGCCAGACTGTGGCGGGACGCCCGCATTATGCGCATCTACGGCGGCACCTCGGAAATCATGAAAGACCTGATCAGCCGCTCCATATAACTTAGCAAATTCAGAGGTTACGAGATGTCTCTTCCACAATTCATGACCAAAAACCTGCGCCTGCCCGCCATGGCCGCGCCCATGTTTATCGCCTCTACGCCGGAGCTGGTCGTCGAACAGTGCAAGGCGGGCATGATCGGTTCAATCCCCGCCCTCAACGCCCGCCCACAAAGCCAGCTGGACGAGTGGATTACCCACATCAAAAACGAGCTGGCCAAATACGACGCCGAAAACCCCGACAAACCCTCGGCGCCCTTTGCCATCAACCAGATTTCCCACCCCAGCAACGACCGCTTGATGGGCGACCTGGAGATTATCGCCAAACACAAAGTGCCCATCGTCATTGTCAGCCTTTATGTGGCGCCGCAAATCTGCGAGGTGGTGCACGGCTACGGCGGTGTGGTGTTTAACGACATCATCTCCAACCGCCAGGCGAAAAAATCCATCGAATGCGGCGTCGACGGCCTTATTGCCGTGGCCGCTGGCGCTGGCGGCCACACCGGCAATATTTCACCCTTCGCCCTGGTGGCGGAAATTCGCGAGTGGTGGCAGGGTCCTCTGGCACTGTCCGGCTGCATTGCCACCGGCCAGAATATTCTCGCCGCACTGGCCACCGGCGCCGACCTCGCCTATATCGGCTCGCCCTTTATCGCCACCGACGAAGCCAACGCCTTGCCAGAATACAAAGACATGGTTGTTCAGGGTGAAGCCAAGGATATTATGACCTCCGATGCTTTCAGCGGCGTACCCGCCAACTTCCTGATCGGCTCTATCGAGCGCGCAGGGCTCGATCCCAAGAACCTCAAGCGCGACGACAGCAAACCCGTGGACGTCAGCGAAAAAAGCCAGAGCTTCAACACCTGGAAAGATATCTGGGGCTGCGGCCAGGGCATTGGCGCCGTCAAAAAAATTCGCCCTGCTGCGGAACTGATTGCCGAACTTATCGAACAATACGACGCCGCCAAAAAAGAATTGCTCGCCCGCTGCTTTGCAGAAAGTGCCGAGCAGCATTTCAGCTCCAGCGAAACAGCTTAATCGCTGACTCTTATCCCCTTCTGCACTGACAAAGCTACAGGCCAGTTCAGTGGGTGTGACGTACATGGATACACTAATGTCGCGAGCATAGGGATGTGCAGGAGCGACTCCTGACTCGCCGTTAAGGCGAAACAGCAAACTATCCTTAACTTCGATATCGCACTCTTGAATACTATCGGTGTTGGTTTCGGATTTCGGTTTCGCCCTGCTGGCGAGTCACTTTTTCTTTGTATGCCCGAAGAAAAACTAACGAAAAAGGCCGCTCCTGCGCATCCATGCGCCCGCGGCATTAGTGCATCCATGCACGTCAAAGGGCACCCCGCTCCGGCACCCTACGGGTTCCCTGCGATGCTCACTAAATCGCGGCGCTGCGGAACTCGTCGCTGCGCTCCTCAGACAGTCCTCGCTTAACCCGCCATTTAGCTGCGCTTCTCGGTGCCTTCGAAGGGGCATTCAAGACATGCGAGATTCGAAAAATATCGCTTTTAACATTTAATACTTTTAATGCCCAAAACTGGCGCCGAACTTCGTCCCCTTCGCATCGGCGAGCAACGGAGAAAAATAACGGATAGGAGCGAGGACTGTCTGAGTCCAAAATTGGATACAATTTTGGACGAGTTCCGCAGCGACCGTTATTTTTCGAGTAGCGCAGTGAACCCCACAGGGGCGATGCGACGGGGTGCCTTGGGGTTGTTAGGAGGCTTGGGCATGCAAGCCCCCTGACTCGCCGTTTAGGCGAAATAGCAAACTATTCGTTTCTATATCTCAATCTTGAATACTAGGGACACTCTGATTAATTCTATTTTCGTCACTCCCGCGTAGGCGGGAGTCCAGAAAAATCAATCAATCAATCAAT
>JBFXIU010000077.1:0-14561 GCA_050175615.1 Porticoccaceae bacterium | reverse complement strand
GATCTTGCTGCTCGATGTTACTCCCCTGACTCTGGGTATCGAGACAATGGGCGGCGTTGCCACCCCGGTGATCGAGAAAAACACCACGATTCCCACCAAGAAATCCCAGGTGTTTTCAACCGCCGATGACAATCAGACCGCAGTTACCATTCATGTGGTTCAGGGCGAACGCAAGCAGGCGTCGCAGAACAAATCCCTGGGACGCTTTGATCTGGCGGATATTCCCCCAGCTCCCCGCGGTATGCCCCAGATCGAGGTGACCTTTAATCTCGACGCCAACGGTATTCTCAATGTCTCCGCCAAAGACAAGGCGACAGGCAAAGAGCAATCCATTGTCATCAAGGCCTCTTCCGGTCTCAGCGATGAAGAGATCGACAAAATGGTCAAGGATGCTGAAGCCCACGCCGCCGAAGACAAGAAGTTTGAAGAGCTGATTCATGCCCGCAACGCTGCGGATGGCTTGGCTCATGCCGCTCGCAAGACGCTCACCGAAGCTGGCGACAAAGCCACTGACGAAGAGAAGTCTGCTATTGAGTCTGCCATCAAGGAGGTTGAAGAGGCGGTTAAAGGCGACGACAAGGACGCCATTGAAGCCGCCACCAACAAGCTGTCTGAAGCGTCTGCCGCTCTGGCGCAGAAAATGTATGCAGATGCAGCTGCCCAGGGCGGTGAGCCTCAGCAGGGTGACGGTAAGCCCGCTGGTGATGATGTGGTGGATGCCGAGTTTGAGGAAGTGAAGGACTCAGACAAAAAATAAGCGCAGGGCGGGCTTGCCCCGTCAGACTGGATCGCATGGCGCGGGTCGGTTTTATGAAAGGTGAATCTCTTTTTCAGGGACAGATCCTTTTGTAATGCTGTCCCGCGTTTGTGCTGAAAACAAAGAGAGACAGGAAATTCATGTCTAAGCGGGATTATTACGAAGTTCTCGGCGTCGAACGGGGCGCCTCCGAGGCGGATATTAAAAAGGCCTACCGTCGCGTGGCCATGAAACATCATCCGGATCGCAACCCTGACGATGCCGGTGCTGAAGAGAAGTTTAAAGAGGCTTCTGAAGCCTATGAAATTCTCTCCGACAAGCAAAAGCGTGCGGCTTACGATCAGTTTGGCCACGCCGGAGTCTCCGGTGGCGCAGGCGGTGGCGGCGGAGCCGGATTTGGTAATTTCAGCGATATCTTTGGCGATGTTTTTGGCGATATCTTTGGCGGAGGTGGTGGTCGCAGTCGCGGTGGGCCGCGGCGAGGTTCCGATCTTCAATACAACCTGGAGCTGGATTTGGAGGAAGCCGTTCGCGGCGTCACCAAGCAAATTCGCGTTCCCACGCTGGTCGCTTGTGATCTGTGTGAAGGCTCGGGCGCCAAAAAAGGTTCGTCGCCAACCCGCTGCAGTACCTGTGGTGGTGTCGGCCAGGTGCGGATGTCCCAGGGTATTTTTCAGGTTCAGCAAACCTGTCCCACCTGCCGGGGTCGGGGCACAGTCATTTCTGATCCCTGTACAGCCTGTCACGGTGCTGGCCGCAAAGAAGAAGCCAAAACCCTGTCAGTCAAAATTCCTGCAGGTGTGGATAATGGCGATCGCATCCGCCTCTCGGGCGAAGGCGAGGCGGGTCCCGCGGGCGGTCCCCCCGGCGACCTGTATGTCCAGGTCATGGTGCGGGAGCACGAGATCTTTCAGCGCGACGGCCGCAATCTTTACTGCGAGGTTCCCATCAGTATTGTCGACGCGGCTCTCGGCGGCGAGCTTGAAGTCCCCACCCTCAGCGGCAGAGTAAAGCTGAAAGTGCCTCCGGAAACTCAGACAGGCCGTCTTTTCCGGCTTCGCGGCAAGGGGGTTTCCAGTGTTCGCGGTGGTGGTCCAGGTGATTTGTTGTGCCGGGTAGTGGTGGAAACCCCCATCAATCTCAACGCCCGTCAAAAAGAACTGCTTAGAGAATTGCATGGCGACCTTGAAGGCAACAAGCATTCGCCGCGGAAAACCTCCTGGTTTGAGGGTGTAAAAAACTTTTTTGACAGCTTTAAGGTGTAACCTTGGCTCGGCAGTAAAGATTGCTGGGGCAATAGTTGCACCCTGATGTATTGTCACAAGCCGGTAGGCTTCTGCGATCCAGATGAATAAAATGGCGGTTTTGTTATCGCGCGCCCAGGGCTGACGATAAAGCCGGACAACAAGGAATCATTATGATACGTATTGCAGTCACAGGCGCCGCCGGGCGCATGGGTAAGACGCTTATTGAAGCTATTGCCAATCACCCTGAAGCAGAGCTGACAGTCGCCCTCGAGCGTGCGGACAGTACCCTTGTGGGCGTTGATTCCGGAGAGCTGGCCGGTATTGGCCGCAACGGGGTTTTGGTTAGTGGGGATCTCACTGCCGTGGTCGATGATTTTGATGTGTTGATCGATTTTACGATTCCGGTCGCCTCTGTTGCCAATGTTAAGGTGTGTGGATCCAAGGGCAAAAAGCTGGTGTTGGGTACAACCGGGTTTAATGAGCTGCAAAAAGCTGATATTGCCTTTGCCGCTGAAAAAACCGCGATCTGTCAGGCCTCCAATTTCAGTACCGGAGTCAATCTCTGTTTTAAGCTGCTGGACATGGCGGCAAAAGTCCTGGGGGATGAGGTAGATATTGAAATTTATGAGGCTCATCACCGCCATAAAATCGACGCGCCATCCGGCACTGCATTGAGTATGGGCGAAGTGGTGGCCGCTGCCCTGGGTCGCAATCTTGATGAAGTGGCGGTCTATGGCCGCGAGGGCATTACCGGCGCTCGCGATCGCAATACCATTGGCTTTGCCACCGTTCGCGCCGGGGATATTGTCGGCGACCATACGGTGATGTTTGCCGCCGATGGCGAGCGGGTCGAGATCACCCACAAAGCCTCAAGCCGCATGTCTTTTGCCCGTGGCGCCGTTCGCGCCGCAGTGTGGCTGGCGAACAAGCCCGCAGGCAAGTTTGATATGCAGGACGTTCTGGGTCTGAAAGATCGTTAGCCCGGAAGTTGCACCAGTTGGCTGAATTTTCGCGCCGAGATCGTTCGATTTGAGCGTGCTCGTGAGCGTAAACGCTGCCATAGCAACGTCGGAGCGAGCATATGCGCTCAAATCGGGCGAGATCAAGTGAAAAACAGGCAAACGTAGCCGGTAGCAAACTGTTACCGAACTGCAATGACGTTTAAGTCTGTTATACCCGCGCAAAACTCAGATTTCAGCCTGTACTGGTGCAATTTCCGGGCTAGTACTCTTTCAGTTTGATGTTGTCGGGGAAGCGAGTTCTGCTCGCGATATTGCCCCTTGGCGTTTGAGTCTAGGCCATCAAAACAGCCATATTCCCAGCAGATAGACGCCGGCAAAACCGATGCAATAGGCGGCTAGCAGGGGCAGCAGAAAGCGCAAATAGCTGTGAAAAGTCATGCTGGTGACTTTGCTCATGGCAATAATCCCGGCGGCGGAACCTATCACCAGCAGTGAGCCGCCAACCCCGACGGCATAGGTTAACAGCAGCCAGTTGGTGCTGCTCATTTCAATTCCCGATTTAAGCAGGGCGGCAGTCAGTGGCACGTTGTCGATGATGGCGGAGAGTATTCCCATGGTGAAGTTGGCAGCGGTGTGGGGCATCGCCGAATAGAGCTCTGTCACGCCATTAAGTACTTGGATCTCTCTGAGCATGCCCACCACCAGCAGGACACCGAGAAAAAACATCAGGGTGTCGAACTCGATCAGGCGGATGTAGTCCATGATCGGGTCTTCATCCATATCTTCGTTGAAAAAACGCGCCGTCAGAAACATCATTGACAGGCCAAAAATAAAGCTCAATACAGGGGGAATATCAAAATAGATATTGCCGACAATAGTGCCAAGAATGGTGAGCAGAAAAATGGCGGCTATGCTGATATCCACTGTGCGGATGTCGGTGATATGGGGTTTGATCTCAATAACCTCATCAAGGCCGCGGCTGAGAAAGGCGGCAAGAACCATGACAGCAACAAAGGAAGGAATGCTGAGAAACAGCAGATCCTCAATCTCTACCCGGTCGGCGAGGAAGATCATCAGCGTCGTGACATCTCCAGTGATCAGGGCGACGCCGCCGGAATTGACGGCGAACACCACCAATACCGCGAACTTGATGGTTTTTTCGACACTCAATTGCAGCGATAAAATCAGGGCGACAGAGCAGAGAGTGGCAGTGATATTGTCCGCCAGTGAGGAAAACAGGAAGCAGAAGGTGGCGGTGAGAAACAGCAGTTTCTTTTCGCTGATGCGCTTTGGCAGGAACAGATAAATCAGGTTTTCAATCATGCCTTTCTTGTTCAGGTAGGCAACAAACGTCATGGCGGCGAGAAGAAACAGCCAGAGAGAGGCAATGTCGGTGATGTTTTCATTGAGGCCGAGCTTGATTTGCGCGCTGTGGCCGCTACTTGCGGAGGTGATAAACAGAATCACCCAGGCAAGCGTGCCGCAGAACAATGTGGTTTTGGCTTTGTTGATATGGATTTTTTCTTCAAAAATCACACCCAAAAGAGCCATTACTGCCAATAAAATTAACAGGGAATGGATAATCATGGTCGAGGCGGATTGTGGGGGTTAGGAAGGCCATTTTAGCAAAATGGATTGCTCCCGGTGGAAATTATATTGGGTATGCGGATATCCCCCCGGTAGGCTGAACCTGCTCTGTGGCTTCGGAAAACTCCAGATAGGGTAGATTGGGCTGGACATAAGCTGTTCTCTCCAATAAAATTCCCCCTCAGGTTTTAGCTGATCTGAAGCGCCTGAGTCCCCAGAGAGATGCATGGTTTGACAAATTTCCTTAAAGCGAGATGAATCCAAAACTTCATCTCGCTTTTTTGCAAATAAAACCAGGCCATCTCACCTGAAGCCGGTCAGCCCAGCTTTTTGACAGTTTCCCAAACAGAGGAGTATGTGTTGAAAACCGATAATCGTCGGCCTGCTTTGCTCGCCCTTGAGGATGGCACCCTGTTCCGGGGAACCGCCATTGGTGCGGAAGGCTCCTCCAGTGGTGAAGTCGTTTTTAATACCTCGCTAACGGGATACCAGGAAATTCTTACTGATCCCTCCTATGCCCGCCAGATCGTCACTCTGACCTACCCCCATATAGGCAATGTGGGCGTCAATTCAGAAGATGAAGAGTCCGATAAAATCTGGGCGGCGGGTCTGGTGATTCGCGACCTGCCCATGCTGGTGAGCAATTTCCGCAGCCAAAATGCCCTGGACACCTATCTGCGCGAACGCAATATTCTGGGTATTGCTGACATTGATACGCGTAAGCTCACCCGCATTCTCCGTGAAAAGGGCGCGCAAAATGGCTGCCTGATGGCGGGAGATATCGATGAGGGCAAGGCACTGGAACAGGCTCGCGCCTTTGCCGGCCTTAAAGGTATGGATCTGGCAAAAGAAGTCAGCGTTGCTGAAGCCTACCCGTGGCGCGAAGGCTCCTGGATACTGGATCAGGGGCATGCCAAGCTCGAAAACACTGTTTTCAAGGTCGTTGCTTATGACTTTGGTGTCAAGCGCAATATTTTGCGCATGTTGGTCGACCGCGGTTGCGATGTGACCGTTGTGCCGGCGCAGACGAGCGCTGAACAGGTGCTGGCCATGAATCCCGATGGTATTTTCCTGTCCAATGGCCCCGGTGATCCCGAGCCCTGTGACTACGCCATCAGCGCCATTCAGTCATTTCTCGAAACGGATATTCCCGTGTTTGGCATTTGCCTTGGCCACCAGCTGCTGGCGCTGGCTTCAGGCGCCAAAACCACCAAAATGAAATTTGGCCACCATGGCGGCAATCATCCGGTGCAGAACCTGGACGACAAAACTGTGCTGATCACCAGTCAAAACCACGGTTTTGCTGTTGACGAAAGCTCATTGCCCGAAAACCTGCGCACCACCCACAGATCGCTGTTTGATGGCAGCTTGCAGGGCATTCACCGCACCGACAAGCCCGCATTCAGTTTTCAGGGTCACCCGGAAGCCAGTCCTGGTCCCCATGATGCAGCGCCACTTTTTGATCATTTTATTGAGTTGATGGAAGCGCGTAGCGCCTGATTCGCAGCTGACGTCAAATGTGCCCCAGGAACTGGCCATACTTGGGAGCTGGTTCTCAGGCGCCAGGCGATGATTTCAGGCGATCAATAGTTGCCGACACGAATAGTTACTGACACGCAAGTCCCGACGGTTAGAGACAACATGCCAAAACGAACAGACATCAAAAGTATCCTCATCCTCGGCGCCGGCCCCATCGTGATCGGCCAGGCCTGCGAATTCGACTATTCCGGCGCCCAGGCCTGTAAAGCGCTGAGAGAGGAAGGCTACCGAGTCATCCTGGTCAACTCGAACCCGGCAACCATCATGACCGATCCCGCCATGGCCGATGCCACCTATATCGAGCCGGTGGAGTGGCGTACGGTTGCCGCTATTATTGAAGCGGAGCGCCCCGATGCGCTGTTGCCGACCATGGGCGGGCAGACAGCATTGAACTGTGCTCTCGATCTGGCGCGGGAAGGGGTGCTGGAAAAATTTGGCGTCCAGATGATCGGTGCCGATGCCGACGCCATTGATAAAGCAGAGGATCGCGAGCGTTTCGACAAGGCCATGAAAGCCATTGGTCTGGAAACACCCAAGGCAGTGATTGTGCACAGCCTTGAAGAGGCTCTCCAGGTGCCGGATCAGTTTGGTTATCCCTGCATCATCCGCCCCTCTTTCACCATGGGCGGTTCCGGCGGTGGTATTGCCTACAACCGCGAAGAATTTGAAGAAATCTGCAAGCGCGGTCTCGACCTTTCCCCCACCAATGAACTGCTGATCGATGAGTCGCTTATCGGCTGGAAAGAGTTTGAGATGGAGGTGGTGCGGGACAAAAACGACAACTGCATCATTGTCTGTTCCATTGAAAATTTTGACCCCATGGGTATTCACACCGGCGACTCCATCACCGTCGCCCCCGCCCAGACCCTGACGGACAAGGAGTACCAGATCATGCGCAATGCCTCTATCAAGGTATTGCGGGAGATCGGCGTGGAAACCGGCGGCTCCAATGTGCAGTTTGCGGTCAATCCCGCCGATGGCCGTCTTGTCGTTATCGAAATGAACCCGAGGGTATCCCGCTCTTCTGCTCTGGCATCCAAAGCTACCGGCTTTCCTATTGCCAAAGTTGCCGCCAAACTGGCGGTGGGTTACACCCTCGATGAGCTGCAGAACGAGATCACCGGCGGCGCCACTCCGGCATCTTTTGAACCCAGTATCGACTATGTGGTCACCAAGGTGCCGCGTTTCGCTTTTGAGAAATTTGCCACTGCCAACGCCAAACTCACTACCCAGATGAAGTCCGTGGGTGAAGTGATGGCCATTGGTCGCACGTTTCAGGAGTCACTGCAAAAGGCATTGCGGGGTCTTGAGGTGGGCGTGGCGGGGCTGGATCCCAAAGTGGATCTCACCAGCGACGACGCCAGAACCCATATTCACCAGGAGCTTGCCGAAGCCGGCAGCGATCGCATCTGGTATATCGGAGATGCTTTCCGTGCGGGAATGAGCCTGGATGAGGTTCACCGCATCACCAATATTGACCCCTGGTTCCTTGTTCAGCTCGAAGACCTGATCAACGAAGAAAAGGCGCTTCAAGGCAACAGTCTTGAGCAGATCGATGCCGCCTGGCTCTATGGTTTGAAACGCAAGGGCTTTGCCGACAAGCGTCTCGCCAAGCTGCTCAATACCACCGAAGCCGCAGTGCGTAATTATCGCCACGGTCTCAATATTCGCCCTGTGTACAAGCGGGTGGATACCTGCGCCGCAGAGTTTGCCACCGCCACTGCCTACATGTATTCCACCTACGAGGAGGAGTGCGAAGCGAATCCCTCGAATCGCGAGAAAATTCTGGTTTTGGGCGGCGGCCCCAACCGTATCGGTCAGGGTATCGAGTTTGATTACTGCTGTGTTCATGCGGCGCTGGCGATGCGCGAAGACGGCTACGAAACCATTATGGTCAACTGCAACCCTGAAACCGTATCCACCGACTACGATACCTCGGATCGTCTCTATTTCGAGCCGGTCACCCTTGAGGACGTGCTGGAAATTGTCAGCCTGGAAAAACCCATTGGAGTGATTGTCCAGTTTGGCGGCCAGACACCCTTGAAACTCGCCCGTGCGCTGGAAAAGGCCGGCGTGCCCATTATCGGCACTACACCGGATGCCATCGACCGGGCGGAGGATCGGGAACGCTTCCAGCAGATGATCGACAAGCTGGGGTTGTTACAGCCCCCCAATGCCACCGTGCGCTCTGCCGATGCGGCGTTGGAAAAAGCCCGCGAGATTGGCTATCCCCTGGTGGTGCGTCCATCCTATGTGCTCGGCGGTCGCGCCATGGAGATTGTCTACGGTGAAGACGAACTGATGCGCTATATGCGCGAAGCGGTACAGGTCTCGGAAGATTCTCCCGTACTGCTCGACTACTTTTTGTCCGCCGCCATTGAGGTGGATATAGACGCAGTTTCCGATGGCAATGAAGTTGTGATCGGCGCCATTATGCAGCATATCGAGCAGGCGGGCATTCACTCCGGTGATTCTGCCTGCTCGCTGCCGCCTTACAGTCTCGATGCCGCCATTCAGGACGAAATGCGCGATATCGTCAAACAGATGGCCATTGAACTCAGGGTTAAAGGCCTGATGAATGTTCAGCTCGCCTGGCAGGATGGCAAGATCTATGTGATTGAGGTCAATCCCAGGGCGTCGCGCACGGTACCTTTTGTATCCAAGTGCATTGGTCAGTCCCTGGCCAAGGTGGCGGCGCGCTGCATGGCGGGCACCACGCTGGAAGCACAGGGTTTTACCAGGGAAATTATTCCTCCCTATTACAGTGTTAAAGAGGCGGTATTCCCCTTCAACAAATTCCCCGGCATAGACCCCATTCTCGGCCCCGAAATGAAATCCACCGGTGAAGTTATGGGCGTGGCCGACACCTTTGCCGAGGCTTACGCCAAAGCTCAGCTTGGCGCCAGTGACGAAATTCCCACGTCGGGTACGGCGTTTATCAGTGTTCGCGAACGCGATAAATCTGGGGTTGTGGACGTTGCCAGGGCATTGATAAAACAGGGCTTTAAACTTGTGGCTACTCGCGGCACTGCCCAGATCATCAGCGATGCCGGTTTTGAGGTTGAAGTGGTCAATAAGGTAAAAGAGGGTCGCCCCCATATTGTTGACATGATTAAAAATGGTAAGGTTCACCTGATTCTCAATACCACAGAAGGCCGGGTTGCCATTGCCGATTCATCGACAATTCGCTCGACAGCGGAATCCAACGGTGTTTATTACACGACAACATTGGCGGGTGGCAACGCGGTATGCGAAGCCTTGGCGCACGGCAACCATTTCTCTGTGCGCAAGTTGCAGGATTTACACGAGATAAAAAACTGATGAACAAGGTTCCAATGACCCATGAGGGTGCCGAGGCGTTAAGAAAAGAGCTGGAGCAGCTGAAAAAAATCGAGCGTCCCAAAGTGGTTCAGGCTATCGCTGAAGCCCGAGCCCACGGTGATCTCAAAGAAAATGCCGAGTACCATGCCGCCCGCGAGCAGCAGAGCTTTATGGAAGGCCGCATTCAGGAGATCGAAGGCAAACTCAGCCACGTCCAGATTATTGATATCACCAAAATTGCCGAGAGCGATAAAGTCATTTTTGGCTGTACCGTAGACATCGTCAATGTCGACACCGATGAGGTCAAACAGTACAAAATCGTTGGCGATGATGAGGCGGATATCAAGCAGGGCAAAATTTCCTATCAGTCGCCCATTGCCCGTGCCCTCATTGGCAAGGAAGTGGGTGACGTGGTTCGCGTGGTCACGCCCGGTGGCGAAGTGGAATACGAAATTGAACAGGTTCGGCACATTTAGCGGACCCTCGGCTGCGGCTTGGCTGCAACAGGCCTGCCCGCGCTAAGCCGATTCCAATGAGGTTATAACTGTGGATTTTTTTATTTTTGTCAGCGAAGAGTGGATGCTCGCCAGTTTACTGGTGATTCTCATCTACGTTTTTGCTTTTACAGAGCGGGTAAAGGGCGGTAAGCCGGTTTCCGCCCACGAGGCCACCAGGCTGATCAACGCTGAACAGGCGGTATTGGTGGATTTGCGGGAAGCCAAAGACTTTAATGAAGGCCATATTGCTGGCGCCATTCATATTCCTGTCGCCAAACTCGGTGGTCGAGTCTCTGAGCTGGAAAAATACAAAGACAAAATTATTATTCTCGCCGACAAAATAGGCCAGCATGCCGGTGCGGGAGGAAAAACCCTGGGTAAGGCCGGTTTTCAGGTGCGTCGTCTTCAGGGCGGTGTTGGCGAATGGGCAGGTCAAGGGTTGCCTTTGATTAAAAAGAAGTAACAGGGGTTGAATTTTTGCCATTCGCCTTTACTTATGTAATCGCGGGCTTAACTAAAATATGAATCAGGATTCAAACATGACAGAAGAAAACAACCAGACTGAAGCAGCGGCCAACACCAATCCCCAGGTCGAATTCTCTTTGCAGCGTATCTATCTCAAAGATTTGTCCTTTGAAGCTCCCCAGGGTGCCGAAGCCTTCAAAAGACAGTGGAAGCCCCAGGTCAGCCAGGACTTGGGCACCAAAATCAAAAAGCTCGATAACGATCATTATGATGTTGCCCTGCATCTCACCATCACGGTCAAAGACGGTGATGACACCATGTATTTGGTGGAAGTGGAACAGGCGGGCATTTTCCTGATCAAAGGCCTTGAGGGCGCCCAGTTAACGGCAATACTCAATACCCACTGTCCGCAGATTATTTTTCCCTATGTTCGCGAAACAGTCGATTCCGTTATCACCAAAGGGACTTTCCCCGCGCTGATGATGCCGCCAATCAATTTCGAAGCTGTTTTCCAGCAGGCGGTGGCGAGAGCCAAACAGCAGCAGGCGGCCAATCAAGCGGAAAGTGAAACCGTCAACTGACAACCCCAGCGGGTCGATCTGTAGGGACAGTGTTGTCCCGGCGACACGCTGAACAGACTTAGAACAGATCAATAAATAACTAAAAAAGGGGGAGTTCCCCCTTTTTTAGTTGTCGCTGTCCGACATCTCCAATTCTTTGAGTTTCCGGGTCAGGGTGTTTCGCCCCCAGCCCAGCAGTTCTGCCGCCTCTTTTTTGCGCCCCCCGGTTTTCTGGAGGGCAACTTCAATCATGGTGCGCTCAAAAGTGGGTAAGGCGACATCGAGAATTTTTTCCCTGCCGCTGGCTAGAGCCGTTTTTGCCCAATGGCGAAGCCCTTCTTGCCAATGTTCGCTGCTACTTATCTCTGCGTTGCTGGAAGAGGGTAGCTGTTCACTCTGGGGGTTTTCGCTCATCAGCTCAGGGGGTAGGTCTGACAACAGAATTTCTCTGCCGGAGGCCATCACGGTCAACCAGCGACAGGTGTTCTCCAGTTGACGGACATTGCCTGGCCAGGGCTGATTACTGAGGTGAGCCTCCACTTCTTTTGAGGCAACCTTGGCTTCCACATCGAGATCGCGGGCAGATTGCTTCAGGAAGAATTGAATCAGTTTGGGGATATCTTCCTTGCGATCACGCAGTCTGGGCAGGTGGACGCGAATGACATTGAGACGATGGAAAAGATCCTCTCTGAAACGGTGGTCTGCCACCAGGATTTCAAGGTTTTGGTGGGTGGCGGCAATAATGCGCACATTGACTTTGACGGGCGTGTGGCCGCCGACCCGATAAAACTCGCCGTCGGCCAAAACCCGCAGCAGCCGTGTTTGCGCTTCTGCGGGCATATCGCCAATTTCGTCGAGAAACAAAGTGCCGCCATCCGCCTGCTCAAAGCGGCCTGCGCGGCGCTGGCTGGCGCCTGTGAATGCGCCCTTTTCGTGGCCAAAAAGTTCCGACTCAATCAGGTCGTGGGGAATGGCGGCCATATTGAGGGCAATGAACGGTTGTTGCGCGCGGGGGCTGTGACGGTGGAGCGCCCTGGCAACCAGTTCCTTGCCGGTGCCGGACTCGCCGTTGATCAGTACGGTGATATTGGATTTGGACAGGCGGCCAATAGCGCGAAACACTTCCTGCATGGCCGGAGCCTCACCGATGATGTCGGTGCGGATGAGATTGTCTTTGATATCGGGCGGATTCTTTTGCTCGCGAGTGAAGGTAATTGCCCGCTGGGTAACGGAGATCAGCTCGTCGATATCAAATGGCTTGGGCAGGTATTCAAAAGCCCCACCCTGATAGGCGGCAACGGCACTGTCAAGATCGGAATGCGCCGTGGTGATGATCACAGGAATAGTGGGGCATTCTTCGTGGATGGTTTTCAGTAATTCGAGGCCATTGATTCCAGGCATGCGAATGTCGCTGACAATGACGTCCGGGTGTCCAGTGCCCAGGCTGTCAAGCAGGGTGCCGGCATCCTCAAAGCTGCGCACCTCATAGTTCTGTCGGGTGAGGGCTTTTTCCATCACCCAGCGGATAGAGCGATCATCGTCGACGATCCAGATAGTTTCCTTGTCATTCATGGTCAGATTCGATGGGTAAGTAAATAGTGAATTGAGTGTGCCCGCGGCGACTGTCGCATTCGATAAGGCCGCGGTGCAGGTTGATGGCAGATTGGGCGATGGATAATCCCAGTCCCGTTCCCTCCGGTCTGCCGCTGATCATTGGGTAAAAAATACGTTCAGCGATGTCGCCGGGAATTCCCGGGCCGTTATCGATGACGTCGAGGCGACAGACAACCCGGTGGTGATGCTTGCCAATGGTGAAATGCCTTTGAATGCGGGTGCGCAACCTGATGGCACCACCTTTGCCGATCATATTGGCGGCTTTCAACGATTGCATGGCGTTGCGCACAACATTCAGCACGGCCTGAATCAGCTGTTCCTTGTCACCCATAATGTCTGGAATGCTGGGATCGTAGTCCCGGACTATTGGCAGTTCGCCCTGGGTTTCCGCCTTGACGAGGGTGGCAACCTGCTCGGTAACTGCATGGATATTCACCGGCGCCATGCGCGCTGGCTTATTGGGACCCAGCATGCGATCCACCAGCTTGCTGAGGCGTTCTACCTCCGAGGTGATGATGTCGGTGTACTCCCGTAACTCAGGATCGCTGTTTTCCAATTCTGATGCCAGCAGTTGTGCCGCGCCGCGAATACCGCCCAGGGGGTTTTTGATTTCATGGGCGAGACCGCGAATCAGGTTTTTTGATGTTTTGTGGGCTGAAAGCATGGCTTCCTCCCGATTGATGCGCATTATCCTGTCCATGCCCTGCATCTCGATAATCAGCATCTTTTCCTTGCCCTGCTGAAAAGGGGTTACCGAATAATCGACAATAATCTGGGTTTGATCGGGAAGGAATAAGCTGACTTTCCGCTCTGTAAAGGGGCGTCCACTCTGAAAAGCTTTGCGCAAGGTCGCCATGTGCAGGTCTGAGCCGGCAAAGAAAATTTCCGCAGAGGAGCCACATACCCTGTTAGCGCTAACTGCCAACAGGCTTTCGGCAGCGGCGTTTAGATAGGTAATGATCATGGCGTCATCGACTAGCAATACCGCTGTACTCAGGTTGTCGAGGAGTACCTGTTCCATATGGTGTTCAAGAATATAGTCGGCGTCCAAAATGGCTCTTTCCCCAGAGAAGCGTTAGTTATGGTGCAGTGGATATGATCAAGCACGGTTTAACGCTTAAGTTGCTGTTGTTGTGCTCAGTATTACGCTGCACTTATCAACATTTTGCAAAATACAGGCCAAAAAAATGCACAAAAATAGTATGAATTGCTGGTGTTTGGTTGTGGAGTGTAGCTGAAACGATTTTTCTGTGCACCAACATGGTGCTTTTGGCTCGGTTCACTGGGGTTGGTGTTTAGTTTTTGATCGACGCTCTTTTTACATGAATAGTGACGGTTTTGCTGCTTATTAAAACCTTGCCTTCAGCATCAACAACCTGTGCCTGTATCTGGTGCGATCCGCGAATCAGGTTGCCGATGACGATACTTGAAGTGGATGACGGGCTGGCTACTGGTTCATCGTTGAAAAGGATGCGGATGAGGTGGCCTTCCTGAAGTGTCGGTTGAGCCTTTGTCTGGATGACAACATCCAGCTGCCCCGGGGGAATGGTGCTGTTATTGGCAGGTTGAAGAATAGTGAGGCTGTCGTAATTGAGGGGCAAAGGTTCAGCTTCGGTGCTGACACCTTTGTCCGGAATATCCATTGCCGGCTGGGTGTTGACTGGTGGCAGTTTCAGGCTGTCGTCGGGCTTGTAGTTAGCCGGTGGCGTGTCTGTGTAAAGAACCTTGCCGGTTTTGGGGTCAACAACTTTATAGACCTCAGCAGTTGAGTACAGAGCCCACAACCCTGTTGTGACTACCATGAGTATGGCGATGGTTGCTTTCATTCCAGTGGGTACCGGTCAGCCCTTGTTCCCTAGAGCTTAGCTTTTCCTGACACAAATAAAAAGCCCGCCACTTGGTAAAGTGACGGGCTTTTTTCACAAGCCAAGCATCAGACGCTGTAGTAGAGATCAAACTCCAGCGGGTGAGTGGTGTGTTCAACGCGATAAACTTCGGACATTTTCAGCTCG
>JBFXIU010000076.1:0-14662 GCA_050175615.1 Porticoccaceae bacterium | reverse complement strand
TTCAACAGCGTCTACAACCTGCAATTTAAAGCCCATTGTGTAATCACGCTGGGTGCGCTTACGGCGCGTCGATAGGCGTTCATCCATAATAGGTCCTCACTGTGTAAACCTATTCCAGGACGGGACAGCGAGTGTCAGATCCGCTTATTTTCTTTTCATGGCGCCGAAAAATTCATCGTTGACCTTAAAGCCCTTGAGCTTGTCGGTGAGGAATTCAGTGGCCGCCACGTCTTCCATGTCGTTGAGGAGCTTGCGCAGAATCCATACGCGCTGGAGATCACCTTCAGCCATGAGCAGCTCTTCGCGGCGGGTGCCGGAACGGCGAATATTGATGGCGGGGAAGATGCGCTTCTCGGCGATTTTGCGATCCAGGTGCAATTCGAGGTTGCCGGTGCCCTTGAACTCTTCGTAGATCACTTCGTCCATTTTGGAGCCGGTGTCCACCAGCGCTGTGGCGATGATGGTGAGGCTGCCGCCCTCTTCGATATTGCGGGCAGCGCCAAAAAAACGCTTGGGTTTTTCCAGGGCGTGGGCATCGACACCGCCGGTAAGCACTTTGCCGGATGAGGGCTGTACTGTGTTGTAGGCGCGGGCGAGACGGGTGATGGAGTCGAGCAGGATCACCACGTCTTTTTTATGTTCCACCAGGCGCTTGGCTTTTTCGATGACCATTTCGGCCACCTGAACGTGGCGGGCGGGGGGTTCATCAAAGGTCGATGCCACCACTTCGCCGCGCACGGTGCGCTGCATGTCGGTGACTTCCTCGGGGCGCTCGTCGATGAGTAGAACGATCATGATGCACTCGGGATTGTTGCGCACAATTGCCTGGGCGATGTGCTGCATCATAATGGTTTTACCCGCTTTCGGTGGCGCTACAATCAGTCCGCGCTGGCCCTTGCCGATAGGGGAAATCAGGTCGATCATGCGGCCGGTCAGATCTTCAGAGCTGCCATTGCCGGCCTCCAGAAGAAGGCGCTTGTTGGGGAACAGCGGGGTCAGGTTCTCAAAGAGAATCTTGTTGCGGGCGTTTTCCGGCTTGTCGAAGTTGATATTGTCAACTTTGAGCAGGGCAAAGTAGCGCTCACCCTCTTTGGGGGGGCGAATTTTGCCGGAAATGCTGTCGCCGGTGCGCAGATTGAAGCGACGAATCTGGCTGGGAGATACATAGATATCGTCCGGTCCCGCCAGATAGGAGGCGTCTGCGGAGCGAAGAAAACCAAAGCCGTCGGGGAGAATTTCGAGCACCCCCTCACCATAAATGTCTTCACCACTTTTGGCGTGGCGCTTGAGGATGTTGAAAATAATATCCTGTTTGCGCGATCGCGCCTGGTTTTCCAGGCCAATTTCTTCGCCAATTTGAATAAGTTCAGTGATAGGTTTGGTTTTTAGATCAGTCAGATTCATAAGGAGAGTGTGATTTAGTGGTGAACAATGGGTATGAAGGCCGCTTCTGTGCGGTGTTTTAGCGAAAAGGTAGTCAGGGATAAATTCTGCCGTTTTATTATTGAGCGCCTGTCGAAATCATGGCATTAACGATTGCAGGATTGACGCAGAAAACAGGCCAGCCACGGGAGAATTAAAATTGATGGCGCGAATTATAACCATCGTGCCAAAAAGCGCAATGGATTTTTGGCAGGCCTGCCGATCTAGGGCAATGCCTGCCAGGGCAATTACAGGTTGTTGTTGATAAAGTCGGTCAACTGCGACTTTGACAATGCGCCCACTTTCGTGGCTTCCAGTTCGCCGTCTTTAAAAAGCATCAGGGTGGGAATACCACGGACGCTGAACTTGGCCGCCGTCTGGGGATTGGCGTCCACATCCACTTTGCAGACTTTGACTTTGCCATCGAATTCTTCAGACACCTGATCAAGCAGGGGTGCGATCATTTTACAGGGGCCACACCAGGCTGCCCAGAAGTCCACCAGTACAGGGACATCTGCACCCAGTACGTCGCTTTCAAAACTGCCGTCGGTAACGTGAACGATTTTTTCGCCCATGGGATTCTCCGTATTTAATGTGATTAAGCTCTGGGAGCCGCGTTTGTTTTTTGCTGGGGTTGGTATTCGCAGGCTGCGGAAAGGTACAATTGGCGAGATCATAACATCTACCGTTGTCTGGCCACAATGCGGGCGGGCTAACTTGTGCGAACAGACCCTTTAAAGAGGAAGTCCGGTTGTGACCAATCAGATTGTAGATACGGAAGGCCGTTTGCTGGCTGCAGTCGATCTCGGCTCCAACAGCTTTCACATGGTCATCGCCCGGGTTGAACATGGGGAGGCGCGCCCGGTGGAGCGCCTGGGGGAAACCGTGCAGTTGGCCTCAGGTATGGCCGAAGGGGTTCTCAGTGATGCGGCCATTGCTCGAGGTCTTCAGTGTTTGGCCCGGTTTCGCCAGGCGATCGATGTACTCCAGCCCGACATCGTCCGCATTGTCGGCACCAACTCCCTGCGGATTGCCAAAAATGGCCGGGATTTCCGCCATGCCGCCGAGGCCATTATGGGGTACCCCCTGGAAGTGGTTTCCGGCCGTGAAGAGGCGCGCTTGGTCTATCTTGGGGTTGCCCATACGCTGGCGGATGACGGCTCCCGCCTGGTGGTGGATATCGGCGGCGGCAGTACCGAGTTTATTATCGGCGAGCGCTTTGAGGCTCGGTTGTTGGAAAGCCTGCATATGGGTTGTGTCTCCTATGGCGAACGGTTTTTCCCCGCCGGTGAAATTACCCCTTCCGCTTTTGAAAATGCCTATCTCGCCGCCTACAGTGAAGTGCTCAATATCCGTTCCGCTTTTATTCGCCAGGGATGGGGCGATGTGGTGGGGTCGTCGGGCACGCTGCGCGCCCTGGAAAGCGTCATCGCTGCCCAGGGATGGGCGGAGTCCGGTATCAGTGTCGATAACCTGAAAAAACTGAGCAAGTTGCTGCTCAAATACCCGTCGGCGAAAGAGTTGTGCAAGCTGGCCGGGCTCAGCGAGCGCCGCCGCAATGTTTTTGCTTCCGGCGTCGCCATCAGTTGTGCTTTTTTTGATGCCCTCGAAATCAGGGAAATGCGCATATCCGCAGGGGCGCTGCGGGAGGGCATTATCTACGACACCATCGGCAGGCTCAGTCATGAAGACGTGCGCGAGCGCTCAGTGAGTGCGCTGATGCAGCGCTACAGTGTCGACGAGCAACAGGCGCGCAAGGTGGAAGAAACCGCACGCTATCTGTTCGCCTCGGTGCAGGATCGCTGGCAGCTCTGCCAACAGGATCTGGATTTGTTGGTGTGGGCCTGTCGGCTTCATGAAATTGGTCTCGCCATCGCCCACAGCGGCTTCCACAAGCACGGCCAGTACCTTATTGAAAACAGTGATTTGCCCGGATTTTCAAAAGTCGAACAGCTGGAGCTGGGGCTGTTGGTGCGGGGGCATCGCCAGAAATTTCCCCTCGAAGAAATTGAGGCCAGAGCCAATGGCCGCAGCGAACAGCTTGAGCGTCTGTGCCTGTTGCTGCGCCTGGCTGTTCTGTTCAAATATGTGGCTCTGGTTGAGGATGCCCCGGTATTTCAACTCAACGTCGAAGGCCGCAAGCTGCGTATTTCCTATCCCTGCGGTTGGCTCCAGAATCATCCACTGACGCGCTTTACTTTGGCGCGGGAACAGGGGTTGTTGGCCAAAAAAGGTATCAGTTTGCAGCTGGATCAGGGCATATAGAGCAGTTGCACCAGCTGCCTGAGTTTTAGCACCGGGATCGGCTTATCTGCAGTAGAACAGCCCTAAGCCCGATAGACCCTAATAAAGGCTGCCGCCGCTGTTGCGGTAGGCATTAAGTACGGCGACAGCATCGTCGCGCAGCAGTTCGGTGGTAACAGCAATTCCTCTTTTTATCAGGCTGTTTTGCCAATGTTCCGGCTTGTCGCCCTCGTCAAAACCGATTGCCTGGGCATCCGCCGTTGTCGCTGCACAGACAATACGGGCTATCCCTGCAAATGGCAGAGCGCCGAAACACATGGCGCAGGGCTCGCAACTGGTCAACAGGGTGAAGCGCCCCTTTGCGGATAACCTGTGGTCGCCCAGCTTTTGCTGGGCAAGCAGCAGCGCCAGCATTTCGGCGTGGAGGATTGAGGTGCGTTCAGGGATAACCCGGTTGACCCCCAGGGATATCAGCTCAAGATTGTCGTCGACCACGGCGGCCCCAAATGGGCCGCCGCCGTCCAGGCTGTTGCGCTGTGCGGCTTCTATGACCAGCTTCATGGCCGCTGTCGTGGAGTGAAAACGTCGCGGCGCATTTAACTGTTGTAACCACTGGGGCAGTGAAATGGTAATTGCCATATCGAATTCCGGGTTTCAGGGGCGGTTGGGTGTCAGCAGAATTGCCGGTGCCCAGTACTATAAGCGGCACCGGGATCATAATTAAGATCTGAGAGATAAAAAAATCCGTTTATTATTTTTCAATAATAAACGGATCAACGGGGAAATCGGGGCTTGTCTGGAATGCAACCAGAATATTTCCCTCAGGTACTCGGCAATGCATTCCCCATGTGCTGGCCGTCGGTTTTTTGCAGAAGTGTGGAGGCTGCGCGCAGAGCGTTGAGGCGGGTGCTGAAAACGCCGTCGCAGGGCAGGCCGCCGTTCATGTTTTCAAGCACTTTTTTGACTTCGTCGCTCATGCCAGCAAAATAGAGAACTTTGCCACTCGCTGCGGCGTCGACAGCAATGTTCTCCACCGCCATTACCGCAGAGACGTCGAGAAAGGGGACTCGAGAGAAGTCGAGTAACAAGATCCGAGTGCCGGGTTCGCTGTGCTCGCGCACCCTGTGGCCGAGATCTGCGGCGGCGCCAAAACTCAGTGGCCCGGTAAACTCAAAGAGAATAATGCGGCTGTTGCTTTCCTTGAGCAGCAGTTTCTCCTCGGGGGAATCCAGATGTTCCGGCAGGTTTCTGAGGTTGTCGATTTGCAGCTTCGCCACCTGTTTTACAAACGCCAGTGCGGCGAGCACCACACCTGCGGCGACTGCGGTAATCAGGTTGACAAAAACCGTCAGGCCGAGCACCAGAGCCATCAGAAGGAGATCCCAGCGCGGCCCCTGGTGGGCGCGCTTAAGATAGCTCCAGTCGACAATATCCATGCCCACTTTCACTAGAATTCCCGCCAGCACGGCCAGGGGAATATTGGCCGCCAGAGGGCCGAGGCCAAGAACAATAGCAAGGAGCACAATGGCGTGTATGGCGCCGGATCTGCGGGTGTTGCCGCCCGAGCGGATATTGACCACGGTGCGCATGGTGGCGCCGGCGCCAGCGACGCCCCCCAGAAAACCGGCGACCGTATTGCCGATTCCCTGGCCAATCAACTCTTGATTGCTGTTGTGGCGTTTGCGGGTCATGTTGTCGGCCACCAGGGAGGTGAGCAGGCTGTCGATTGCCCCCAGCAGCGCGAGAATAAATGCCGCCTCAATCACCAGGAGCATTTTTTCCTGACCGGCAAACACAGGCCAGTGCAGGCTCGGCAATCCGGTGGGAATATCGCCGAGCACAGGGACATCGAGGAGGAAAAACGCCAAAAGAGTGCCTGCAATCAGTGCGGCCAGCGGCGATGGCAGGTATTTTGCCCAGCTCGATGGCCACAGATACACCAGGGCTAGTGCTCCCAGTCCCAGCAGCAGGTTGGCAAAATGGATATTCGACACTGCATTTGGCAGGTAGCCCAGGGCGCCAAGTGTGTTTCCTGGCGATTCGTGACCGAGGAGCGGACCCAGCTGCAGAATGATGATGATAACCCCGATACCGGTCATAAAACCGGAAATGACCGGGTAGGGAACCAGGCGAATATAATGTCCCAGGCCGAGCAGGCCGAAGACAATCTGGAACAGACCGGCAAGGATAATGGCCGTAAAGATCAGGGCAGCATCGCCGGACAAGCTGGCAAACAGGCCGGCGAGAACCACCACCATGGGCCCCGTAGGTCCTGAAATCTGCGAAGGGGTGCCGCCAAAAACAGCGGCAAAAAAGCCGACGCAAATCGCGCCGTAAAGACCGGCCATCGGACCGAGTCCCGAGGCCACCCCCAAGGCCAGAGCCAGGGGCAGGGCGACCACCCCCGCAGTAATACCCCCGGTGATATCACCGCGCAGGGACGGCTGGTCTTTATTCACAGGGCACCTCGGAGCTGTCTGTCTGTAATGGCGGTGCTGTTGAGCAGTTTGCGGTAGTGCTGATCCATGACCTCAAAGCGGCCACTTGTCTCGTTGTAGCAAAGTACCTCGCCACTGGCGATGTTGTACATCCAGCCGTGCAAACTGATACGGCCATTGGCGAGTTTGGCGGCAACGGAAGGGTGGGTTTTCAAGTGCTGCAGCTGCAGCAGAACATTTTCTCTGGTCACCTCGTCGAGGTGTCCCTTGTGCACTTCACCGTGGCGCTCACGGACAACTTCCCGAGCAGCCCGGCAGTGTCCCAGCCAGGTTTGAACATGGGGCAGCCCCTCAAGATTCTCTGGTGAAATCGCGCCCTTGATGGCGCCGCAGTCCGTGTGGCCGCAGACCACAATATGGGAAACGCCAACAGCGGCGACTGCAAACTCGATGGAGGCCGACATGCTGCCGGTTTGATTGCTGTGGGGCGGCACCACATTGCCTGCATTGCGGCAGATAAATAAATCCCCAGGCTCTGTTTGGGTGACCATGCCGGGGTCAATACGAGAATCTGCACAGGTGATAAACAGCACCTCGGGGTTTTGCCCGTTGGCCAGTTTTTGGAAGGCTTCTTTTCTTTCTGGAAAAACCTCGCGCTGGAATTTGGCGACACCGGATATGACATGTTCCATGGTTGCTCCTGAATAGTTTTTGCAGTTGGCTTGCCAGAACCTGGCAGGCGGTAAACCATTCTCATTGATAGTTTAATAAAAGTGTATACCATATGCTGATCACTTATTATTATCAGGATGGGTCGTGAGCGCCGCGCATTTAAAAGCCAAATCCCCCAGCATTAACCAGCTCAACTATTTTGTCACGGTGGCAAAGTTGTCCAGCTATCGGCGCGCCGCCGAGGAATTGGGCATTAGTCAGCCGGCGCTGACGGCGCAAATTGCCGTCCTGGAAAGCATCATCAATCTGTCATTATTTGAACGTTCCAGGGCGGGGACACGGCTGTCTCCGTCGGGTCGGGAGTTATTGCCGGTGGCGCGACAGGTGTTGTTGTCGATGCAGGGCTTTGAAGAAGTTGTTACCCAGCTGGCCGATGGTCGCCAGGCCACCTACCGGTTGGGAATTCCCCCCACAGTGGGACCCTATTTACTTCCCCATGTGCTGCCCGAACTCCATAAGCGCCACCACAAGTTAAAGCTGTATGTGCGCGAAGCTGCCCACAAGGTTTTGCTCAAGGATCTCGAGGACGGGCTTTACGATCTCGCGATTGTGCCGTTGCCGGTAGCCCACTCCCAGTTATCGGTTGAGCCCCTGTTTACTGAGTCGCTAAAGTTTGTGGTTCCCGCCGAGCATCGCCTCGCGGGCATTAAAAGTCTGACAGCGTCGGCGCTTCGCGGCGAAAAAGTCTTGACCCTTGAAGAGCATCATCACTTTCACCATCAGGTTCGCGAAATTTGCGAGCGCTGGGGAGCTGTGGTGCAGCGGGACTTTGAAGGCACCAGCCTCGATACTCTGAGGCAGATGGTGGTGATGGGGCTGGGGGTGGCCTTTTTACCCGCGCTCTATGTTCACTCCGAACTGCACCATCCCGAAGCGCTCCACGTTTGTGAACTCAAAAATATTCCCATTCTTCGTCAGCACGGTATGGTGTGGCGGGCGGCCGCCCCCAACCGGGTATTTTATCGACAGCTGGCGGCGGATTTCCGTCAGATTATCAAGCAGCGTCTGGGTGCTGTGCTGAACGCGGATGGATGAGTCCCTGGCGCAAGCGGAAGTGGTTTTTCCACCGATCCGCAATGGGCAATAAATTTCATCGCCGGGGGATTCGCTCCGAGCCTGCAGTGGGAGTAAAATGCTGGAAACCCCTCCGTCTCAAAGAGCGCCGTATTTTGAAAATTTGTATTCCTTTTTCTGCAGTTGCCGCCTTTCTGACCGCGTCGCTGGTGACTCTCCAGGCTCAGAGTGCCGACACCGAGTTTCAGTCGTGCCTGGCCAAACTTCAGCAGCAGGCTCGTCAGCAGAATTTGTCGGCGAAGGCTGTGACCACCGTTGCCGGAATGGAGCAACAACAACGGGTTCTGGAGCTGGATCGCAAACAGCCGGAGTTTGCCCAAACCTTTGGCCAGTATCTCGAAACACGGGTTTCAGCGGATCGCGTCCGCCGGGGGCGGGAAATGTATTCCCGCCACCGCGCCTTTCTCGACCAGCTCACCGCAAAATACGGCGTTCCCGGCCAGTATCTGGTGGCTTTTTGGGGGCTGGAAACCAACTACGGCGGCTATCTGGGCAATATGCCGACACTGGATTCACTGGCGACGCTGGCCTGTGATCCCCGGCGCAGTGATTTTTTTACCAGCGAATTCCTAACGGCGCTGAAAGTGATGGACCGGGAATCCCTGGAGCCCCAGCAAATGCGCGGTTCCTGGGCGGGCGCTGTCGGGCACACCCAATTTATGCCTTCCAACTACATCCGCTTTGCCGTGGACGGCGATGGTGATGGCCGCATCGATTTATGGCGCAGTGAAAAAGATGCCCTCGCCTCTGGCGCCAATTTTCTCAATCACCTGGGTTGGCAGGAGGGATTTCGCTGGGGGCGTGAGGTCATTCTGCCGGTTACCTTCGACTACGCGCTTGCGGGCAGAAAAAATGCTCGCTCACTCAAGGAGTGGGTTGGTCTTGGCGTGCGCCTGGCGGACGACAGCGCCCTGCCGGCAACGGATGTCAAGGGTAGTATTCTGGTTCCCGCCGGGCATCGGGGGCCTGCATTTATTGTCTATGACAATTTCGCCATTATCATGAACTGGAACCGCTCTGAATCCTATGCTCTGTCAGTGGGATTGCTGGCAGATCGCATTGCTGGCGGCGGTGGTTTGCGGCGGCCACCGCCAGCAGATCAGCGACCTTTGGCGCGCGCTGATGTACTGCGCTTGCAGATGGCGCTAAATGACAAAGGCTATGATGCCGGTGAGCCCGACGGAATCTTCGGCTCGGGCACTCGCAAGGCGTTGAGTGCCTACCAGAAAGACAATGGCCGGATTAGCGACGGTTTTCCCGACCGGGACGTGGTTGAGACACTACTGCAAGGATTTCAGTGAAGGCGGCGCTGGAGTGTTGTCAGTGCCGCAACCTTGCCAGCCACTGCTCCAGCCTGGAAAACCCTCGGGGGTGGTGAATAAGCCAGCCGCCGAGGTAGCCGATGCTGCTGCCGAGAACGATGTCCAGCAGTCGTGAGACTATAAGCTGGTTGGTGGACGCGATGGCTGAAGAGGCTTCGGCAAAGAGTATGGTTAAGGGCGTGATAAAAATAACCGCCAGACCGTAATTGCGGGTTATTAAAATTTCAATAATAAAGCTCAGCAATGTAATCAGCAGCGCCAACTCCCAGACACCGGGTGAAAATGAAAAAATAATCCACGCCAAGCCCATGCCGATAATGGTTCCGAGTATTCGATGGACATTGCGATGCCAGGTGTCGCGAAAGCTGGCGCCCTGCAAAATGGCCGCACAGGACACAGGAACCCAATAGGGATTTTCAAGCTCCACCAGCAGGGCAAGCAGGTAGCTGCCACCAATAAAGGAGGCAATAACTGTGGCTTCGAGAAAAATGGCCTCAATCCGGGGGTCTGCGGGCGGTGGCGACAAGAGGGTATCTCTGCTGAAAAAGCAGGCCTGAAAAAAACTGTAAATCAATGCCAGCAGACAGGCGCCCATGCAGCCCAAAAGCAAAACTGCCGTTCGCTCCATTGCCAGTGTCGGGTCAAAGGGTAGGGTTCTGCCCAGGCAGGCAATGAGAATAAAAAAGAAACTTCCCGGTGGCGGCAGAGCAACATAGCGGCATATAGCCGTAATTATCAGGGCAGTCAGCCATAGACTAAAGGCAGAGAAATAAGGGTTAAAACTGCTGATCAAACCTGAGCTGAAGCACAGTATAAAGCCGAAGGCACAGGCGCCGAGAGTCGCCATGCGATGGCTGATGGCGGTCTGACCCATATATAAAATCACCAGGCCGCCCATGCTGCCAATCGTGGCCGTGGAGAAGCGGTCAATGCCCGCGCCAATAAAAGCGGGAATGCCGACGGCAAGAGCAGCCATTAGCAGAAATCCCCAGGGTCGCTTGTTGCCACTAATGACCAGAAGTGATTTCATCAAATCTCGAGCAGCCTCACGCCTGGTCAGGTATTTACCGTTGTGCCGTTGTCGCGAAGAACGTTGGCAACATTGGCAAACTCTGGCGAAAGCCGATCTTTGAGTGTCACAATCAGGCGTGCGAATGCCATGGCGTTTTTCCCGCGCGGTAGTGACGAAAACGGCGTTAATCAAAACGCCTTACCTGAATAGTAGCCACCCTCGGCGGTCGGTGCCACGGGTTTTCGTCCGCCCCATCCCTTGAGCTTTGAGGCTCATGGGGTGGCGCTGCCTATGCCTTTTCAAGCCGCGCTAAGCGACGTCATGGAAAGAATGAGCCACTTCCCCCAGCAAATCGAGGCTGGCCGCGTAGGGCAGATAGCTGTTCACTCTGTCCGCCAGATCGCCGAAGCGCCGCGCAACCATGGGGCCGATTTCAGCGGGCGTGCCGCGGATCGCAAAGCGGTTCAATATATCCAGGTCGATCAGCGCGGCCATGTCAGTCCAGCGGCCTTGTTTGGCCAGGGCGTTTAACTCTACCTGCAAACCCTCGAGCCCTTCCACTTCCATAATGGGCTGGTAGGCGGGGGTGGAGGCATAAAATGCGATAATGGCCGCAACGCCAGCATCGGCCACCGCCTGTTCGGCCTCATTGCGGCCCGCGGCAATAAGAGTCATGGGAACCACCTCAAAATCGTCCCAGGTGCGATTGCTGATTGCCAGCCCCTGGTCGATGGCGGGAACCATTTTTTCGCGCACAAACCGCTCCGTGCTGAGGGGGTGAATGAGAATTCCGTCGGCCACTTCCGCCGTCATCTGTGTCATTTTAGGCCCCAATGCGCCCAGCAATACCGGCGGCACGCCATAGGGATTGGGGCCCGGATTGAACAGCGGATTCATAAAACTGATCTGGAAAAAAGGTCCTTCGTGGCGCAAGGGCGTGCCCTCCTGCCAGCAGCGCCAGATGGCCTTGAGCGCAAGCACATAGTCGCGCATTCTCTCCACCGGCTTGCCCCAGGGCACGCTGTAGTAACGTTCATTGACCTGTTTAACCTGGGAACCAAGGCCGAGGGAGAATTTGCCTTTTGACAGCGTCATCAAGTCGTAGGCCTGGTGGGCAACATGCATGGGACTGCGGGGAAAGGCGATGGCCGCACTGGTCGACAGTGACAGATTGCTGGTTTGGGAGGCCAAGGCCAGGGGAAAAAAGACATCGTGGGCAGTTTCCACTGTATAGGCGCCGTCAAAGCCTGCGGCCTCAAGTTGAGCCGCGAGGGCGCCCACATCCGCCACGCTGGGGTTATGGAGTGGAGAGCCTGCAGCCGGGGGCTGAGCATAGATGGAGTTAAGAATCTGACCCCGCTGGGCGACATCGAAAAGACCTACTTCAAGGCGAGCTGATACTTTCATGGGCTGAATTCCTCATTCAAAACCTAATTGAAGCCATTATCTGGTTTGTTATTCGCTGTCCAGGCAGCATAAACAGCTTATTTGTTTAAAGCAATAAACAGTGGCCGGGAAAAAAGGGTATTGACAACTGTGTTGTTGCAAGGCTCGCGGGTAGAGCCGTTGGCGTCTGGCTATCCTGTTCGCCTTTGAAAAGCATATCGAGGCAGTGGCAGGTTTATGGGCTTGATGCTTGAGTCCTGTTTATCTGGACATCATATTCAAGGAAACTCTGATTAATGTCATTCCGGCGCAGGCGCACTACTGTCCGGAATATTTCACGCCGTCATTCCTGCGAAGGAACGTCACCCTCGACCTGATCGGGGGCAGGAACCCCTAATCGAAACCAACTGAACACCGGGGCATATGTGTGCAGTAGCCTAATAAAGCGGTAAATCAGCTGATTTTTCAACACTATTAGCACCCTGAGGGACTACCCTGAAAATCTTCCTAGGTTCCTGCCTGCGCAGGAACGAGAGCTTTCGTTTAAGTCTCGAGGCGCTCAGAACCACTCAACCTCCTTACTATTTCAGGCTTAAGGAAAGCAGCCTCTATTTATTCCGGACAGTAGTGGGCGCAGGCGGGAATCTATAAGCGCTTGATTTTTTGGACTCCCGCCTGCGCGGGAGTGACGAAAACAGAATTAATCAGAGTTTCCTTAAAACATATCATTAAAAATTATATGGCGGGTAACTAACTTGTATGGCCAGATTTTTCCGCCAGATGGTAGGCTATAAAATGATCATAAAACCAATAAGCAGACAGGCTCTCATTTTTATGCTCGCTCGGCCAGCCAATGTCATTCGCCAGGTTTAAATTATTAATAAAAGCAGGAGTAGAATATGGATAAAACCCGTCTCAACGGAAAAGTCGCTATCATCACCGGCGGCGCTAAAGGCATGGGAGCTGCCCACAGCAGGCTGATCTCGGAAAGAGGTGGCGCTGTTGTTATTGCCGACATTGACGATGCCAACGGCGAAACACTGGCCGCAGAAATTAATAATAAAGGCGGAAGGGCTATTTATGTCAATCACGATGTCACCGATGAAAACAGCTGGAAAAATACCATCAGCGCGGCAAACAAGGCTTTCGGCGATGTCAATGTGTTGATCAACAATGCCGGTGTTGCCACCGTAAAACCTGTCAATGAAGCCACCGTGGAAGACTTTTATTTCGTTTTCGATGTCAATGTAAAAGGCACTTTCCTTGGCTGCAAACATATTCTTCCCACCATGAAAAATGCGGGCGGCGGCTCCATTGTCAATATTTCTTCGTCCAGCAGCGCTAAAGCGGTGATGCCCAACTTATCTCTTTACAGCGCTTCAAAAGCGGCGGTGAAAATATTCACAAAAACCTGCGCACTCGATTATGTGCAACATCATATTCGCGTTAACGCCATTCACCCGGGGTTGGTAAGAACCAGCTTAAATGAAGAGCTGATGAAAGATCCGGAATTTGTCAAAACCGCTCTGGGCACCACTTTGATGGACAGACCTGGATACCCGGAAGAAGTTGCCGAGGCCGCTGCCTTTTTGGCGTCTGACGCATCCTCCTACATGACCGGTGCCGATATTGCCGTGGATGGCGGCTGGACTGCGACCTGATATATCTCAGGTATGGGGATGTCTTTTTACCAACCCGACAATCTTTAATGTCGGGTTGGTAAAAGCGCAGAGCGTTGTTTTATTTCAGGCGCGCAATCTCGAACCGGTTTCCCTGTCCAGCGGATTGTTTTCCTGGGCATTGCCATAACCAATGCGACTCCCGGATTGCCAGCGCAGAAAATAGTTGGGCACATAGGTACAGCTATAGGGAGACCAGGGGTGCTGGCTTAAAGGGGAAGCAAAAGCAGTATGGGTTTTGCCGTCAATATCGACGCAACTGAGATCAAAAGCCACGCCAAAACGATCAAATTTATTGCGCTGAACGATCATGGAGCCTTCTTTAAAGGCTTTCACTTTACCGTCCACCAACGCATAGCCATGGGCAAAAGTGAATTGCTTTTCTGGCACCTCTCTGGGCTCATAGCGCCAAATAGCATGTAAAGCGTAGTCTTCGCCAAAATGGGCGTTAATCCAGGACATGGGTGTCATTCCCCGCTGCGGCCTTAGCCCCCAGCTGTGATCCATGGTCTACACACAATTGAGGTCGAATGCTTTGCCGCGCACCTTGATGTTTCCGGTCACTTTGCAGGTCATGTCAAAATGGCTGGAATAGGCAGCCCAAAACTCTGAGCCTGACCCCCCGTCCTTCTTGACTCTTTTAGCCATGGGATCCATATCGGGGTCATTGATATCGTAGGGTTCCATAATACCGACAACGTCAAGATGAAGTTCGGTATTATCAACTCCCTGATAATCGAGGCGGTATTTGCGAATATTGTCGGCTCTAAAATCAAGGCCGTTGGGCAAGCTAAAGGATTCAAATTTTGCTGGCAAGGGCAAATGCTGTTGAATGTCTGTATACCAGGTGTCCAGGGGATTGGTGGACATGTCTCCCTGGAACTGAATGTCGGCAACAATTGCGCCAACGCCTGGGCGTGCAACAAGATAAACCCAGCCCATTAAATTGGCTTCAGGCACATAGAAATAAAAATAGCTGGTTTCTGCCCACTCAAAAGGACAGTTTTCGGGGGTGTGAAAGGCAATATCTGTATCTTTGATCATAAAAGCAACCCATTATTTATTAAGGAAACTCTCCACAACCTGATGATGCCTCAGGCTTTGTCTTAAGGCGCTCAGCAAGGCGGGGTTATGCAGGAAGGCTGGCCTCATTTCCTGCCGTCAGGCAAGAGTAGCTTACATGGATAGTGGTTAAATTTATATCGACCACTGGCGCACATAATACTTGAAAAAATCGCGTCATTGAAAACGCTATTAAAGAGGTTAATGGCATCAACGGGCAGAGAAAATAGACGAATTCCCGTCATTCGGCGTTAACTTTAGGAAACTCTGATTAATGTCATTCCCGCGCAG
>JBFXIU010000075.1:0-14684 GCA_050175615.1 Porticoccaceae bacterium | reverse complement strand
ACATCGCTGGTTTTGGCCGCGGTTGAAAAGACATCTTCGATAGCCTGTTCAGTGTCGGCAATAACGCCAAGATCAGTGACATTGAAACCAAGCTTCCTCAGCATGGCGCAGATCACAAAACTATTGGACTCGTAGATACAGCCAGGAATAAGGGGGGTGCCGGGACTGCACAATTCGTCACCGCTGGAAAAAACAGCAACCCTCAAAGGCTTGTACACTGTTACTTTGCTGATACCCAGCGACGCCAGTAAACCAAGATCCACAGGGGTGAGGCGGCGACCCGCCGTGAGTACAGTATCGCCGTTATCGATATCTTCACCGGCGCGGCGCACATGCTGACCTCGTTTCACGGGCTTTGAAAAGTAAATTTTATTATCAGCGGCGCTGGTATTTTCCTGCATTTCCACCGTGTCCGCATCATTTGGGATTACGGCTCCGGTCATAATACGAATACACTCGCCAGGATTGATGCGTCCCGAGTAGGGGTGTCCGGCATAGGATTGGCCGACCAGTTCCAGCCAGTGGTTGCCGGTCAAATCGTCGGCGCGCAATGCGTAGCCGTCCATGGCCGAGTTGTCACTGGAGGGCACCTGTATCGAGGCGCAGATATCGACAGCAAGAATTCTGTTTAATGCCGACGCCAGCGGTATCTCCTCACTGGCCAAGGTGCAGTGAACGTCGTTCAGCAGATGGTTATAGGCAGTTTCAAAAGCAAGCAAACCTGTCGTATTACAGCAATCCATGATTACTTGCCCTTGTTGTGGTTGATCATCCATACAGCAGCCTCGACCCTGGAACGTAGGCCGAGTTTCTTTAGCAAATGTTTGACATGAACTTTTACGGTGCCGTCGGAGATATCCAGTTCACGGGCGATAAGCTTGTTGCTCAAGCCCTTGGAAATCAATTTAAGAATTTCCATTTCTCTGCTGGTGAGAGAAACCAGTAAAGAAGCGCGCTGGCTGCTTTCCGGCTTGCGTATAGCCTGGGCGAGAACGGAGGTCAGCTTCTCGCTGATGACCATTTTTCCGCTTACGGCCTCCTTGATTTTTTCCAGGAGTTCACTTGGATCCATATCTTTAAGCAAATAACCATCTGCGCCATGGCTGATTGCAGTGATTACATCTTCATCGTTGTCAGAAACTGTGTACATAACAATAAGACTGCTGACGTCGGCGGCGCGCATTGCTCTCAACGTATCCAGGCCATCCATACCGTGCATGTTTAAATCCAGTATGATCAAATCCGGAGAGAGTTCCTGGGTAATTTTCAGGGCTTCACTGCCTGAGGAGACTTCACCTATTACCTGCAACTCGTCATCTAGCTCAATGAGTTGGCGCAACCCTTTGCGAAGTAGGGGGTGATCGTCTACCAATAAAATAGTCGCTGGTTGTTCAGTCATTATCGAATCCCTGTTTGGCACTAGCGCCATCAAGTTTACCTGCAATTGTAGGGTAGCGACAAACCTTCCGAAAATGATTGATATATGTCATGTTCTGCTATCAGGCATAGCCGGGCTTGAATGTCGAGTGGTACCTCCTTTGGTTTCGCAGGCAGATAAAAAAACTTTTGAATTCAATACTGAAAAAAAATAATACCTCTATTGTGGTAGCTAAAATAGAACGCTGACTGCTATTTCGTACCCCTCAATACGCATTGTTTACCTGGTGGCCTACAGCCATAGTTTGGGTGAAATTATCATCAGGAGAAGAATTATGGCTGACTTGTATAAGTGGGAGCCAGAAGATAAAGAATTCTGGAAAACGCAGGGGAGTTCGATAGCAAACCGCAATCTGTGGATATCCATACCCTGTTTGCTATGTGGTTTTGCCGTATGGCTCTATTGGGGCATTATCACCGTACAGATGATGAATGCGGGTTTTCCGTTCACAGCTGAAGATCTGTTCACCCTTAGTGCTATTGCCGGTCTTTCGGGCGCGACTCTGCGTATACCCAGTAGTTTTTTTATTCGTTTCTGTGGCGGCCGCAACACCATATTCTTTACTACATCGCTATTGATAATTCCCGCATTTTTTACTGGAATTGCCCTGCAAAATCCGCAAACTCCCCTGTGGCAATACCAGCTTCTTGCACTGCTCTCAGGTATTGGTGGCGGGAATTTTGCAGCCTCAATGTCGAATATCAGTTTTTTCTTTCCGAAAAGCCGCCAGGGGCTGGCTTTGGGATTAAATGCCGGCTTGGGCAATTTTGGTGTAACCACCATGCAGGTGCTTATTCCGCTGTTTATGACCTACGGTGTATTTGGCGCATTTGGCGGTGACCCTGTAACCCTGATCAGTCCTTCGGGAACCCTGATAGGCAAAATACCTGCAGGCACAGACACCTGGATACAGAACGGCGGTTTTCTGTGGTTATTGCTGCTGGTTCCTTTGGCCTTTGCCTCCTGGTTTGGTATGAACAATATTCAAACTCCCGAAGTGTCGCCCAATGTCGGCAACCCACTGGTCGCAATGGCGAGAATGTCATTGATGCTGGGAATGGGCTTGGCGACCGCAGCTGTGGGCTTGTGGTTTATTTTGCCGGCTTCGGCAAATGGCTCTGGTTACCCCATTCCCAAAGAGCTGGTGCTGGTTTTTGTGATTGCCTTTACGGTGATGTCACTGAAAGTCTTGCCCGGTGAAATAGGCAAGAGCCTCAGCCGTCAATATAAAATTTTCAACAATAAACATACCTGGGTAATGAGTGTTATCTATACCATGACTTTCGGGTCGTTTATCGGTTTTTCTGCAGCATTTCCGCTGGCAATCAAGGTAATTTTTGGTTATCAGCATGTGGCCGTTAACGGCGTTATGACCCATGATGTTATTAATGCCAATGCACCAAGCGCATTGATGTATGCCTGGATGGCACCCTTTATCGGTGCCTTGATTCGTCCGGTTGGCGGATGGATAGCGGATAAATTTGGCGGCGCCGCAGTGACCCACGCCTGCTCCATTGTGATGGTGATTTCAAGTCTCGGGGTTGCCTACTACATGTCCGCCGCCTATCAGTCTGCGACGCCGGAACAGTATTTTGTTCCTTTCTTTCTCCTCTTTCTGGTGCTGTTTGCGGCTACGGGTATCGGCAATGGCTCGACTTTTCGCACCATCGCGGTAGTCTTTCCCAAAGAGCAGGCGGGACCTGTACTGGGTTGGACATCGGCAATTGCTGCGTATGGTGCATTCTATATTCCCAAAGTATTTGGCGAACAGATCAGTGCAGGCAAACCTGAAACAGCGCTCATAGGCTTCGCCATGTTCTATGCAGTCTGCGTGCTCATAAACTGGTGGTTCTATCTGCGCAAGGATGGCGAATTTTATAATCCTTGATGAGCTAAACTCCCGACGCCATTCAGGCATTTGTCTGAATGGCAATTTTTACAGCGACATGCCAGCACAGTCTGGCATTCGGCTTTTTTCCGGTATAAAAATTGATCAGAGTTGAATAGGCGGTCTTGCTTCGATTCGGTCTAAGCGGGAATATCGCGAACAGGATCTGCTCCTGCAAAAACAGGGCAATGAAGATGTCTGGGTCGAGACTGCTGGCGCGAAAATTGCGCCAGCAGGAGATAAAATCAAGCTTTCAAATGGGGAACAAAATTGCAGGGTCTATGGCGCGCATCAAGTTGATTTTTTAAAATCTCGTCCCAGGCGGTGCGGCAGGCATTGGTGCTGCCGGGAACACAGACCACCAGGGTTTTATTTGCCAGTCCCGCCAACGCCCGGGACTGAATGGTGGAGGTGGCGATCTGTTGATAGGAAATCTGGCGAAACAGTTCACCAAAACCGTCCACCTGCTTATCGAGCAATGGCTGAATAGCTTCGGGAGTACTGTCTCTGGTGGTAAAGCCAGTGCCTCCGGTCACTAATGCCACCTGAATATCCACAGAGGCTATCCACTGCGAAATCACGCTGCGGATCTGATAAATATCGTCCTTGATGATTTTTCTGTCAATCAGGCGATGGCCATCCCCTGTGGCGCGCTCAATCAATAGTTGGCCTGAGGTGTCAGTGCTCTCGTCGCGGGTGTCTGATACGGTTAGAACGGCGATATTCAATGCCTTAAATGTGCTTTGTGCTAAGTGACTCATTTGTTATGCCTCAAACTGGTGTGTGAACAACATAAACGTTTGGTGAACTGGAACAGCAGCAAGTCATCAACCGCCGATCATGGCAAGGTTCTGTGTGCCGCCGCTATATCCCTGTTCGAGATGGTGACTTTTTTCTTTGCCATTGACGCAGTGACGCAGTTCGGCAGCCAAAAAATCCGGGTCGCCACTGGCTATGGCCGGTCTAAGATCATGGCTGCCGCTGGCAAAAAGACAGAGGTTGAGTTTTCCCTGGGCTGAAATTCGAAGGCGATTGCAGGAGTCGCAAAAGTTTTTTTCGTAGGGCATGATCAGGCCAATGCGGCCGCGATAATCGTTGTGAAAAAATTCCTCTGCAGGTCCGGCGTCATGGCTTTTCGCCGCCTGTTGCCAGCCGTTTTCCAGCAGTTTCAGTTTTAATTCCTTTGCCGATAAATGCTCTTTGCGAAAATAGGTGTGATTGTCGCCGGTTTGCATGAGCTCGATAAAGCGAACGGTTACTGGACAGTTTCTTACAAAGGCGAGAAAGGTTTCAAACTCGTGGGCATTGGACTGTTTCAGAAGCACAGTGTTAATTTTGACTTTTTTCAACCCCAATGCCAGGGCAAGATCGATGCTTTTAATGACCCGATCCAGCTTGTCGAAACCGGTAATGGCGTTAAAATTGCCGGAGTCCAGGCTGTCGGCACTGATATTTACAGCGCTGAGACCTGCGTCAACTAATTGTTCAAGAATGTCGGGAAGGCGGTAGGCATTGGTGGTTAAGGCAACGTTTTTTATACCAGGAGTTGCCGCGCAGATGCCAACTATGTCAACGATATCTTGGCGCAGTGTTGGCTCGCCGCCGGTGATGCGAATTTTTTCCGTGCCAGACAACGCGAATGCCCTGGCAAGGGTTTTTATTTCAGCCAAGGTCAAAAAGACTTTTTTATTGCCGCCCGTATAACCATTTGGCAAACAATAGCTACACCTGAAATTACAGATTTCCGTCACAGAAAGCCGCAAATAATTGAACCGCCGCTTGTAGCCGTCCTCTAACATTGCTTTACCTTGTCGTTTGCTGCTGCATTCACGGAATTGCAGCAGGGAATTCTGACGCGCTTATCCCTCGCCATCAAACGGCCTTTGCCGGTCTGTGAGAAACGTCAATCAACTCAACGGTGCCATCCTCTTTGACTTCTGCAATTTGACCTCTGGGCTCTTCCATAAAGAACAATGTGATAAAGCCAATAACCGCAGTGCCGGCAATCACATAGAAAAAGATGTTGTAGTCGACAAAGGAAAGTACCGTCAGAAAGGTTACTGCGCCAACATTGCCATAGGCGCCGGCCATGCCCGCTATTTGGCCGGTGAGGCGACGCTTGATCAGGGGAACCACTGCAAATACAGCGCCCTCTCCAGACTGAACAAAGAACGAACAGGCCATGGCGATTACTACCGCCAGCCACACAGGCCATTGGCTATCGATAAGCCCCATCAAAAAATAGCCTACAGCCAGGCCTGCAGTGAGTATCAGCAGGGTCGATTTGCGGCCAAATTTATCGGAAATAACGCCGCCCGCCGGTCTCGACATAAGATTCATAAAGGCATAGCCAGAAGCGAGCATGCCAGCGACGACGGGGCTTAGGCTAAAGGTCTCGAGAAAAAACAGCGGCAGCATAGACACCACTGCCAGTTCCGAACCGAAATTGGTGAAATAAAGGATGTCGAGCACCGCAACCTGCTTGAATTTGTAGCGGTGCATTTCCGGTACAGGGGCTTTAAAAACATGTTTGTTGACCATCCACACATGGTAGGCCTCGTAAAGGTAGAGAAAGAAGAGACCCCAGTAAATGTAGAGGGTGGCGCTTGCGCTCAACATTTTTACGCCATCGGGAGACAGTTTCCACGCCAACAGTGCCAATGCTGCGTACATCGGGATTTTCATCACCAAAAGCAGGAAAAAATCCCCTTTTGAGGTCACTTCCATGGCATTGTGATTTTTCGGTTTGAAGTAAGTGGAGCCTTTGGGCGTATTGCTTACATTGAAATAGTAAATAAACGCAAAAACCAGGCTGAGAATCCCGGTAACGGCGATCGCATAGCGCCAGCCGTTATCGCCGCCAAAAAGCAGTGCTATGGTGGGCAGGGTAAAGGCTGCAGCCGCAGAGCCAAAATTACCCCAACCGCCATAAATTCCTTCAGCAGTACCCAATTCATTATGGGGAAACCATTCTGATACCATGCGGATACCGATAACAAAACCAGCGCCAATAAAACCCATAAGAAAGCGGGCTATGGCGGCCTGTACAAAAGTATCGGCAAAGGCAAACATAAAGCAGGGAATGGAGCAGGTGCCAAGAAGAATCGAGTAGACAATTTTAGGCCCGTATTTGTCGGTAAGCATGCCGATAATCACCCGCGCCGGAATAGTTAGAGCCACGTTAAGTATCAACAACGTTTTTATCTGTTCAGAACTTAAACCCAGAGACAGCTTTACAGCCTGGAGCATTGGTGCAAAATTAAACCAGACAAAAAAAGTGACAAAAAAAGCCATCCAACTTAAATGAAGAATTTTCATTTTTCCGCTGAACGATAATAGGTTAAATTTCTCGGCAACCATTGGATTCTCCAACCGATGATTAAAAGTTAATGATAATTCTCTGCCTTCAATCACTTTTGTAACTTGATATAAGTCAATGTTAAACAGTGACAATTGTCCTCTGCTCTTGCGCTGTATTACTTCTGTGGTAGATGAAAACTGGCTGAAAACATTGAGTTGCCTGGATTTATACCACCATATGGGTAGCGAAGTGGTGGAGGTGGTGATGGTTGAGAATTTAGGTGATAGTTGCTGTTGCGCCGGCGCTTCTATCAATGGGCAATGAGATAGATTGCTTGTCTGTATTGTTGGGCACCCTTAAAATGCTCGTGGAAACGAGAAAATTTCTTTGCATTTTAATCCCTTGCATTGGCCTTTCAGCAACTGGCGGTACCTGATTTGGCAGCATTAGCCGGACATCAAGTCTTGCCGACTAATAAAAAAAGCCCCTACGAATAGGGGCAAAGGACACACGAAGGTAATTCAACAAAGTTCTAGAAAATCAGCTGTAACATCAGCCAGATTTTATCTGTGTCTGTTGAAAAATGGTTCGCCTCGTAGTGGGCATATTTGAGTAAAACATTGCAATACTGGTTGATTGGCAGGGTGGTAGTGACATCGATTTCATCGCCATAATCAATGCTTCCTTTGTCGCTTTTAAATGTGTGGTAAGTTCCATTGATATTGATGCCTGACACAGTTCCACCTAAAGAAAAATAGGTGTCTTCAATGCCCGCCGCCGGGGTGTTAAGAAATTTATCGGCAAAGCCCTGAAATTTATGGCCGGTAGCCAGTGGAGTTGCAAAGCCGATATTGTTGTCTTCGCCAAGAAGCTCGTAACCAAGCCCCCAATTCAGCCCTGATACTTTTCCAGAAATTTCGGCAAGCCCGTGAAGCGCCTTGTAATCATTATTGTTGTCGCCGTAATCCTGTTGCTGCGCCAAACTGAGGGTAAGAGTCAGTGGGCTGAACTGCCCCTGATAGCGTGCGCCAATGGTCTGGCTTGACATCAGTGTGGCTTGGTCAAAATCGAGTAAATACAGGAATCCTGTCAGTGTTTGTTTGGCGTTAATGCTGTAGCTGCTGTTTAAAAGATGAATGTTGCCGTGAAAATCACTATTTAGGCTGTCTTCGCCAAAAATCCGGTTAACATTGTACAAATAGCTGTAGTCAACATTCAGGCCGGACGTTATACCGTATTGAAGCCGGTAGCCATCATAGGTTTGCTCATTCTGACGCCAGCCCACACCGCCAATAAAGCGCTGGTCGTCGAGGTTGATTCGCTGCCTGCCACCAGTAAGGTTTAAAGAGTCATAACTGTATTTCAGGTAAACCTGATTGATTTCAGTGCCGTCTGGATCTGCCACAACAGGGTGATCCACCATGCCGTTATAGGTGTTGTTGTAGTTTTCAGCGCCAATCACACTGACATTGTCTATTTCAGCAACTGCGCGAAAGCCGTTGATAGCGCCTGAGGTAAACGTCAACCTGCTCAGTAATGTCGACCCGTGGGCTTTTTCGTCAAGGCCGTCCTGATCAACATATTCATAGCGATAGCGCAATAAAAGATTTGCCTTGCTTTCCTTTATCGCCTGGTCAATGCCACTGTGAATATTGGCATTTGCCGTTGCGCTGATTGTTGTGCTGATCAAAATGGCAAGTTTTCCGGAGATTGGCAACGATCTATGTTTCATTTTGTACCATTTACGATATTTGATTGTTTTCAAGGATAAGGTGGCTCCAGGTGCTTGGGATTGATATAAATCAATTACTGCGGGCGTCTACCAAGTATGGGTTCAACACTGGCCACTGTGGGTATTTTTTGGGTATTTTGACGCTTGATTTTTTCTTTGGTAATTCTGTTGTAAATCATTTTCATGGTGTTATAGGCGTCGATGCTGTTGCATTTTTCCCCTTTTGTCTTTTTCAAGCCCATCATTGTGGTCAATTCAAAATGGTAATCTGGATAGATGTAATGATTTTTTAGGCAGGCTTTGACACAGTTGAGCGGACAGCCGTCAAGGGCAATAATTGTGCGGCCGGACTTGGCTAATCTGACCAGTGATTTAATATTGCCGCCCACACCGGCAATACAGGACATTTCGGCAAGGTTTTCCCTGTCCATGGTGACAGCCAGGTCATTTGCAAGCTGGGCGACATTAGAACAACCAGAGCAAGCGTAGACGAGGGGTTTTTCATTTTCTTCACGCATTGCAAATCTCCCGATCTTCCAAATGAAAAATCATTATAGAAGTTCGCCAAGATTCGAATTTGATGTGGATCAAGGCGCTGTTTTTGATTGCCGGAAAAAAAGGGGTAGTAGGGAGGTAGTGAAGAGGCGGTTTTAAAGCCGCAGGTCGTCGTCTTCGAGGAAATTATAACGATTGGCTTCAGCAAGTCGCGCTTGAAAGCGTTCGGCCTGAATCGCCAGGTACATGGCGATCATGCACACAGCCAGAACACCATACAGGAGCATAAAACAGGCGCTGTAGATGCCAATCCAGTCGACAATGACACCAAAAACAATGGGCAATGTACAACCGCCAAGGGCACCAATAGCCGCGACCACGCCACCCACTTCACCCATTTTTTCAGGGTAGGTGTCGTGAATAATTTTATAGACACTGGCACGGCCAAAACCCTGGGCAATACCGATAATAAATAAGAGTCCGGTAAACACCCAAACGTTGATGGAAATGGTTAGCTGAACATCCTGATTGATGCCGTGAATCGTCATTGTGGTGGGTGGGTAGCTGAGAAAAAACAGGCAAACCAGGCAAACCCAGAAGACGCTCCAGTTGACTGTGCGGCCTCCATAACGGTCTGAAAACCACCCGCCCAGGGCGCGAACAACGGATGATGTTGCCACAAAGAACAGGGTAAAAGCCATTGCTTCAGCGGTATCCAGGCCGTAGGCTTTCATGTAATAGTGTGGCAGCCATAACAATAGCGCCAGAAATGAGCCGAAAACAAAATAATAATAGAGGCCGAGACGCCAGACGTGGATATGCTTCAGGGTTTTTAGTAATGACAAACCTGGGGATTGTTGCCGGCTTAACTGTTGATTGCTTGCTGAACTGGGAGCCCATAAAGAAAAAATCAGGATTATTGTCAGCAATCCAAAGGCGTATACCGGCCCCAGCCATTGCCATCCCAACTTGCTGATGATGAAAGGTACAGTAATTAGCGTAATCGCAGCTCCTGCATTGCCAACGCCAAATATTCCCATGCTGGTTCCTTGCAGGTGGCGAGGGAAATAATCAGTGATATAGCGAATGCCGAAAGTAAAAGAGGCGCCAGCGATTCCAAGCCAGAGTCCGATGAGAATGTAATGGCTGTATTCCGTGGCCAAAGGCAAGATCCCCAGCGCGGGGAGTACAGCAATCATTTGCCACACAAAGAGTTTTTTGGGGGGTAGTCTGTCAGCAATCAAACCCGCGGGCACACGAACCAAGGCTCCGGTAAGCATAGGTGCAGCCAGCATCAGGCCGAGCTCGGTAAAGTTTAAACCGAGCTGATCGCTGACGGGCAAGGCCAGGGCGGCATATAGGGTCCATACCGAAAAGTTGGCGGCAAACGCCAGCGTTGCTAGAGTCAGGGCGCGATTGGCGTATTGATCATACATAATCTGTTTTGTTATTTACTCTAAAGAGCCAACAGGTTTCAGTGTACCTAAAAAATTGAAATTGGAAACCAGTGTTGAATGATTTTATCTGAAAATTTTACCCATTCATTGGTGTTTCTTCTTGCTTAAGTATTGTCACGTAAGGGTGGATGGTAAAGAATCTTTCAAAAGGTATTTCTTGATTGAAGAAAATCTTATTTATAAGTACTTGCTTTGATCATGTAGGCAACGCAAAATCAGGTCATTAAAAATTTTATAAAGGTATTGTTCGAGGTTTTGTTGATGGCGAATGCGGGGTTTAAACTGGATGCCGGCTATGCCACTGAGGCTGGAACAAAGCCAATCAATGAAGATATGGCGGGTATTTTTCTACCCGGTGAGTCCTATCTCGAACAGGTAAAAGGCTGTAGCTTTGCGGTGGCCGATGGTGTCAGTACCGCTGAAGCTGGTCAGGAAGCCAGTTACACTGCAGTTCAACGTTTTTTTGAGGAGTACTACAAGACGCCTGATACCTGGTCGGTCAGTCACAGTGGGCAGCAGGTGTTGTCGGCTATCAATTTGCGTCTGTATCGCAAGAGTCATGAATTCAAGCAAGAGACAAAAGGTTATCTGTCAACGTTTTCGGCCGTGGTTTTAAAAGGACATCAGGGGCATTTTTTTCATGTTGGCGATACGCGAATCTACTTTTTGCGCGGTCAACAGTTAAAGCAGTTGACTCAGGATCACACCGCAATTGTTGGTCACGGTGCGCCATTGCTGGCTCGGGCTGTGGGTATGGACAACCTTCTTCATATCGATTACGGCTGTTTTACCCTCATGGAAGGGGATGTCCTGTTACTGACCAGTGACGGTGTCCACGATTTTGTCGCTACCAAGGATATCATCCGTATTCTAATGAGTGATTCAACCGCTGAGGTTATGTGTGATGGGTTGATTTCAACAGCGAAGCAGGCAAAAAGTGACGATAATCTCAGCTGTGTCATTGTCAAAATTCTGGCCTTGCCAGAACAGAGTATCGATGATTTCAATGCTGAGTTGACGCGGCTGCCGTTTCCTCCTGCACTCAAGCCGGGAATGAAGCTGGATGGTTATCGCGTCATTGAAGAGTTGTTCGCGTCAAGTCGCAGTCAGCTGTATGTGGTTGAGGATGAGTATAGTGGCGAGTCCTATGTGATGAAGACACCTTCGCAAAACTATGCTGACGACAGCCACTATATCGACCGCTTCATTCGCGAGCAATGGATAGGCAGCAGAATAGATTCACCCCATGTGGTTCGCATTATCGGCCACAATCGGCCGCGCACAGCGCTCTATTATTTGATGGAAAAAGTCGAGGGGGTCAGCCTGGATGTCTGGCAAAAATCCCAGAGTCAGCTCAAACCGGGAAAGGCCATCGAAATCATTAAGCAAATTGCCGCAGGCCTCCAGGTGTTTCATCAAAACGAGGCAGTGCATCAGGATCTCAAGCCCGGCAATATCATTATCGATAACAGTGGCTGTGTGAAGATTGTTGATTTCGGTTCGGTGTTTGTCGCCGGTATTGCCGAACTATACCGCCCCCTTGAACACCAGGGTGTTCTTGGCACCGCCAGTTATTCAGATCCCTATTATCTACAGGGTAAAAATCCCGGTGTCCAGGGGGATGTTTATAGCCTGGCCACCATCTGTTATGAATTGTTTACCGGACATTTGCCCTATGGCGATAAAATTGAAACCTGTCGCACCAGTCAGGATTATGATCGTCTCCGCTATTGCTCCGCGACAAAATATAATCCTGTCATTCCTCTGTGGTTTGACCGAGCCTTGGAAAAAGGCGTAAAAATAAACCCTGCAGATCGCTATGTAACAGTCGCAGAGTTCATGGCGGATCTTACTCATCCTAATCCTCTTTTTTTGAAAGAGGATCCGGAGGTCAAAGGTGCCGGCACCTTGCTGTTTTGGAAATTACTGAGTGGCTTTTGGTTTGTAACTTTTTTGCTGGTGGTCTATCTTTTTTCCCAGTCGAAATAACCTGTTATTCCCTGTATCTGTAGTCCATGCCGGCAATGTTATGCCAGTATCCATTGCATCCTGAGTCTGCTGCACAGGGAGCCGAATCGCCCTGTTTAAAGCGGTCAATCCACTCCAGGCACTGGTTGCTGTGGGCGCTGAGGCGGCAAATATCCACCAGCCCCGCCATGCTCTTTCGATCTGAATGAAGATTGTAAACAGTGCCGGACTGGGTTTGGATGCCATTGAGATTAAAAATTTCCTGACCCTCCTGGCTGTGGACCTTGATTCCCTGCGGGTACTCCTGACAGACAAGCTGGCATTTGTCCTTGGGTCTGTTGAGATGGCGGGTTGTAAAGCAGCGCCCACTGTGAGCCAGGGGTATATAACCATAACTGAATACTTCGGTTTCAATACTCGGCAGATCCAGGTTACTTTGCTCCTCCTTGATTTGTTCTAGCCAATGCCTGGACAGCTCCACTGGCATATTCCAGCGAACAGCGCCCAGTTTTCGCAATTTTTCCAGCGCGTGAGCGTTATAACAATTAATGGCGGAGCCAATAACAAAGGGAAGATGCTCCTCGGAGAGTATTTGAATGGCGGCCATATCATTGGCTTCCACCAAAAATTCACCATTGAGACAGTAGCGTTTTACGTCTTTTAGCGCAAAGGAGGATTCCAGCAGGGTGAGGGTGGACAAAACCACCTGTTTGCCCGCTTCGCGAAGTGCCATTGCCCAGCGGTAATAGTCTTCAAAACTGCTCAGACAGCGTTTTTCACAGACCGATTCGCCAAGATAAACAATATCAGCGCGGCTTTCCGCCACACGGCGATAAAATTCTTCCATGCGCTCTTTTGGCCACAGATAAAGCATTGATCCAACGGCTACTTGCATAGCAGATTCCTATTTCCATTTGCGATGGTAGGCGCCCAGGGTAGTTTGATAACCCTCGGAAAGCTGTTCCAGCGATAATTCCCATTGTTGATTGGCGCTGAAGCGGTTTTCTTTAACGGCATCAATAGCCGCGCGCCATACTCTGGTAACCTCGGCAACATAGGCGGCGCTGCGCTGGCGACCTTCAATTTTTAACGAACACACACCAAGTTGGTAGAGTTCTGGCAAAAGATCGAGGGTGTTAAGGCTGGTGGGTTCTTCGAGAACATGATAGGTGTCGTCTCCGGCACAAAAACGACCCTTGCAAAGGGTGGGATATCCGGCCTGTTCTCCGGTTTTATAGCTATCGATTAACAGCCCGTTGAGCCTGGTGGTCAATCCTCCGGGTTTGTCTTGCCAATCGACAAACCGAGCGGGTGAACAAACGCCGCTGGTATTGGGCGACTCCCCGGTAACATAGGAAGAGAGGTAGCAACGACCTTCCGCCATGACACAAAGGCTGCCAAATGCAAAAACTTCCAATTCTATATCGCATTGGGATTTGAGCATTTTTACCTGGTGAATACTCAGCACTCGAGGTAACACCACGCGCTTTACGCCAAATTGGCTTTGGTAAAAGGCAATGGCGCTGGCGTTGGTGGCCGATGCCTGAACGCTGAGGTGAACTTCCTGGTCCGGGTAACTGTTGCGAACGTAGTCGAGAACAGCAATATCGGCAAGGATAAGGACGTCGGCCTGGGCAGAAATTGCCTGGTCTACGCTATTTTTCCACCGATCCAACCCGTTGGGGTGAGCAAAAGTATTGATGGCAACATGCAATTTGCGATTGGCGTCATGGACGTAATTGACAGCGTCCCGTAGTTTTTTTTCGCTGAGGTTCAAGCCGGTGAAGTGCCGGGCGTTGGTGTCGTTGTCCAAACCGACATAGACAGCATCGGCTCCCGCTTTAATGGCGGCTTTTAATGAGGGAATGTTGCCCGCTGGGCATAATAATTCCATAGTGACTCCTTAAGCGCTGTCGCCATCAATTTCAGACAATTCTGCCATCATGCTAAAAATGTCAGCAATTTCGTTTTTGGTGAGTTGTTCATCCATGGCAGGGTAGAGAATATTTTCTTCCTTGAGATTGTGTGTTTGCAGGGTTTTCTTGAGCTCCAAAAATAAATCGGAATCCACCTGCTGTTCTGACAAGACAGTTTCTATTTGTGTCATGATATTAACAATTTTTTGATGCTCGAGACGCATTACCTGGGTTGGTCCCATATTGAAAATATTGAACTTTTTCTCAAAAAGTGGAAATAAAATATCCTCTTCCCACTCGATGTGTTTTTTCAGGCCATTTCTGAAGGTATGGAAATAGTTCAGGGCTTTACCGTTTCTGTCAGTCATGGCTTTTTCACTCACTTCAAGGATAGTATCCAGGCGGTCGTGATCTGCTGAGAAATACTTGGTAATATCCAGATTCATGCTTGACTCCCCAGATCATTCCTTGGTGGCTTTGTATCCATGG
>JBFXIU010000074.1:0-14827 GCA_050175615.1 Porticoccaceae bacterium | reverse complement strand
ATCAGATAATCAAAGGCACCAAGAGACGCGGTGGCGCCACTGCCCATGGCGATAATGATCTGCTTAAAGGGCACATTGGCCACATCGCCAGCGGCAAAGACGCCGGCAACAGAGGTTTCACCTTTTGCGCCAATAACAATTTCGCCGCTGCGGGTTAGTTCCACATCACCTTTTAACCACTCCGTATTGGGTACCAAACCGATCTGGACAAAAATTCCCGCCAGGTCAATGGTGCGGGACTCGCCATTTGCGCGGTTGGTATAAGTGAGGCCGGTAACCCGCTCGCCATCGCCAACCACTTCTGTGGTTGCCGCCTGGGTAATAATGTCGATATTGCCCATGGATTTTGCCTTGCGGATCAGCACCTCGTCAGCGCGCAATGTGTCGGCAAACTCCAGCACAGTGACATGCTTAACAATACCGGCGAGATCAATGGCCGCCTCGATGCCTGAATTGCCGCCGCCAATCACCGCGACAGACTTGCCTTTAAACAGGGGGCCGTCGCAATGGGGGCAGTAGGCAACACCTTTACCGCGATATTCCTTTTCGCCGGGCACATTCATCTCCCTCCAGCGGGCGCCGGTGGCGATAATCACCGCGCGACTCTTAAGGGTAACGCCGCTGTCGAGATCGATTGCCACCAGGCGCTCGCGGCGCAATTTTGCCGCTTTCTGCTCGGTGATGATGTCCACATCGTAATCGCGAACATGCTCCTCAAGACCGGCCACCAATTTTGGCCCTTCGGTTTTTTTCACCGAAATAAAGTTTTCGATGCCAACCGTGTCCATCACCTGGCCGCCGAAGCGTTCGGCAACAATCCCCGTGCGAATCCCTTTGCGCGCAGCGTAAATAGCCGCCGCCGCACCGGCAGGGCCGCCGCCAACCACCAGCAGATCGTAGGGGGCTTTGTCTGCCAACTCAGCCGCCTTGCGTTTTGCCGCGCCGGTGTCGACTTTGTTGACAATTTCCGCCAATGTCATGCGCCCCTGGCCAAAGGCTTCGCCGTTGAGGTAAACGCTCGGCACAGCCATCACCTTGCGGCGGTCGACCTCATCCTGGAAGAGCGCGCCGTCGATCATAACGTGGCTGATATTTGGGTTTAGGGTTGCCATCAAATTCAGTGCCTGAACCACATCGGGGCAATTCTGGCAGGACAGCGACACATAGGTTTCAAAGCGAAACTCTCCCTGCAAGGCTTTGATCTGTTCAATTAGCGCCCCATCGGTTTTCGGCGGATGGCCACCGCTGTGCAACAGCGCAAGCACCAGAGAGGTAAATTCGTGCCCCAGGGGTATCCCTGAAAATGCCACCCGTGGGTACATCCCTGTGGGCGAAATCTCCATACTGGGAATACGCGGATTTTTGCCATTTTCAGTGAGGGAAATATTTTCCGACAGCCCGCTGATTTCGCGGGCAAGTGCGCGCAGCTGCCGGGATTTTTCCGAATCGTCTGCGGTCAGGGTAATCTCGATGGGAGAGACCAGGGCCTGCAGATAGCTGCTTAACTGTTGTTTCAAATTGGCATCTAACATGAGAATTTCCTGCAATACAGTTAACGGAACAGGTGTGACCTGAGCGGAGATTGGCTATCGAGTTGCCGCACCGCGCGGGTGCGGCAGTACTCAGATTTAGATTTTGCCGACAAGATCCAGGGACGGCGCCAGCGTGGCTTCACCCTGCTGCCATTTTGCCGGACAGACTTCGCCGGGGTGTTCCGCCACATACTGGGCGGCTTTCAGCTTGCGCATCAGGTCTTCGGCGTTGCGGCCAATACCTTCGGCGGTGACTTCCGATGCCTGAATAATGCCCTGGGGATCGACAATAAAGGTGGCGCGATCCGCCAAACCCTGATCTTCACGCATGACGCCAAAATTCCTGGTGATAGTGCCGGTGGGGTCGCCCACCATGGTGTACTGGATTTTGGCGATGGTGTCAGAGGCATCGTGCCAGGCCTTGTGGGTGAAATGGGTATCCGTGGACACCGAATACACTTCCACACCCATCTGCTGCAGCTCTTGGTAATGATCGGCGACATCGCCAAGCTCCGTGGGGCAGACAAAGGTAAAGTCAGCGGGGTAAAAGAAAAACACCGCCCACTTGCCCTTGGTATCGGCATCGGTAACTTCAACAAATTGCCCCTGCTTGAACGCCTGGGCTTTAAAGGGTTTGATCTCGGTATTGATTGCTTGTGACATGGGTAACTCCTGTCTGTCGGGGGGTTAGGTTGTTGCGACAGGAGTTAGAATAGGGCAGAGTCGATTATATTTAAAATTAATTATAACAAGTCAATAGATAGCAAAATAAAATTATTTTTCGAAACATTGAAATTAAGCCCCAGCTTGTTTTTCCTTCACTTTAGCCGAGCGGGCACTGCTTTCCAGATCATTTAATAGTGCAACCAATGCGCGGCCAACAGCATAGGCCAGGTTGACAGGAACCGCATTGCCTATCTGTTTATATTGCGCCGTTAGCGGGCCGGAAAATGCCCAATCATCGGGAAACGTCTGGATTCTGGCATACTCTCTGACCGTTAAAGGACGGGTTTCTTCCGGGTGGCAGCGTTCGGTTTGTTTCTGGGCGGGCGCGCAGGTCAGCGTCAAACTGGGCTCATCCCAGGCTAACCTTCGCGCCATTCCGGTTTTGCCGCCACCGAGAAAATAGCTGTTTTTCATGTATTCTCTTTGAATCTCGTCGGGCAGATCCCGCCAATAGCCCCCTTGTGGCACCATGGATAATATTTCTTTTTTGCGGGCAGGGTATTTTTGCCCACTTGAAACTGGGACATCGGTGTCATAAAGCTCGCCAGCCTTGAGCGCATCCCGCATGGTCATGATTCTGGTGTAAGGCGAAGGCCATTTGAAAGAGACTTTTGGCGACAGATCCTTTCTTATGCCAATTAAAAAAAGGCGTTCCCGCTTCTGGGGAACCTGATAAAACACCGCTTTCAATACCCGGGGTTCAACCAATTCGTAGCCCAGCTCGTCAATGACATCCGTTATGGCTTTGATGGTTTTGCCATTTTCATGCTTTAAAAGGCCACGGACATTTTCCGCCACGATCACTTTTGGGTTGGTCTCTTTGACTGCACGGGCAAATTCAAAAAACAGTGTTCCCCTGGTATCCTCAAACCCGAGCTTTTTGCCTGCGTAGGAAAATGCCTGGCAGGGAAACCCCCCTGACAGAATATCGATCTGGTTGTGGAACTTTGAAAAATCCAGGTGTGAGATATCCCCTTCAACCACATTCCAGTTGGGGCGGTTAAACCTCAACGTATTGCAGGCATGTCTGTCAATTTCATTAAACAGTACGCCATCAAACCCGGCTTTTTCCATTCCCACAGCCAGGCCACCTGCGCCAGCAAAGAGTTCGACAGACTTATAGCGCCGTTTGGGTTTTATGGTGAGTTCTTTTTCCCAGTTGCTGCTGAACAGCAACTGAGCCTGTTCTAAATGTTCAAGCTGGGAGCGATGATAGACACGGTAATTGTTTTCAGGGTGGCGTTGGGGAACCAAAGTGCCGTTGTTATCCCATCGTCTTAAGGTTTCTTTGGAAATGCTGAGAATATCGGCGACCTGTGCAATGGTATAAAATTCTGGCGACATGGGCGATTCTCATTTGAAATGCGGACAATGAAATGTACTGTACATAAAAACAGTTAAAAAATCAAACATTAGTCATGGTTATTTTTTGAAGGCGGCATCGAAATAGGCATAGAATGCAGATTTATCGGCAAGACGGTAATGTCTTTTGCCGCCTTCCGCAAATATTTTTTCAATGATCTTTGGCAATACCCGATATAAATTTTCAAGGGCGTTTTCTTCACCGGTTACCAGGCTGTAAAAACTGGCGCCGTCTATTTCCCGAATGGACTCATTTCGTTGGCATCTTTTGCCTTTATCCTTGTCGGATGGATGAAACGGCCGATCATACCTGGCAGGGCTTTTGGGAATAATGGCAACAAAATAGGCGGTAAAGCCTTTATAGACACTGGTTTTGGGTTCAATCAATCTTTCCAGTGAGTAATATTGATCCGCCAGCTTGCCACCGCTGACGGTGTTATATTTGTTTTTGACCTCAGCGATAATTTTTTGCTTCTGGCAAACCAGGTCGACAACCGAGCCTTTACCTTTGTCTTCCCAGCTCGCGACACTGCCCAGGATTTTCTGGTGCAGATCCCCGATATGGTTTTGCAGGGTTTTTTGACACTGCCGAATGATCTCGGAATCCTTCCAGGTCTGATGGTCTACATCAAAAGCAGCTGACTCGAATAAAGCCGCGAATGGGTCAATGACATTCTTGGCAAAACTTTGCTCAGCCTCCGCTTTGCGCTTACGGCCAATATCCAGGACATTTTTGACGAGCGATAGCAGGGTTTCATCACTAATATAACTTAGGTAGCTCATAATGTTCTCATTGCCTCTTTCAGCAAATTTGTGCCACAAAGAGGTGGCGCTTATTTTATAGAAGTTTGATTTTATATACAGTCTACAGGTAGCAACCAGCAAATATGCACAACATTTTTAATCCTGAACCACAATTGGTCATACCCATTAACTGGCCAGAATCCGTCACTACGTGCACCTGCCAACGACCACGGGAATCCGGAGGAAAATTAAGTTTGTGCGTCCAGGCGCGGAACCTTCCTCGCGGCGGCCGCGAATATCCAGGATAACGCGATCCATCTCTACGCCATTGTGCGGCCAAATGTGGTGAATGTGTTCTTCCAACCCTCTCGGCGCGCGCACCTAAGCCCAGGCATACAGGCCATCCCACGTCAATTCTGTGGTGTTGACAACCTCTACGCTATTACCTCGTTGATATGCTTCGCGGTCAGCCTCCAGCACCACGGCGATAGTGGCGATACGCAAGAAAGCGGGGGAGCCAACTTCTCGCCTGCCACAAACCGGCAATCAAAAAACCCAGGATCAGCATGAGTAATGGCAGGCGCCGCCAATGTCCGTTACTCAGGATATGTTTCAGGCTTGGCAAGCTGAATATCGTCGCCATCAACAGGGCAAACGCCACATTTTGTTCGGTGGTGAGGTTCGCCACGATCCAGATCCCGCGGGACGTTGACTGCGAGGCAAACTGTAAGGAAAACAGGCGTCGCTGGCGGAGACAGCGTTGAAGTGCGATTTGCCATGTGATTTTTGACCACAGGGTCTACACTTCGATGACCGACCCCAACCAACCACCGGTGGCCGGACTGGAGGCTCATATGAACAAATTCCTGGCGGCCAGCGCCCTGGCCATCCTGACACTCTCCCTCTCTATTGTTGGCACCATCCCCGTGACAAGCTACGCGGAAACGACCCGCGCGCCCGCGAAGGCCGCAACAAAGGCCGTTGAACCTGCCCTGCAGGTTATGCGCGCCGAGCGCTCCACACCCAAACAGAAGATGTTTGCCGCGCCGGACGGCGGCTCCCATGAGTGGAAATGCACCGAGTACGACACCGGCACCACTTCCTGTGAGTGCAAGGGTATGCTGGACTGCAAGAAACTGATCGATTCTGGAAAGTGTGCCGGCAAGTCCTCGTGGGAAGCGGGGGACGATCCATCCGTGGGTGGATGCGACGGGTAACAGGCCTGAAATGAGTCCTGGGCGCAGGCCAGGCTTCAACTAAAGCTTCAGTAAGGGTCGCAGCTGGCCTGACGGCGGCTATCCGCTATGGCGTTGCACCGCCTGGGCAAGCCCATCTGCCGGTCGATCTGTCTGGAAAGACGCGGAATACCGCCGTTACTGGTGATGTTGCCGCCGCTGAAATCGGCTTCCACTTTGTGATGTTTAACGGATGCAAATTAGATCGAAGTCCGGAAGCATTCTGTCACGGCGGAACCTTCTGGTTAACAGACCCTCAGGTCTCAACACCCTTATTTTCAAGATTATTCCACCGTTTTTCTGCTTTCTTCACGCTTAACCTTCCGTGGTCGATGTGGCGCCCTGCCGGCCTCGGGCAGGATACCTGCTGTGGGCAGGGCGCCAGTGCAGCTACTCCATCAATTTCGGCGTTGCTTTGTCCAGTTCCTTTGCTGGCCTGGCGCCAGGTTTGGCGTTAAGCAGCTCCCGTTTAACCTTATCCACTGTCCACACCGGCTCTGCCAGGGGATCTCCGGGATCCGCCATGCCGCCGGGGCACAATGCCGGGCCGACGATATCCAGCCCCGCAGAACTGCCGCTATAACTGTGGGAAGTACCGTTGGCACAGATGATCGCCCAGTTCTGGCCGCCCAGGTGCATGGCGCTCCACGCCCAGGCGCCATTGGCGGCGAGTAAAAGCGACGATGCCAGTAGCATTTTTTTCATTGCTGATTCCTCTCTTGTCATGGTGATGATTATCTGTCGCAAGATTTGCAGCGATATACCCCAGGGTCTCGCGCTGGAAGGGTGCCTGAGTCACTCCTGAACACTAAGCCTAGGCCAGCCATCCCCCAGATTCAAGGCGAAGACCCACGCAGGCGACCCAATGTGGGATGGTCTACCTGTCGATATTTTCAAGATAGCGGAAGAAATCAGAGTCAGCACGAATCATCAAAGTGGCGTTATTGCCCAGCGCCTTGTAGGTTTCCAGGGTGCGGATAAAGGCGTAAAACTCAGGATCGGCGCCAAAGGCGTCACCGTAGATACGGATTGCCTCGGCATCGGCTTTACCGCGAATTTCTTCCGCTTCGCGCGCCGCCTCGGAGTTAATGCGGCGCAGTTCGCGCTCCATTTCACCGGTGATTTCGAGGCTGCGTCCCTGGCCTTCGGCGCGGAAGCGCTCGGCAATGGCCTGGCGTTCGGAGATCATGCGGTTTTCTACCTGGCGGCGCACCGAGTCGATGTAGTTGATGCGTTTGATGCGCACATCCCTGAGTTCAATACCCAGCTCCGGCATCAGCCGCGACGCACTGGCGAGTATTTGTGATTCGAGTTTTTCCCGACCCAGTTTGGGGCGTTTGGTGAGTGCCACGTCTTCCCGCTCCTGCTCGATTTCGTCCAGTTCCTCCACATCCACATCCCAGTCGCCGGAGCGGACAATTTCCTCCAGTTCGGTGCCGGAAATAATGTCCCGAACCACAGAGTCGATAATGTCGTCGAGGCGGGTGCGGCCACCGCGTTCATCGCGCACGCTGCGCAAAAACTGCAATGGATCAATAATGCGCCAGCGGGCGGTGGTGTCCACCTGAATAAATTCCCGTCCCAGGGTGGGGATTTGAGTGACGTCGCCGTCCCAGATCAGCAGGCGCTTGTCGTAGCGGCGAACTTCTTGAATAAAGGGCAGCTTCCAGTGCAGGCCGGGCTCGCTGATAACATCCCCCTGGGGTTCGCCAAATTGGACAATGATCGCCTGCTCGGCCTCGTCGACGACAAAGGCGGAAGAATAAAGGGTAAAGGCCACCACCACCGCCACTATAAAGGTTATGGATGCTTTCATTTGTTCTCTCCCTTCGCGGCTTTTTTGCTTGCCTTGTCGCGACCATCGCGAATATTCATCAGCGGTAATGGTCCCACCTGGTCGTCCTGAACCATCAGAACCTGGCCAACGCCGGGAAGAATCTCCGCCATGGTTTCAAGATAGAGGCGGGCGCGGGTGACTTCCGGCACCGATTTGTATTCGTCGAGCATGGCGCTGAAACGGGCGGTCTCGCCAAAGGCACGGTTGACCCTGGCGGTGGCGTAACCTTCGGCTTCGGAAATTAAGCGCTGGGCTTCGCCCTCGGCGCGGGGAATCTGCTGATTGGCGCGCTTGGTGGCCTCATTGATCATCCGCTCCCGTTCCTGGCGCGCCTCGTTCACCTCGTTGAAGGCGGGGCGCACGGCAACCGGTGGCACTACATCCTGCAATTCGACGGTGATTATGTGAATGCCGGAGTCGTACAAGTCCATGATGTTCTGGATTTCATCCCGGGCGCCCTGGGCGATTTCGACTCGACCCACGGTGAGCACTTCAGAGCCGAGGCGGTTGCCCACCACCCGGCGCATGACCGATTCGGCAATGTCGCGCAGGGTGCGATCCGGGTCGCGCAATTGATAAAGGTATTTGATGGGATCCTGAATGCGGTACTGCACCACCCACTCGACATCAATCACATTGAGGTCGCCCGTCAGCATCAGCGACTCGCCGCCGAAATCCCCTTTGGAATAGCTGGTGCGGTTGTCAACTTCTCCCTGGGTGCGAAAGCCGAACTCCTGTTTCAGTACGCGAGCCGAGGCCACCCGTTGCACCTGGTCGATGCCAAAGGGCAACTTGAAGTGCAGGCCCGGGTCGGTGATGGTCACCACCGCGCCAAAACGTTTAACCACCGCCTGTTCTTCCGGCTGGACGGTATAAAAGGAAGACAGTATTCCCCAAACCACCACAAGAATTAGCGGCAGCAAGATCAGCGGTTGCCCGGAGGGGAGTTTTTTCAGCAGCTGGGCAAAGTCATCCGGGATACTGCGGGCAGCGGATGAATCCTGCCAGGGATTCTTATTCATAGCGAACATCCTTGATAGTGATTATCACCTCAACAGCAATAATCGATTTTCAGCGCTGGATTCAGTGCCTTTTGGTTGGCCTCCACCATAACAGACTTTGCCCGCCCTGCCACCTTGGGCGCGGCTGCCGCAGCCACAACAAAATTCTGTGGCAATACATTTCAGCCGGGCTGGCTGTCAACTCTGGGCTTGGTCAGAATTGGCGCATAAACCACAATAAAAAGTGCAAAGGCGCTTATCCAGGCCGCCTGGGCAACGCCAACCCAAAGGCCATAATTTGCCGGCCAAAACAGCGGCAGAATGACTCTGGCGACAATGGCAATCACCATCAGCAACAGCGACACCCTTACCAGCGCGGGCGCTTCATGAACACTGCGCCCGGTATGTCCCAGCGCCACGCGGGACATCATCGATAAAGTAATAAAACCGATGCCGCCGACCGCGAAGGCATGGAGAATCAGGTAGCTGGAGATCGACACCCAGGGGGTAAGCGCGGCCATCAGAAAGCCGAGATCAATGACCAGCAGCGCGATATAGAGGCTCCACAAAAGGGGTTTTTTCCACATTCCCCCGCTATACCAGTTGATTAAACGCAGGGTTTGGCAGACAAAAACCCATGCCGCCAATGCCGCGATCAATTGGAAATTGACATTGGCAAGACTGCAGACAGCATAGGCGACAAAACCGCCAATGACTGCGCGGTCAAGAAACCCTGATTGTTTGAGCGTCAGCGGATAACCGACGCCACGCTCAATAAAAAACGGCACCACCCGCCGTCCCATAATCAGAATAAGCATGATCACCAGGTAAAATGCAGCGTAGAGCGCTTTCGATAACAGCAACTGATTTTGCTGAATAAGGCCGATAACAAACCCCAGCTCCCCCAGTGTGAGCAGGCTTACCACCACCATAATGCCCGCCTGGCGCCACTGGCGAACCCGGACAATTTTTTCACCGATATTGACCACAAAAGTGAGCAAAAAAGCCATGTTGAACAGTGCGCCAATCAACAGCGCATCACCGCCGATGGCGAAGCATAGTCGAGCAACCAGCCAGAACACCACAATAAGCCCCAACTGCTTGCCCGCAGCAGTTTGCTGCCCCGTCCAGGTTTTTACGGAGGTCAGCAAAAATCCGGCAATAACTGCTGTGGTATAGCCAAAAATCATTTCGTGGCCATGCCATTGAAAGGGCGTAAGCTGGCCGTGATCAAAGGCGAGAATGCCGGGATAAATCAACGCCCAGAGTCCCATGCTGAGTACGGCAAAAATACCCGAGAGGAGAAAAAAGGGGCGAAAACCGAGATTGAACAGGGAAAACCCCGGTTCAGGGGGCTTCATCTGAGAGGTTTTTGGGTCGTGGACATTGACGGTCATGGGTGTGCTCCGGTCATTTTTGGGAGATTGTCTTCTGAGTGAGCGCTCGATGCTGCGATACAGGGAGATTAACCGCAAGAAGGTTGATTCTCTGTAGGGGTACTGTGCAGGCACTATAATACCGACACTATGATCCTGTTCTGGAAAAAGGCTATTATAGCTTCGACGGTAAAGGCATAGTTTACAATTTCCCCAACGGCATGGAGCGGAGAAGGCGTCCAGCAGCAGATGCTTGCCGAAGCCAGATTGCCGCGTTGAGAAAACGCAGATTAATTGATTCCAGAAGCAATTGGTGCACAAAAGTCGTTGCGGTGATTTGCGAATTGCCCGTATATACGCCGTCCAAAGATCACGGCAATTAAACCTGGGTGTCGGGACCCTCGAATAAGCCCGGAGATCCCCAGAATGCCGACAACAAGCCAGATTCCAAAGAAACCCATGAGCGAAAAACACAGATTGCGGGACGCACTGGTTACTGAAACCATCAAAGCCATCTCGATCCAGGGGCTGGAGAGCCTGTCTTTGCGCAATGTATCCGCAGCTGCGGGCTGCTCAACCGGTGTCGTGTTTCAAAACTTTGGTGGCAAAGAAGAGCTCATTGCTGCCGCTCTGGAAAAGGCGCTATCTGGCGAAAAAAAGTTCCACGATGACTTCAGCAGTCACACCGACGCCGTCGCCTTCCATCATCTCAGTTTTGCGGATCTTGTCGCATCCTATGTTGAGCTCCGCGCCGAGTCCGTGTGCGCCCGCTTTTGGACGGAAATACTTTTTAAGTCTCAACAACTTGTCAGTGCGCCTCTGTACATTAGCCAGTGGCATTCATTACGGGTGGAGTTTTGGCAGGCCAAGTTAAGCCAGAGCGCCTGCGACCCGGCACTGGCGCCCATTCTCTCTGCGTATTGCTCGATGGAAGAAGTTTATGCCTATTCACTGATCGGTCATCCCGAGTATCGACTGCTGCTCAGAGAGACCACTCGCGCCCTGACGGCAAAAGGGTTTGGCGTTCAGCTGTCTGATTATCACTGCGATATCAGCGAGTGGTTGGGGCAGGGGTCACCGCGCTTTCAGGTGCCCACGCAACCGGATCGCAACGAGCTCAGCCACCGCTTGCTCGATTTGGCGGCCAAACACATTGTCAGCAAGGGGATCGGCTCTCTCAATCAGCGCAAAATTGCCAAAGAGGCCAAAACCTCTTCTTCGATGATTGCTTACCACTTTGGCAATCTCGATACGTTTGTCAATGAGGCAATCTGGCGGGCGCTACTGATTAATATTCCCAATGAAGTGAACCCCGCTATTGCTGGTGGTCAAAAACAAAAAAACGTGGCGGAATGGTCGGCAGTGCTCAGTCTTCTCATCACCCACCCGCGCACAAAAGTAAAGCGCGCCGGCTTTTACATTAATGTCGCCAGAATTACCGGAGAAGTTTCACTGCTGGCTCGGCAGAGACTCGAGTTACTGCCCATTGTTGATCACCTGCGCAATTTTGAGGGTTCGGGTTCATTCAGGGCCAGTAAATCCATCTGGCCAGACGCCATTACTCTGGATAGGCCAACGGCGACGGCGTTTGGTGTCTGGATCAAAGGTCAGGCCATCTTGAACGAAGCATTATCGGCAGCGGAACAGGACAGCAGAGTCCAGCTGCTGGATGCCGCGGCGCTGCTATTGGGCAATCGCTAAGCCCCGCTCTTTTCCTCTCTTTCCCCTCCCGGCACCCAACAACACTACTTTCAGTGGCAGCACACTCGTTTGGCGGGAATTTAATCGACCCCAGGCTAATGCATGGCAATTCCACCCGAAGCCAAGTCCGGCAAAAGGGGTCGCCGCAATTAAACTATAACGATAGATCTATAAATAAAAAACATGTGCTCTAATAAAAACATGCTACGAATGCTTGGTTAGCATTGCTTGTATGCGACGAAAAAGACGGTTTGGTTGCTATAAAAAATAGATAAAATAAAGAAAAATCAAAAAGTTAATAATCATTGGGTTGTTGCGGACGCCCCCGAGTTGGCGGGGGTGCGCCGCCGCCGGGCGACCCTGGGAGGCAAAATGTCAAAAATATATTTGATCAATTTTGTATATAACAGTTGATCTATTTTTGTCAGGATTCTAAACTTGGGCAAAAGCGCAAGTGGCGCGCAAACCAACTGCCAAAAGTTGGGGCGCCAATTCATGCGGCCAGGGACAAACATTACGAACTCTAAATGCCTGGAAAAGCGCTTTTTAATAAAAAAATCAATCACTTGAAGCTATCTCTCGGGAGGGGTAATGACGTACTCAACAGGCGTTAAAAGCAAATCTTCAATTTTAAACCTGGCTACAGCCATCAGTATCGCGACAGCCTCTGGCCTGATGTCGCAAGCTGTTCATGCGCAGCAAAGAGCCAGTTCAATACTGGAAGAGGTGACTGTGACCGCGCAAAAGCGGGAGCAGAGCGCTGATGATGTCGGTATTGCCATCACCGCTTTCTCGGCAGATCAAATGAAAGCTCTCAATTTCACCAATGCCGGCGATGTCGCCATTCAGTCCCCCAACGTTGAGATGCGCCGCCACTTTGTCGGCCGCGGACTTATCACCAATTTGTTTATTCGCGGCGTAGGTTCGGCGGATCTGAACAATGGGTCTGAATCCCCTGTGGCAGCTTTTGTCGACGACTTTTATCTGATCACCAACAGCACCGTTGACTTTTCATTGTTTGATATGAAATCCACCGAAATTATCAAAGGCCCTCAGGGAACTCTGTTTGGCCGCAACGCCACCGGCGGCGCCTTCCAGTTCACCACCCAGGAGCCAGAGGATGAGTTTGGCGCCTATCTTGAGGGTACATTGGGCAGCCGCGGCACAGTGCAGTCTGAAGCCATGCTCAACCTGCCGGTCACAGACAAGCTCAAAGTGCGCTTTTCCGGCTTGATTGACCAGCACGATCCCTTTGTAAAAAATGAATATCCCGGCAGAAATGATATTCACGAATCCAACTTCGACGCCTATCGCGGCCAGATCAAATACCAGGCCACGGATCGCTGGGAAATACTTTTCAAAGCTGAATCCGGCCAGGCGGAAGGCAACATTCCCGGCGATAACCTCAACCCGATGATGAAACAGGGCGACGATATTGTCTTTGCACCCACCAACCCGCTGGGCACCCCCAAGGATGCCGACCCCCTGCGTGTCAGCCACAATTCCGCCGACTGGGCCAACAATGAAGTGGATCACTATCTGCTGAAAAATGTCTGGGAAGGTGACCAGGTTACCTTCACCTCCATCACCGGCTTTATGGATCAAAACCTGTCTATTACCGAAGACTGCGACGCTTCAGCGGATAGTCTCTGCAACTACCATGGCGCCTATGAATCCGAGCACTATACTCAGGAGTTCCGCCTCAATGGCGACACCGAAAAGTTCAACTGGACTCTGGGCGCCTATTATCTCAACCAGGACGCCGCTGGTCTTTACAGGCTCAACGCGTTTAATGGCCTGCTTGACCCCAACGTTCCCAATGGCGGTGTTTTGCAGGGCGCCAACTATGATATCGATGTGGAATCCTACGCCGTCTTTGGCCAGATCGATTACCACCTTACAGAAACCCTCACCCTAATTGCCGGTGTCCGCGCTTCAAACGACAAAAAGTCGTTTTCCCAGGAAAATTTCCAGGATTTTGCCCTGGTAGACGATGTTGACTTTGATGGCGTTTCGGATTTTTTTGCTCCGAATATTGTGTCTCTGCAAAACCTGCAATCCAATATTTTTAACGACAGCACCGCACCCGACTTTACCGAAATTGACGAGGACGGCTTTAGCGGCACCCTTCAGCTCAACTGGCAGCCTAACGACGATTCTCTCTACTACGCCTCGTTCCGCCGGGGTCTGAAAGCTGGCGGCTTCAATAATGGCGTTGTGCCCCTGGGGCTTGCACCGGAGAGCTATCCTTATGAACAGGAAGTGCTCCACGCCTATGAACTCGGCGCCAAGCTGGCCTTTCTGGACGGTAGATCCAGGATCAATATGGCCACGTTTTACTATGATTACCAAGACTATCAAGCCTCAAGTTTTGAAGACTTAGGGATTTTCTTTGAAAACCGCGAAGCCTATATTTTAGGTGCTGAAGTTGAGTTGTTTGCCAACCCTGTTGAAGGACTTGATATTATTATCGGCTCCAGCTTCCTTGAAACCCGAGTTGAAGATGTGGTTAGAGCGGGCACTGTGATGGAAAACGAAATGGGCGAAGCCCCGCACCTCACCGCCAACGCCGTCATCCGCTATGAATGGGCAATACCCACCGGGTATCTTTCCATACAGCTCGATGGCAATTATGTCGGCCAGCGCTATGGTGATGTACTTAACCAGACCGCTGCAACACTGCCCAGCTATTCCCTCTACAACACTAACATGACCTATACTCGGGAAGATGAAAAACTATTCGCTCGTTTTTGGGTGAAAAATCTGACTGACAAGTTGGTGCCACTGTATCGAATTGAAGTCACTGACCTGGGTACAGGCCAGGACAACTTTAACGACCCTCGCACTGCTGGGGTAACCGTCGGTTACCACTTCTAAAGGCACAAACTCTGCCATCAGGGAACGTCATGCCTACCTAAGAGGCATGACGTTAAACCTGACACTGACGATAGGATGTCGTACCACGTTTGTTGCAATGATCAAAATGCACCAATCATGACGACAACAAAATTAATTTCTTTGTAATTTCTAAAAAGCATGTCTTTTCAGCCCAGGATTTTTACCGCTGTTTTCTCAGGAGCAATAAAATGATCGAAAAAAATGTCTTTTCTTTTCATGAAAGTCCCAAAGACGACTGGACGTGGACCGAAACAACGTTTTTGTTTTTTTCAGTTCCCGAAGAAGGCATCAGTGGCTCGACTTATGTCCTTGCCAGACCCAATCTCGGTGTCTGCCACAGCAGCATCGAAATCCATATAGGCTTTTGTTTGCACCCCTGGCAAACGGCATTTATGGATGCCCAGATGCATCTGCC
>JBFXIU010000073.1:0-15208 GCA_050175615.1 Porticoccaceae bacterium | reverse complement strand
ACAATGCCGGCGATTAACCCCCACAATAGCCACTGGCGAAAAACGTAGCGGATTAACACCAGGCCTGCGGCAAAAATAATCAGCCCGTAAAGCATGGCGGCAACCATATTTCCACTGCCAGTGGAGACCAGTACGGGCACCACATAACCACCTAAAATGCCAATGGCTGCCAGAACCGACCCCTGGCGCAATGCCAGCACCATGGTCGCCAGAGATACCAGTGCCAGCAGAATGAACACCAGATTGGCGTTGAATAATTGGTAGAGGTGCAAGCCCGCGAGCAAGGCCCCGTAAAGGGTAATGCTGGCGCCACCCGCGAGTGCGGCGAAGGCGGCGTGGCCGCCCCGTGTCCGGCGCAGCCACTCGGCAACCATGTGAAAGCCGATCCCCGTTGCCAGCGCCAGGCCAATTCTGGCGGCGGGGCTTAGCAGCCCTTGGTCGATGCTGTAACGCACCATAAAAATGCCGGCGAGGGCGACGCACAATCCTCCCAGCCAGATCATCCACTGGCTGCGCCACTGGCCAAATAATCCGGGCAGAATGGCGGTGGATGGCGTGTCGGTTGATAAGGTTGAATTATCGGCGGACTGCGATGAGCCTATGCTTGGTGAGCTAGCGTCCAGGTCAGGCAGTTCAGGGAAGATGTCCGGGGCGTTCGGCGGTGTGGCAAACTCCGCCTGCATACTCTGGTGGCCAGCTTGGGACGGGCTAACCTGGCTCTGTTGCGGGCTGGCAGTGAGGGTTTCTGCTTTGATGGTATCGCTGTGGTCAAGCCGCCGTTTTAATTCCCTGAGCTGTTGCTCCAGTGATCTGACTCGAAAATAGGCGACCCAGCCGAGCACAATACCTGTCAGCATGGCGACCAGAACAACCATTCCGGCAAGTTCCCACATGGCTATTTCGTCCCTAATGTGTATGGCGTTAAAGTAAACCACAGGGGGGCGAGGTAGCGCCAGGATTTAGTCCCGGCGTAAATCTGTGTAAAGTGGCTGTGCTGGCGGACGCCGCCGGGTAATATCTGTACTTGAATTTTTACAGCCTTTTTAAGGATGGACACTGATGAAATTGCGTATAGCGTTTGGACAGCCGGCACTGCCCGGCAAATTTCTGACAATGGCTTCTGTGGCAGTCGCTTCCTTCGCGCTGGTGGCGGGTATGGCAAATGCCGGTGACAAGGAAAGCGTTGAGTACCGCCAAAACCAGATGTCGGTGCTCGGTGGCCATATGGGATCTCTGGTGGCCATTGTCAAAGGGGAGGTGCCTTTCGCCGGGGATCTTGCTTATCACGCCAATGGACTGGCTGCGGCTGCGCCCCACGTTATCCCTGTGTTTAAAACCGAGGCGATGACCGATAAAAGTGAAGCTCTGCCAGACATCTGGAAAGACTGGCCAACCTTTGAAAAGGCGGCGCTCAATCTGGAGAAAACCGCCAAAGCGCTTGCCGCAGCTGCAGCCGACGGTGATCAGGCAGCCATTGGCGCAGCCTTGGGGGATGTGGGCAAATCCTGCAAGGGCTGTCACGACGATTTTGTTAAAGAGCACTAGTGCTAATTTCTCGGCGCTGATTGCATCCAGGTTTGGAGTCTAAACCGTGAAACCCTCTTCACCTCAGCGGGTCTGGGATTTGCCTGTGCGCCTTTTTCATTGGGGGCTGGTGATCCTGGTAACCCTGTCGTGGATTAGTGGCGAATTCGGTGGCCTGGATATTAGCCTGGCGGTGCCAGAGCGCCTCTTTGGCAAGACATCCCTTTACATCACCAATATGGATGTTCACGCATTTCTCGGCCAGGCGGTGCTCATTCTCGTACTGTTTCGCATTTTATGGGGGTTTTGGGGCTCCACCACCGCCAGATTTGCCAGTTTTGTGCGCGGCGTTCCGGCCATAAAAGCGGAAATTTTTGCTTTGTTTAAAGGCCGGGTTCCTGAAACCCGGGGGCATAATCCGGTGGGTGCCCTAATGGTGGTCGCCTTGCTGGCACTTCTGGCTGCTCAGGTTGTTACCGGGCTATTTTCGGCAGATGATTTTTTCTTTGAAGGCCCCCTTGTTCCTTTGGTGTCTTCAGAGACATCTGAACTTCTCTCGAGACTCCACCAACAGATTTTTGGATTTTTACAGCTGTTAATTCTGCTTCATATTGTGGCAGTGTTTTATTATCTTCTCCGCGGTCAAAACTTGATAAAAGCCATGGTGACAGGCAAAAAGCCTGTTGCTGCTGAGTTGGAAAAAGCCCGGGGCGCGGTTTTTGCTCCCTGGTGGAAAGCGCTGGCAACCTTTGCAGTCGCCGCAATTGCGGTTTATTTTATGGTTAACCTCTAACCCGCAAACGGGTCAGGGCGAACAGGTTCAATCTTGCAGTTCGCCAACAGCTGGGCTACATTGCCCTGGGTCAGCCGCCCTCTTCGAACAAGAATAAGATTCAGAAATCTTTTTCTCGGTTATCCAGATTGTGGCGATACTCAAGCCCTCTTTTGTAAGGATCATTGATTTGCCGCCCAGTTTTTTACCACCGCTATTGGTTCGTTTGCTGCCGTTGATGGCGCTCATTGCCTTAACGCTGATCTGGGGTTTCAGTTGGGTGGTGACCAAGCTCGGCTTAATTTATACATCACCCTTTGCATTTACCGCCCATCGCAGCATTGGCGGCGCCCTGGCCTTGTTGATTGTGGTGCGGTTGATGGGGCGCTCCCTGAGGCTTAAAGCCCCTGGAACCACCTTTGCCATCGGCTTGTTGCAGGCCGGGTTCATGGTGTTGCAAACCTGGGCGATGGTGGAGGCGGGTGCAGGTAAGACCGCCGTGCTGGTTTTTACCATGCCGATCTGGACCCTGCTGATGGCCTGGCCCATTCTGGGGGAGCGTATTTATGGCAGCCAGTGGCTGGCGGCAATTTGTACCTTTACGGGGTTGCTGTTGATTATCGCCCCCTGGCAGCCCCATGTGAGTCTGTTCAGCGAATTTCTCTCCATTGCCTCCGCCCTTTGCTGGGCGGCGGGAACCATTCTTACCAAGCGTTTGCAAACCACCAAGACCGTGGATTCCCTGGTGCTGGTCACCTGGCAGTTTATTGTTGCTGCTGTTGTCATGCCGCCATTGAGTTGGCTTGTGACTGAATCCGATACCAACTGGACGCTGTCCTATGTGGCCATTGTTCTCTACATGTCGCTGATTACCATGGCGATTGCCTGGTGGTTGTGGCTTTATATTCTCGATCGGGTGCCCGCCTGGGAAGCCAGTTTGTCGGTACTGGGTATTCCCGTTGTCGCTATTCTCTCTTCGCGTCTTGTTTTTGGCGAAGAGTTCAAAGCCGCGGAGATTGGCGGTATTGTGCTCATTGGCACAGGGTTGTCGCTGTTGTCATTCATCGGTTGGCTCAACACCAGGCGCATTCAGGCGAGTCTCGGCACCAAGTAATTCTAGTCAGCCGCCAGGATTTTAATTATCGCCCGGCGGAACATAACCCTTTTCGCGGAACAGGCGCAGGCATGCAGACACAACCTCGGCGTCGTAGTCCGTGCCCCGTCCCCGTTCAATTTCTTCCAGTGCCTTATCTAATCCTAATGCGGCTCTGTAGGGACGGTGTGAAGCCATGGATTCGACCACGTCCGCCACTGCGGTAATTCGGGCTTCGAGAATAATCTCGTCGCCTTTGAGTCCTTGAGGATAGCCGCTGCCATCGATGCGCTCGTGGTGCTGAAGGGCAATAAGCGCCACTGGCCAGGGGAAATCGACATTCTTGAGCACATTGTAGCCCGCTTGAGCGTGCTCCTTGATCAACAGATATTCGTTGGTGCTGAGCTTTGTCGGCTTGGTGAGAATTTCCACTGGCACCGACATTTTGCCAACGTCGTGGAGATAGCCACCCACCCTCAAGCCCTCGAGGCGGTCTTCACTCAGATCCATTTCGCGGCCAATGGCCACGGCTATCTCCGCCACCCGTTGCTCATGCCCAGCGGTGTAGGGGTCGCGCATCTGGCTAAGGGTAGTGGCAAGTCCTACCGTTTGAATAAAGGTGTGTTCCAGTTGCTTAGTGTAGCGCCTGATCTGATCTTCGGCGACCTTGCGATCCGACATGTCCTGCAACAACCCGATAATCGCCGGTCGCGAATCATAGGTTGCTATGGCGCTGTTGGTGCTGACATCAATGGTGGCGCCATCCTTGCGTATGGCGCTGAACACCAGCTCCAGTTTGTTGATCTCTCGCCGCTCCAGCTTTTTGATTTCTGTGGCAAAGAGTTCGCTGTCTTTGGCGGCGATCATCTCCAGAGGCGCCACGCCGGTCAGGTCGTCGTCATCGCTGTAGCCCAGTATGTGCAGTGCCCTTGGGTTGGCGTAGACAATTTGGTTGTCCTGAATGATATAGGCGCCGACGATAGACTGCTCCACCAGGCTGCGGAAACGCTGTTCAGCTTCCAGCAATTCGGATTGCAGAGCCTTGGCCTCGGTTTCGCTGTGCAGTTTGTCGAGGGCAAAACTGATGTCCCCGGCCATTTCTTCGAGCAATTTGCGTATTTCTTTGCTATCCCAGCTCCGTTGGCTGCTGTAAAACGTGAGGGCGCCGATGGCTTGATTGTTTCGCGAAATTGGCAGAGAAGCTGATGATCGCCAGCCAAACTGCCCGGCTTTTTGCTGCCAGGGTTGGGTAATGGGGCTGTTGCCGAAGTCGTTCAGCCAGAACGGGCGGTTTTCGCGAATGGCAGTGCCAGTGGGCCCCCTGCCATGGGGGTTGTCGGCGTCAATGGAAATTTCGATGCCGTCGAGATAATCCGTTCCGGTGCCGTAAGATGTTACCGGAGTCACGGTATGGGTGGCGCTATCCACCATGCCAATCCAGGCCATTTTCATGCCGCCGGAGTCAACCACAACCCGGCAGATTTCAGCGAACAACGCCTCCTCATCGGTGCAGCGGACAATGGCCGAGTTACAGGCGCTCAGGGCGGCGTAGAGGTTGGTCAATTCCTCAATACGCAGTTGGTGCTGTTTGCGCTCAGTAATATCCATGGTTATGCCGCGAAGACCAATAATGGCCTTGCTTTCTGGGCTCCGCACCACCTCGCCTCGGGAAAACAGCCAGCCATGGGAACCATCAGGACGCATAAATTCGCTTTCAACCTGGTAAGGCTGACCGTTTTCAAGAGCCTGGGCTATTAATGCCGCAGTTTTGTCGAGGCTTTCCTTGGGGATCAGTTTGTCGTGCTCACTAAAATCAGGTGGAGCGGACTCAGGATTAATACCCATCATGCGATAGAGTTCTGCAGACCAGGTCACTTCATTGGTCAGCGGGTTTAGTGTCCAGCTGCCCACCTTGGCAATCCGCTGGGCTTCTTCCAGTTCCGCACGACTGTTTTTCAGGGAAATTTCCAGGCGTTTTTGTTCTGTTATATCGCTGTGGGTGCCGATCATACGCACAGGTTTGCCGTTGCTATCCCTGCTGACCACTATGCCCCGGTCGAGAATCCACTTGTAGCTGCCATCCTTGCACAGAACCCGGTGTTCACTGCTGTAGAGGGGCGTTTTGCCGTCGAGGCAGTCCTGAACTGCCGACATGACGACAGCTTTGTCTTCGGGATGAATGCGTGTTTCCCATTCATCCAGGGAATTGCCGATGTCGCCGTCGTCAAAGCCGAGCATCTCTTTCCATCTGGTGGCGAAAAAGACAGTGCCCTCGGCGACATTCCAGTCCCAGAGGCCATCTCCAGAGCCTTCAATGGCAAATTTCCAGCGCAGCTCGCTTTCCTTGAGGCGATCTTTTTGGGTGCGAATATCCGCTGTCAATTTTGCGGCTATATCTTCGGCACGGCGTTGAGTATTCAGCAATGACAGCAAAAGCCCAAACAGCAACAGGCTGACGGCGGTTCCGCCAATGAACTCAGACCAGGATTCCGAGTAGTCCACAGCGAGTGCTGAGGGGTGGCGATCAAAGGTTAGCAACCAGCGGCGACCGCCGAAGTCGATAAGCCGTTGCTGAAAAAATGGTGACTTTGCCTTGTGGTGTTCGTCGGCAACACTATCAAACAAGAGCGACTCGGACTCGGCGTTGTCGCCGTCGTATATATGCAAGTCGACCAGCCAGCCCTTCTCGTTTTGCCAGTCGCGAAGGATGCCGGTCATCAGGTTTTTCATCCGGTAGGGGCTATAGACCCAGCCAGTCAATGCGGCGCGGCGCTGCTCAATGGTGTCCAGGGGGGCATTGTTGTGATAGACGGGTACATACATCAGGGTTCCCGCCTGAATGTCTGTGTCTGTCTCTTGCACCAGCATCACCTTGCCCGACAGGCTTGCGCGACCACTGTCTCTGGCCTGCGCCATGGCCTGTCTGCGCACGGGTTCGGAGTACATATCGTAGCCAAAGGCGCGGAGATTGCGTCCGGCAAAAGGCTCAAGATAAACGATGGCTGTATAAAAATCCCTATCCCCTTCAGGATTAATCCGGTAATCGGGAAAGCCTTCGGCGCGGACGGCGGCAATATGGGTATCGAGTTGATTGTGAGGAATAAGCTGTGCAAAGCCTATGCCCTGAACGCCGGGAACCAGGTTGTCTGCGTCTACTTTTTCGACAAATGTACGCCATTGCTGGCGATCCACCGCTGACGTGGCGGCAAAAAGCCCGGCGCCGCCGCGAAGGGTCAACTCGTAGGACTGCAGGCGCTCGCGAATTTTGATGCTGATTTGATCGCTGATAAAAGCAAAGTCGTTTACCGCAGTATTTTCCAGGCGCTCTTTAGTGTGCCCGCTAAAAAAGACCGTGGCGGCAAGGCCTGCAATCAGTATGCCCCAGGCGGGCAGGGTTTTTTTTGAGGCCATTAAAGATATCATCGAAGTTGGGGCGCGCTTTCTGTGGCCTTTGAATTGAGCCGAAATTAGCATAATAGTTTTATCGACGATGGTATGACAATAGATTTCGACTTTTGGCCGATGCCAAACCTGCCGGGGATGTAAAAAACCACAGGGGAAAACCACTCCCAACCCTGAGTCGGGAGTGATGCAAGGTTCTTTCAGCAACGGTCTTCAATAATTAAGGAAGCTCTGATTAATTCTGTTTTCGCCACTCCCGCGCAGGCGGGAGTCCAAAAAAATCAACGAATTATAGATTCCCGCCTGCGCGCATTACTGTCCGGAATAAATAGAGGCTGCTTTCCTTAAGTCTGAAATAGTAAGGAGGTTGAATGGTTCTGAGCGCCTCGAGACTTAAACGAAAGCTGTCGTTCCTGCGTAGGCAGGAACCTAGGAAGATTTTCAGGGTAGTTTCTCAGGGCTGCTAACATTGTTGAAAAATCAGCTGATTTACCGCTTTATTGGGCTACTGCACACATATGTCTTGGTGTTCAGTTGGTTTCGATTAAGGATTCCTGCCCCCGATCAGGTCGAGGGTGACGTTCCTACGCAGGAATGACGGCGTGAAATATGCCGGACAGTAGTGCGCCTGTGCGGGAATGACATTAATCAGAGTTTGCTTAAAAAACCGTACTTGGTTTATTTCTTCGTACTGCAACTGGAAAAGCCAAAGGGAATATAGGCGGGGCACCAGCCCAGGGTGGCCGTTGTCAGGGGAATAACGCCGAGAAGACCCCACCAGCTTTGGTAGATGACGCCCAAAGTGATAATGACCAGTCCCGCGATCACGCGAAGGATTCTGTCTGTTTTGCCGACATTGCATTTCATGGTGGTTATCCCGGGTTGTTGTAATAGGTGCTGTGGTCGTTACCGCTTAAAAATAGCATAGGTCATTTCAGTCATGGGTCAATATATAGATTGCCATTGGCTTAAAGGTGGTGTCGCCAGCAATAACGGCAGCTGCAAGCTGTCAGGTTGCTGGCCTCGCTGAAACAGTTTCCGCATAATAGGCGACTTTGAATCTATTGAGGGTCGCCATGACCAAGCTGCTGATGACAATATATGACAAAACAGTGCTGCAACACCCGTTGCTGACAATGATCACTGTTCTTGTTCTTGCCCTGGCGATGGTGGCGGGTCTTCCCAATTTCAAGATCGACGCCTCTGCGGACTCCCTGACTCTGGAGTACGATGAAGATCTCGACTTTTTTCGCCAGCTGAACCAGCGCTATGGCAGCAGCGATATTCTGGTTGTGACCTACAGACCCAAAGGGATGGATTTATTTTCCGACGAATCACTGGCGACCCTAAAGGCATTGACTGATGATCTGGGTGAAATCGAGGGGGTTACCAATGTTCAGTCTCTGATCAACGTTCCTTTGCTGTTCAGCCCCAAAATTGCCATCAGTGATTTGAAAAATGAAGCCCGTACCCTGCTGACCCCAGGTGTAGACCGCCAGCAAGCTAAAAAAGAGTTCCAAACTTCTCCTATTTATAAAGACATGATTTTGGGGCCTGATGGTCAGACCACTGGCATTGTCGCAACACTGAGCAGTGATGCCCGTTATCTGGAGTTTGTCAGACACAGGGACGCCCTGCGCCATAAAGAAACTATAGAGGGCTTAACGCCAGAAGAAGAGGACGCACTCGAAGAGGTCAGCCAGCAATTTCTTGATTATCGCACCGAAGCGGCCGCCAAAAGTTACCGCCGAGTGCAGGAAATACGCGGCTTGATGGACAACTACAGGGATCGTGCACAGTTATTCCTGGGCGGAGCCACCATGATTACCGCTGATATGGTGGATTACGTCGCCAGCGACATGAAGGTTTTTGGTGCCGGCATACTGCTTTTTATTGTGCTGGCGCTGGCGTTTATTTTTCGTCAGTTTCGCTGGGTGGTGCTGCCCCTGGCTTCCTGTGCCCTGGCGGTGGTGATTATGCTCGGTTGGTTGAGCTGGATCGACTGGCGATTGACAGTGATTTCCTCCAATTTTGTTGCAGTGCTGCTGATTATTTCCATGGCGCTCACCATTCACCTGGTGGTTCGCTATCGGGAGTTGCACTGGCATTTTCCCGACAGGCCGCAGATCGACCTGGTGCGGGAAACCGTTATCTCCATGGCCAAACCCTGCTTTTACACCATGTTGACCACAGTAGTGGCCTTTGCATCGTTGGTGGTGAGCAATATTCGCCCGGTCATTGATTTTGGCTGGATGATGACCATCGGTCTTTTTCTCGCCTTTATCCTGGTGTTTGTGGTGATTCCCGCCGGCATTCTTCTCTGGGGTAAAAAGCCGGTTCGCCACCGCCCCAGCGAAGATACGCCGCACACACTCTATTTTTCCCGCTTTACTGAAAACCATGGCAAGGCCGTTGTCGCCATCAGCCTCATTGTTGCCGTCGCCTCCATCACCGGTATCAGCAAATTGCAGGTGGACAACCGCTTTATCGATTATTTTCGGGAGAGCACCGAAATACACCAGGGTTTGTCGGTGATCGACGCCAACCTGGGGGGTACTACGCCTCTGGACATTATTATCACCAAAAAAGCCGCGCCCGTCGGCGAATCCGAGGATACCTCTTGGCAAGAGGATTCCACCTACGGCGCAGAGGGCGACCCCTTTGCCTTTGACGCCGATGAAGCGGATTCGGTTGGTTTTGAGGATGAGGATTTCGATGCTGAAGATCCCTATTCATTTGATGATCCCTTCGCGGAGGACGCTACAGCTGAGAGCGCCGGTACCGCCGTACCCTACAATTACTGGTTTACCCGCGCCGGTTTGGAGGAACTCGAAGTTCTTCACAACTACCTGGAATCGCTGCCGGAAATTGGCAAAGTCAGCTCTCTGGTCACCGCTTTTCACGCCGCCAATCAGCTCACCGGCCACCGCATGAACGACTTCGAGCTGGCCTTTATGCGCCAGACCCTGTCTCCGGAAATCAACAACTTTCTGATAGCGCCCTACCTTGACGACGACAAGGGGGAGACGCGAATCAGCATGCGCACGGTGGAAACTGCCTCTGATTTAAAGCGCGCCGATTTGCTCAATCAAATTGACCGTTTTATTCAGGATGAAATGGGACTTGAGAAAGACGAGTACCGCTTTTCCGGCTTGATGGTGCTCTATAACAATATGCTGCAAAGTCTCTATAAATCCCAGATTCTGACCCTGGGGGCGGTTTTCCTCGGCATTATGCTCATGTTTCTGGTGTTGTTCCGCTCCTTGAGCATCTCCCTGATTGCGATTACCCCCAACATATTGGCGGCCTGTGCGGTTCTCGGCGGCATGGGAATTGCCGGTGTGCCCCTGGATATGATGACGATCACCATAGCCGCTATCACCGTGGGCATAGGCGTGGACGATACTATTCACTATATTCACCGCTTTAAAACCGAGTTTCAGCAGGATCGCAACTACCTGGCCACCATGCATCGCGCCCACGGTTCCATCGGCAAGGCCATGTATTACACGTCGGTGATCATTATTGCCGGATTTTCCATTCTCACCCTGTCGAACTTTATTCCTTCCATTTACTTTGGTTTATTGACGGGGGTCGCCATGCTGGTGGCTCTGCTTGGCGCTTTGGCTTTGCTGCCAAAAATGATTCTGATCTTTAAACCCTTTGGCAAAGAAGGCTAACCCGCTGAAAAAATCTCCCCCTTGCTCTTCAATCATGGGTTTTGAATTGCTTGTCCTGAGACAAGACGGTTCCGCAGGGGGGCTGCGCACTGGATTGTACAAATTTCAATCCTGGCCATAATTTGCCTGCCTGCCTGCCTGCCTGCCTGCCTGCCTGCCTGCCTGAGTGAGCATTTGCTGTGTAAATGCTTGTCCCCTGCGTTTCGCGGGTATCGCCAGGTTAAATTTCAAATTGGCTGATAAAGTCGTGATCAGCCTTCATGTGGTTATTTTGCGTTAATTTAAACGCTTCGCGCCTACCCTTGTACAAAATGCCGGTATTAAAGCCGTCGTCCAGCATCAGCCTTTTGGCAGCTTTGCCCAGCTCAGAGGTTGCCTCTACCGGCGCCTTTCTTACCTTGTGTCGCCATTCCTTTTGGTCGGGGCGGTAGGTGACGCAAGGACTCAATATCTGCACAAAGGAAAAGCCGGGATAGTTGATTGCTTCCTCGATAATGCTTGCTGTGCCTTTGGGGTCGCCAGCAAAAGTGCGCGCCAGAAAATTGGCTCCCGATGCCAAAGCAATAACCAGGGGATAAAAGGGGCTGACGCCAGTGCCGCCAGGGGTTAGGGCGCTGTCCCAGAGCGGGTCGGTGGTCGGTGAGGCTTGTCCCTTGGTCATGCCGTAGACCTGGTTGTCCATGACGATATAGGTAATGTCAATATTGCGGCGACAGGCGTGGACAAAGTGGTTGCCGCCAATGGAAAAGCCGTCGCCGTCGCCACCGGTGCAAATAACAGTCAACTCAGGTCGCGCTGTTTTTAAGCCGGTGGCCGTCGGCAGCGCACGACCGTGAACGCCATGAAACCCGTAGGTGGATGTGTAGGCCGGGAGTCGCGATGAGCAGCCAATTCCCGAAACCACGGCCACGTCTTCAGGGCGGAGTGAAAGGCTTGCCAGCGCTTTGGTTAGCGCCAGTAAGACGGAATAATCGCCGCAACCTGCACACCAGACCGGTTTGAGATCTGATTTGTAATCGGCTGCTTCAAGAGCTGCTGGGCACGCAATAGAAGTATTCATCACTCAATCCAGGTTTTGATTCGGTTGACAATTTCTCCCGGGCGGATGGTAATGGGTCCCGCTCTGTGTAAGCTGGTTATTGCGCCGGGTAGTTCGTAGTGGGCTTTCAGAAACTTGAAATATTGACCGGAGTGGGTTTGCTCAACCACCAGGACTCTCTCCACGCCCTGCAGGGCGTGCGCCATTTTTTCTGGCTGTGCGGGCAGTATCAGGCGTACGGCAATCAGTCGCACATCAATACCTTGTTGCCGCAAGCGCTGAGCAGCCTCCCGTGCAGCGCCGGTGGTTGATCCCCAGGTAATAATGGCAATATCGCCATCACCCTCTACTGAAGCCCAGTATTCGCCATAGTCGAAACAGGTCAGTTTTCGCAGCCGCTTGTCCATCTGTTCTGCATGGTGCTCATTTCTGGTGGATGGTGTTCCCGTGGGGCTGTGCTCAAGGCCATCGGCGGTGTACTGGCCGCCGGCGGTACCTGGTATTGCCATTGGCGAAACGCCGTTAGCGGTTATGGCGTAACGCTCGTAGCTGCCTTCCGTGTTGGTGGTCACCAGGCGCTGGGTGTCAAAGTCGATATCTGCAGGCCGTCTGATGACGGCTCTGGCCTGTCCCATAAATTGATCGGAGAGAACAATAGCCGCAGTTTGCAGGGATTCGGCTAAATGCACCGACCACTGTGTGGTTAGCAGGCAGTCGTCGACGGATGTGGGCGCCACCACCAGATGGGGCGCATCACCGTGCAGGCCGTAGGCAGCTATATTAAGGTCACTTTGCTCCGATTTGGTCGGCAGTCCAGTTGAGGGGCCGCCGCGCATGACATCCACCACAACCACTGGGACTTCAGCAGCTACCGCCAGGCCGAGGCTTTCGGTCATTAGCGCGAGCCCGGGACCCGAGGTTGCTGTCATTGATGGAACCCCGCCAAAGGAACCTCCGATTGCCGCATTAATGGAAGCCAGCTCATCCTCAACCTGGATCAATGAGCCTCCCAGCTTGGGTAGGGCAAGAGACATCCATTCCAAGACTTCGGTAGCCGGGGTGATGGGGTAGGCAGCGACGAAACGAATGCCGCCTTTAAGCGCCCCCAAACCAGTGGCTTCATTGCCCGAAATCACCAACCGTTCTCCCTGCGCGGGTTTTGGAAATTCAGCTCTGGCGATTGCTGGCAGTTTGTCGGCCAATGCTCGCCCCATCTCAACTGCTTGCCGGCAGCTTTGAACAGCCCTGGCACCCTTTTTTGCCAATTTCTTTTCGATGCTGTGTGTCAATGAATCATCTGGCAGAGACAGCAGCTCTGCCAGCAGGCCCAATGCAACCATATTGGGTCTGCCTTCCTCCGCTTCAGCGGCGGATCTGGCAATTGGAAGCTGTATTACCTGTGCGCCTGTCTGGGCGATAACTGGCGGAACGTCGCCGCCATCGTTGTCGCAAATGATCCAGCTGTCTTGGGTCAAGGGAATTTCAGAGGCGAAGCGCTCAATATTTTTCCAGTCAATGACGAGAAACACTTTAAAAAAATCGTCAGGGCAGGAAGAGGGTTCTGTTGTTAGCCTCACCATCGCCGCAGATTCGCCGCCGCGAATCTGCGGGCCGAGGGTTCTTGTAAAGGTTCCAAACCAGCCAACCTTGGCGGCCGTCTCAAATAGCAGGTTGCCGACAGTCAAAGCGCCCGCGCCACCGCTGCCTGCGATGGCAACAGATACCGATATGGGCTTATTTAGTGGTGTTGCCATACTGTGATGCCTCTATGGGTTTGCGCGCTATTCCATTTTTAATGAAGGGAATTGTATTTTTGCTGTAGTTCATCGTTTGTTTCACGCCATTGGGGGTCTGGAACGATGCAATCAGCCAGGCATACCAGCATGCATTGGGGTTCTTCTTTCGCGCCGACGCACTCCGAGCACTTCATCGGGTCAATGACATAAATATCGCCGTCAGTAATCGCTTCGTTAGGGCAAACATCTATGCAGGCGTCGCAGGCGGTGCAGTCATTAGTAATCAGTAAAGCCATGTCTTAGTCCTCTTTAATCGCAAGGGTTAATCTCTTGGTTGTCAGTGAGCTCGGTGGGAGCGGTCAGCTGTGTCTTTGTGGCGATATCTGTTGGGATTCGTGCTTTTCGAATATAAACAGTTCCCCAGCGTCTATTGTTTGCCTCAAGGTCATCAAAGCAGATGGTGCAATCATTCCCGAGTGACGCTGTGTCCGAGTAAATAATTTTTACTTCGTAACCTATGTTCTCGTAGGTTTTCGCTATCTCAGAAAGCCTGGGTTCGTCGATACTGCTTCTGGCAATCCAGCCTTCGGCCTCCAGTGCTTTTTTGATGGTATTCACTGTTCCGCTGGTTGCAGTGTCACTGCTGCAGGGATTCGAGCAGGATATGCCGCAACCAAAAGGCAGGCTCAAGTCTGTAAGAGGGATTTTTGTTTCATTCATGGTTGCCCCCTTAACGGCGGCAGAGAAATTGGGACGAATTGTTCCTTGCCTGGGTTGTTGTCCGTTGCCCAGTGACGCTGAGGCGAACAGAAATTCGCACCGCCGGGCGGTAATGAAGGTGTTGGCTTTGGAATCATCTTTAGGTTCACTTTTTTCTCCCGAAGGCTCTCAATTCAATCAGTGCGCGGGCGCCATCTCTTAATATGAGCCTAACTCACTTTAAGACTAAGCCCTTTTTTCAAGGTTGAGCAACAAGGAGGTGATCGAAATGGGAGAAATCTGAAGGTTTTGTTATTTTTGTTGATATGGATCAATAAAATAGAGTCAGCCTGTTGGTGCTTGCCCTCTAAGCATGCCCACTCGATTTATATGAGCACTGCTCAGTTTATGTTTTGTGTATAAAGTTCGCTATTCGAGGCGGCTGTCTTGTGATTGCGCGATGGAGCGGGGAAGTTTCCAGGTTGTTTATTGCTTGCCCACCGCCTCTCGGTCAGATTCTGGATTTGATAGGTATCGATACTTGAGACTGGCGCTATAAAGATTAAATGCCATTATCAGAAATACTGCCAGCCAGGCTGCTCCCGAGGCGGTGCTGAGCATTCCCGGAAATGCTGGGGTGAAGAGAGTGAATAACTGCGCCGCGACAAGGAGATAAAGCTGGATTTTGACTCTCTGTTCAGAGATAAAGCCTTTCATGTGGGGTACATTTATTGGCGGCTTGCCGGTCATGGTTCGCTGTGTATTTATTCCCTGCAAGTGAAACCACAGCAGAAAAGCGGTGATTTTGTAGAGCATGCCGATCATAACCGGAGTGATAAACGCGATTATGTAAAGAATTGCGCATAAAAATTTAAAGTGCAGCTCCAGCTGTGGCGGGCTTAAAAATATTGCAAGCCACCAGCAGATGATGGTTGCCAGCAATCCCATGCAGGCGACACGCCAGAAATGCTGGTGACTTTCCTTGATGCTGCGGCGGCGGTGGTGCTGAAGGTATAAGGTGGTAGCGGCAAATATTATCAGTGCTGCGGATATGAACAGATCCACAATCAGCAATCTGTTGAAATAAAAATCCCCAGGGTTTGACGTGGGTTTTTGATCAAAAAAAGAAAAAACCATGCGCAGCACCATCAAGCCAAAAAGGACAGTAACGATAACACGACACACAGGTTTTGGAAAGTTGTTGGTAATCTGAAAAAGAGTAATCACCTGGTAAGCAACAGCAATAATAAGCAGAGTGATCCA
>JBFXIU010000072.1:0-15336 GCA_050175615.1 Porticoccaceae bacterium | reverse complement strand
AAGAAATTCAAAAAATCGGAATTCAATTTTGGGTGCCAGTTTTTGCAAGAGCCAGCTTTCCAGCTCTTGCTGTTTGTGTCGTGCAACACTGGGTTTAAAGATGGTGCCGATAACGGCATGGGTTTCGTTATCAATACCCCACACCATATAAGCACTTTTTTTACCGTACAGTGCAGCTGTGTTAGCCAGTGCAGAAATATATTCCCCCAGCTGGTCTGGGTCATCATTGTTCTGCTTGAACTCTACCCACTCCGTTTCCTTGGGTAAGTTGGCAAGTTCTCTTAACAGCGAGCGCAGATAATCCAGGTTACGATCCACAGTCATGCTTTGACCTCTTTGCCTTTTTTCTTTGCGGTGGCTTTGAGTTTGGGATGGGCAGACGCTCTCTGCGCCGTCTTTTCTGCTTGAATACGCGCCAGCAACTCGCTGGCAGGCTCATCATTCGGATCTTGTGGGACCAACTGGCCGGAGAAGGCCTTTTTTAGAATGGATTGGCGTAGTGTCTCTGCCTGTTTTATCGCTGTCTCAATCGCTTCTTGTTGGTTATTTATAACGGAGAAGGATTCATCTATTTTTGAGATCAATTCAGACTGCTCGTTGGTTGGGCAGTAAGGAATCAGCATATCTAGGAACGCACTTTGATTGAGGTTAACGCCGCTATCGTTAATACCGGACTTAACGCTTTCGAGTACGTCGAGAATCATTGGCGAGTTCAGGACGGTCTCTAAGTATTCTGGCTGGCATATATTTTCCAGTGCTCTTATGCGATATACCTTGTCGCAGTTCATCAGTTTTTCTCGAACCTTTTTGACAAGGCAACATACGCCAACCCTAACTCTGGGCCCAGCACGTGTAACTAAAATATCTCCAACTTTCAGCTCATGTTGCTCTCTGGGAACCAAGTCTTCGGGTAATGCCTTATTCTCTCGATCATTGAAGACTCCATGCTGAACAGCAGTGGTTTTTATTACTCCCCAACTAGCGCTATTAGCAGGAATATTCTCACATTTTGGGCTCCAACCTTGGTCAATTCCCGTTATTAATGCGCCTAAGTGCTGCCAAAACCAACCCTGTGGCAATTGGTAAGGATATTCTGTTGGCGGTACTTCAGAATAGGTGTTTAATGCCTTCGGCTTACCCGGCCTTTTCCCTTCTTTGCCATTGGCTTCCCATGCTTTTACGGCAGCTTCCCATTCTTCCAGTTGTTGCTGGTAGCGGGCGCCCCGTTCTTGTTGGATGCGGGCGAGGAGTTGTTCAGGGGATTCCAGCTTGTTGGCATTCTCTTCACGCCACTTTGCGGTGAGCTTGCCTTCAAAGGCATGTTTAAGCACAGCCTGGCGGTAGACTTTGAGTTGTTCGCGGGCGGTTTTTAGCGCGGCAATGCCGTTGTCCAGTTCGGAGAAGAGCTCTTCGATTTTGGCGACGATACGTTTTTGTTCGTTGAGTGGGGGAATCGCAAATTTCAAATCATCGACATAGGCTTTTGTAATTGCGCTAAATGTGGAGCCAGCTCCTTCTCCTGAAAGATTCAACTCAATGCTGCGAAATAGTAAAAGAATAAACTTTGGATCCATTCCTCCCATTGGATGAATAGCTGCCAAGCCCCTACCAATACAACAACGAGTATTAGCTAGATTTGTCGGCCCTACTGGTGCTCTAACAGAAAGCAAGGTCGCGCCTTCATTCGCAACTTTGTTTGGTAGCGAACAATACTTATTTATCGTCGGGTGAATCTCACCAAATTCAGCTTTTCCTTGAAAAAAAGGCAATCCAATACCATCGTAATTGTAGGTCTCAGACGACGGTGACTGCCCCATGACAACATGCGTAAATTCAGGAAGTTTTGAAATAACCCATTGCTCAGGAAGTTCGTTGTTACTTAGATGGATCGCCATCACGCCACCAACTCCCTATTCAATTCCTCAATCACCCAATCCATCTTGTCGCCAAATTGCTGGTACATACCTATCAAGCCACCCTTGGCATCAAAGGGGGTCATATCCAGGTCGTCCCGTTCAAAGTGAAAGGAGCTGGCGATATGGTCACGAATGGCCTGCAGCCATTGCATTTGTTGTTCATTGAATTTTTCTGAATTACCTGAGTGGTACTTCATTATCCAATCCTGAAAATTCTTTCTGACGGTTTGCCCAAAATCGGTTATTTCTTTATCAACGCCACACACTCGGCGGATAAGTGCAACCAGTGCGGTCAGTTCTGATACTGGATTCCCGCCTTCGCGGGAATGACGAGAAGTGGCGCGGGAATGACGAGAAGTGGCGCGGGAATGACGAGAAGCGGCGCGGGAATGACGAGAAGCGGCGCGGGAATGACGAGAAGCGGCGCGAGAATGACTAAAGGCGGCGCTGGAATGACGGATATTGTCGAGATGGGCGTAAGCCTGCCAGATGCGTAATGGCGCCAGTTTAGGTCGATCCTGTTTAAGCTTTTCCAGCAGGTCTTTGATTTGTGGGTAGCTCACCTCGCTCCGGCGTGCCGGGGTATGGAAATAGATAGTCAGCGCATCAATTTCGTTTGCATGTTCCTGTAAATAGTCGGCAAATTCTTGGGTAAGCGCCTTGGCGTTTTCGGTGGTTTCACCGGCCCATTCGGCGTTGATTAACTGGTCCAGGTCATCGTGAACGATGGTTTGTTCTTTATCACGGCGGATGGAATCTATCAGTTCGATCAATTCGCCGGTAAACACATTGGCCACCTGGCTGACCAACTGTTGTTGGGCTTTGTCACGGGCATCGTCACCGGGGTCGGTGCCTGCCGGTTGGCAGGCGATTTCCAGCGCTTTTTGCTCTACGCGGTCGCCGTCGATGGCGTTGAAGAGTTCGCCGACAATCGTCAATAGGGGTGTGCCACCGGCTTTTTCAGCAATGCGGGCGCGTTCTTTATCGTCCAGCTGCTTGTCCAACCGTGCCAAGCGCCCTGCCAGTGATGAAACCGTATCGCTATCGCTGGCTCCCATCATGACACCCATGGCCAGGTCTTTCAGGGGTACGCTGGGTTTGGTGATCAGCGGTTGGCTGGCGGTCTTTACGGATTTTGTCACACCTATTGCATCGACGATGACATAGTGATCCTTGTCAAACTTGGCAGATGGCGTCACCTTTTTCAAACTGTCTCTGTCCAGTGTCCGGGTACCCCTGCCCTTCATTTGCTCAAAGTAGTTTTTGCTTTTTACATCACGCATAAACAGCAGGCATTCCAGGGCTTTTACGTCGGTACCGGTGGCGATCGTATCCACGGTGACAGCAATGCGTGGGTAAAAATCGTTGCGGAACTGGGCGAGGACGGATTTCGGGACTTCGCCTTTTATAATCACATTGCCCTCGGCGTCGGTTTTGTCATTCGCCACGCGGTAGGTGACCTTTTTGCAAAACTGGTTGCTTTCGCCAAACTCTTCGCGCACGGTTTGGATGATGTCATCGGCATGGCTGTCGGTTTTGGCAAAAATCAGGGTTTTTGGCACCTCTTCCCGGCCAGGGAACAGATCGGGCAAGGCATCCCGAAAGGCTCGAATCACTGTGCGGATTTGGTCCGGGTTTACGATGTCGCGGTCAAGTTGCCTGCCTGTGTAGGCTTGGTCTTCATCTTGTTGTTCCCAGCGTTTGCGGCGGGTGGTGCGCTCGCGGCGCTCCACCTGTTGTTTGGCCGTGATTTTACCTCCTTGCTGGGTTCGTTCCGTTTCGATAACAAAGATCTCGTTGCCGACGTTAACCCCATCTGCCACGGCTTTTTCGTGGTCGTATTCGCTGACGACATTTTTGCGGAAGAAACCATAAGTGCGATTGTCAGGCGTGGCGGTCAGACCAACCAGATAGGCATCAAAGTATTCCAATACCTGCCGCCACAGGTTGTAAATGGAGCGGTGGCATTCATCGATGATGATGACATCGAAGAACTCTGGCGGGATCTTTGCGTTGTACACCACAGGCAGCGACTCTTTGGGCTTGGTTATTTGCTCTGCCGGGTTTTGTTCTTCGAGGGATTCATCCAGGGGTTCATCTTTTAAAATGGAATACATACGCTGGATGGTGCTGATGCACACCTGGGCATCGTTGGCGATGTACTGATTCTTTAACCGTTGTACTGTGTAGAGCTCGGTAAACTTGCGGTTATCATCATTGGGTAAGAAGCTCATGAATTCCTGCTCGGCCTGTTCACCCAGATTTTTGGTATCCACCAGAAAGAGGATGCGATTGGCACTCACAGGCTCGCGCAACAGGCGATAACTGGCAGTAATTGCGGTAAATGTTTTACCCGATCCCGTGGCCATTTGTATCAGGGCGCGAGGTTTGTCTTGCTTGAAGGACTCTTCCAGGTTGGTGATGGCGGTAATCTGGCAATCGCGCAGACCTTCTTTGTTCAACGGTGGGAAATCCTGTAAACGACCTCGCAGGCTTTTAGGTTCTTTGATCCAATTGGCGAGTGTTTCCGGACGGTGGAAGTTAAAGACTTCGCGAGAGCGTGGGTGGGGGTCAAGCCCGTCGGTAAACCGGGTAATGATTCCCGTACTTTCATAGACAAATCGCAACGGTTGGTTATTTTTTACCCACTTGAGTTTTGTGCTCGCATAGCCAGACGACTGTTCTTCAACTGTAGTAATTTTCTCGCCCCAGGATTCGGGCTTGGCTTCTATCACGCCTACTGCCTGCTTATCCACGAACAGCACATAGTCAGCGGGACCGACATCAGCTTGATATTCTCGAACAGCGACGCCTGGCGAAGATGAGAAATCCATTTTCTTTTTATCCTGCACAACCCAGCCCGCTTTTGCCAAAAGACCATCAATCTCGTCGCGGGCGAGCTGTTCCGGGGTTTGGTTGAGCGTTGGCATAGTCACTCCATTGATGATTATCTTGCTTGCTGTTACTCAATACATTTTCAATGCTTGTGCTTACCCCACAGCCGCAAAAAAATGCATTTACTCTCATCCAGCAGGCAACCGAACCGAGAGTAAATGATCAACTTGGCCATTATTAATGAACGGTTGGAGTCTCCGCAAAGGTTAACATAGGTTGCCAATTAGGGCTGGACTTTATCAGCTTCGCCAAACCTTTCGCTACTCATTCACCCGCTTAAAACCTGCGGCTCGAAGCCGTGCACGTAATCCCGAATCCGCGAATTCAGGAACGGTGAAAAAACCAAACTCCCGCCGCAGGGGGTAGTGCTTACGCAGGCTGTCAAAACCGGCGGCGAGGGCATCTTCACTTCCACTTACCAGGCGCAGCCTGGCAAAATCATCCCGAGGGTTGTAGGCGGCAGTGATAATAGCCTGCAACTGTTCGTCGTCCGTGCCCTGTGGCAATTCACCCAGGTCGAGCAGAGCTGTGGTCGGAATGCCGCAAAGGGTTAAGAACTGGTTGAGATCCTTAATTTGCGGCGGCTGATTGAGCCATTGGCAGAAACGATGATAGATCATCAGCGTGCCCCGCAGCCGCCCCTCCAGGCTGTACCCGGCAATATGGGGTGTACCCTGGGAGACTAGATCTAGCAACTCCGGGTTAATGTTGGGTTCGCCTTCCCAAACATCCAGAGCTGCCCGCACTTTTCCGGCTTTGATGGCGGTGATCAGGGCGCTGTTGTCAATAACAGCGCCGCGGCCGGCGTTGATAATTAAAGCGCCAGGTTTTAACCGGCGGAGTACGCGATCATCAAACAAGTGTCGAGTGGGATAGGTGCCGCCCGTGGTTAGCGGTGTGTGCAGGCAGAGGATATCGGCCTCAAAAATAGCGTCAAACTCACAGAGATTTTGCTGTTGCTGCGCCGTTAAAAATGGGTCGTAGCAGAGGCAGTTGACACCCAGTTGAACAAGACGGTTGTAAAGGCGGCCACCCACGTTGCCGCAACCGACAATGGCGAGGGTTTTATGACGCCAGTTTTCTTCAAGCCGACAGAGTGTCGCCAGCACATAGTCGACCACGGCCTCTGCATTGCAGCCGGGGGCATGGGCAAAGGCAATATTGCGGCTGGCCAGGTAAGCGCTGTCTATATGGTCTGTGCCTATGGTGGCGGAAGCCACAAACTTTACCCCGCTGTTTGCCAGTAACGCTGCGTTGACCCGGGTAACCGAGCGCACCAGCAAAACATCGGCATCCTCCACATCTCTAGGGTCGAGATTGCGACCGGGAAGCAAGTGCACATCGCCAAAAGGGGAAAACAGCTCTTCCACTCCCGGCATATTTTCGTCAGCAACGATTTTGACCATTGAGTTGGCAGCCCTGGGTTTTACAGTTCCAGCTGTTGATAGCTGTCGGGGTTGAGTGCGTCCACTGTACCGTAAAAATGCGCCAGGGCGCTGATAAATTGTGCCGGGCGCGGGGGCAATTCACCATTGCAGTAGGCCACTGCCTGGCGCCGCAGGGCATCGAGAAAATCCACGGAAGGCTCCGTGGCGCCGACGTCTCCGGCGGAAAGATTATCGGCGCTGACCCTGAATTTAATGCCCGCAGCCACGGAAAACAGCCATTCCAGCGCCTGGGGTTTCACCTCTACCTGCTCAAAGGCGCGCTGCTGGTTTAATGTGCGCCCATCCGGGTTGTACCAGTAGCCGAAATCCACCCGCCGGCGGCGCGCTTCCCCAGCAATACACCAATGGGCGATTTCGTGAAGGGCGCTGGAGAAATAATCCTCCCGATAAAAAATGCGGTGGCTGGGGCAGTCCTCGTTCGCAGGCTGATAAAGGGGTTCATCCGCACCACCCAGCAGCAAGGTGTTGTAGGCATCAAAAAAAGTTTCCCTGAACAGGAACTCCAGCTGAACAGCCTGTGGCTGGCTCCCTTTCATCCCCAGCCCTCGGCATCGGCTTCGTGACATTGAACCTGGCAGAGCCAGCGAAAATACTCCCCGGATAAAAAGGGTTTGCCTTCAAGCAATTGATTGAGATACCAGCGCAACGGCAGAACATCCTCGCCAATGTTGGCGGGGTTGGCGACATAAACCCAGCCGGGAATCACCCCTTGGGCGGTGTGGACAGGAAAGCGCTCACGACTGTAATACCTGGGAGTGCCTTCAAAGGGATCCATCAGTTCGATCTGCTGCTCATCGGCAAGGCGATAGAGAACACCTTCGACCACCTCTCCCGGCGACCAGGCAACGTTAGCGCAAGCCCACTGGGCATTGTGCCTGGAGCGTTTGTTGAAACGCAGCCCCATGTTCTCCAGCTTTCCGGGCATGGCGTCCACTACCGCGAGCCCCCGCTGCGCCATGCGCGCGGGATTCATGTTGGATCCATAGGCGAAATAATAGGGCATGGAACATCCAAAAAAAAGTTGGCACAGACTATTGTGCTCGGCGTTAATCACAGGTAACTTAGCAAGGGATGGCTGCATTCTTCCAGAGCCATTTCGGTTTTTCACCGACACCATCTCGAGGAGGCGTATTATGACTACCTCAATCGACGACCACAACTTTAACAATGTGGTTGATCTCTTCTCCGGGAAACCCTATTCCCAGCGTCACAGTCACCGCATTATTCGTCTCGCCCCCGAACTGGACGGCCTGGAAATGATCTATTCCAACCAGGCGCACCCCGACAAGTTCTTCAGCATCAAGATACTGTGCTGGGCGCTGCGGGCAAACGACGAAGTGGTGGGGCTTGTGCCCTGGCTGAATAAGCTCACCCCCTGCTGTGATATTCAGGATCCCCTGAACGGCAAATGGGAGGGCTATTACGATCCCGGTATCGACGAAGTCTTTTTCGATCCGCCGATCCACAAAATTGTGGAGCTGGAGTCTGCTGCGGAGTACTACGAAATGGACTGGGAAAACGATGAGGATATTGTTCAGGAAATTCCCGACACCATCGGCACCCACGCGGTGCTCTCCAGTGACGGCTTCCGCTCCATTTTGCTCAAGGAAGTGATCAGCTGGCGCCTGCAGGCAAACGGCAACGTATCCGGCATGCTGGTGGACGACGACAAAATCGTTGACACCCCGGTGCTGCCCGGCGACAACTGCCTGTTTGCCGCCAACAGCAATGAGGCGTTCCGCTACTTCTTCCAGCACCACATTGCCAACAAAATCAAGGCACAGGATCCGGAAGCCATAGCGGCCATCTCAAGCCTGGTGGAAAGTTGAAGCCTGGCAGCCTGCGAACAAGAAGGAGAACAGAAAAACTCAGGTTTATATCGTCAACACTGCTAAGGCCATTTGCGACTATTGAGAAATACTTGCACGGTTTTCCAAAAATTTTTGCTCTGATGTCGAGCACATAGTAATTTTTGCCCTCTGTATTTCCCCGCTACTCCTGTTATTTTTCAAAACCCAATTCTGATGACTGCCAGTACCGCCGAGCTTGAATATGGCCTTCACTCACCACGTTGTTCCACCTGCCAGGCAAGAATGGCCGTGGCGATAGCCATGTCTTCTTCGCGGGTGATTTTGATATTGTCCCTACAGCCAGGAACCACTTCCGGTGAGAATCCCGCCAACTCCACCGCCATGGCTTCATCGGTGGGTATGATTTTCTGCAGCAGCGCCTGGGTCAAGGAATCGCTGAGCAGAGCGTAGCGAAACATCTGCGGGGTCATTGCCGACCACAGGGTTGAGCGATTTTGGGTTCTGGTGATCTTGCAGCCGTCAGCGACAATTTTAATGGTATCGCTGACGGGCGCCGCGAGAATTCCGCCCACGGATGAGTCTTTGAGGGTTTCCTGTAAGCGCTGAATATCTTCAATTCTCACACAGGGGCGGGCGACATCATGAACAAGCACCCAGTCGTCATCTGCTGCCTGCTCGGCCAGAGCGGCCAGCGCGTGACTGACCGAATGAACCCTCTCCGTACCGCCAGTCACAGATCTGATCAGAGGGTGGCGGCTGATATCCAGAGTTTGCCAACGCTGATCGTCGGGATGGATTGCAACCACGATTCCCGATGGTTTGACGGCAAGCAGACGCTCCAGGGTATGCTCGATCACGGTTTTTCCGGCGAGCAGCGCATATTGCTTGGGCTCATCGCCGCCAAAACGGCTGCCGACACCTGCAGCTGGAACCACAAACCAGAAACTCATTCTTTGAATATCTCCACAGGCATCGCATCCCTGGGTTCATCTTCTTCAGCGGGCGGAGGCGGTGGCGGCTCTTTGGGTTGTTTGACTTGCTGCCGCTTTTCGAGAACCAGGAAAAAGGTTTCATCGTTTTTTATCATACCCAGGTCTGTACGCGCCCGCTCTTCAATGGCGCCGGAATCTTCCCGCAACCCCTCGACTTCTTCGGCGAGAATGCGGTTGCGTTCTGCCAACAGCGCATTGCGTGATTGCTGTTGCTCCACCTGGCGCGACAACTCGACCTGCTGGGCAAAACTGCCTTCGCCAAACCATAGACGATACTGGAAAATCAGTAGCAGAAAGATTAAGCCAGTCACAAGCCAGCGCATAGGGTTCCGAACTATTTTCTTATACGGCAGATCGGTCAAGTGTATACAAATACCCTATAGATTCACAAAACATTCGCAAACGTTCCCGCAAAAAAGAAAGGGTAGCTTTAAGGAAACTCTGATTAATGTCATTCCCGCGCAGGCGGGAATCTATAATTCGTTGATTTTTTCTGGACTCCCGCCTGCGGGAGAGTGACGAAAACAGAATTAATCAGCGTTTCCTTAACACAAGACTACCCTGCGAACTGAGTCGCTGCAGCCTAACGGTTGAATTCGGCAAGCCCGCGATAGGGTGCAGTGCCGTCCAGCTCTGCTTCAATGCGCAGCAGGCGGTTATATTTGGCGACGCGATCGGAGCGACACAATGAACCGGTTTTAATCTGCCCCGCCGCCGTCGCCACCGCCAGGTCGGCAATGGTGGTATCTTCGGTTTCGCCAGAGCGGTGGGAAATCACCGCCGTATAACCGGCGTCCTTGGCCATTTTAATCGCGTCCAGGGTTTCAGACAGAGAGCCGATCTGGTTGAACTTGATGAGAATGGAATTGGCGATACCTTTATCAATGCCCTCTTTGAGAATTTTGGTATTGGTGACAAAAAGATCGTCACCCACCAACTGAACGCGATTGCCGAGTTTTTCAGTCTGGTATTTCCAGCCCGCCCAGTCGGATTCGTCCTGGCCGTCCTCAATGGAAATAATCGGGTACTGGTCACAGAGGTCGGCGAGAAAATCACTAAAGCCCTCGGAGGAGTAAATTTTTCCCTCACCCGCAAGGTTGTATTGGCCGTCTTTGTAAAATTCCGATGCCGCGCAATCCAGCGCCAGGGTGACGTCTTTACCCAGCGTGTAGCCGGCGGCCTCGGTGGCCTCTTTGATAACCGCCAGCGCCTCCGCATTGGAAGACAGATTGGGGGCAAAACCGCCCTCGTCGCCGACAGCGGTATTCAACCCCTTGCTGCTGAGGACCTTTTTGAGGGAGTGGAAAATTTCAGCGCCGATGCGCAGCGCCTCAGCAAAGGAGGTTGCCGCCACTGGCTGCACCATAAATTCCTGAATATCCACATTGTTGTCGGCGTGCTCACCACCGTTGATGATATTCATCATCGGCACCGGCATGCTGTATTGGCCGCTGGTGCCATTAATATCGGCAATATGGGCATAGAGAGGGATTTTCTTGGCTTTGGCTGCCGCTTTGGCGGCGGCAAGGGAGACGGCGAGAATGGCATTGGCGCCGAGCTTGGATTTATTTTCAGTGCCATCAGCTTCAATCATCAGGCGATCCAGTTCCCGCTGGTTGGTAACGTCTTTGTCCAACAACAGTTCGCGAATGGTGGTGTTAATGTTGCCAACCGCCTTGAGCACACCTTTGCCCAGATAGCGGGACTTGTCGCCATCGCGAAGTTCCAGCGCTTCGCGGGAACCTGTAGACGCACCAGAGGGGGCACAGGCACTGCCGACTTCACCGGTTTCCAGTATGACATCGGCATTGACTGTGGGATTGCCCCGGGAATCGAGCACTTCGTAGGCGCGAATATCAGCGATTTTGGTCATTACAGTTTTCTCCGTTTGCAAAGGAATTTAGCCTGGCTCACAGCAGCAGTCGCGATTTAATTTGTTGGACAGAAGTATCGTCTGCAATAGCCAATAAAGCGTTCTATTTTATATCGATTTCAGGCAATGACTTGACGACATCATCAATGGCTTTTACCTGCTCCAGAAAAGGCTTCAACTTATCCAGTGGCAATGCGCTGGGGCCGTCGCAGAGCGCTTTGTCCGGATCTGGATGCGCCTCAAGAAAAAGCCCCGCCAGGCCAATGGCCATACCTGCGCGGGCGAGTTCCGCCACCTGATGGCGGCGGCCACCGGAGGCAGCTCCGGTGGGATCGCGAAATTGCAGGGAATGGGTAACATCAAAAATCAGCGGCACACCGCCGCTGGCCTGCTTCATCACATTGAAACCGAGCATGTCGACCACCAGGTTGTCGTAACCAAAACAGGAGCCGCGCTCGCAAAGCATCAGCTGATGGTTGCCGCACTCGCGGAATTTTTCCACCAGGTTGCCCACCTGGGACGGACTCATAAACTGGGGCTTTTTGATATTGATCATAGCCCCGGTTGCCGCCATCGCGGCAACCAGATCAGTCTGGCGGGCGAGAAAAGCCGGCAACTGAATAATGTCACAGACGTCGGCAACCGGTTTGGCCTGGACGATCTCGTGAACATCGGTAATAACCGGCACCTGAAAGGTGGCTTTGATTTCCTCAAAGATGCGCAAGCCCTCTTCCATTCCCGGACCGCGAAACGAATGGATGGATGTGCGGTTGGCCTTGTCGTAAGAGGCTTTGAAAATATAGGGAATGCCCAGTTCTTCGGTAACCCGCACATAGTGCTCGGCAATCTGCATGGCCAGATCCCTGGACTCCAGCACATTCATACCGCCGAGCAACACAAAGGGCGCGTTGTTGGCGATAGTTATGCCACTCAGACTCAGGGTTTTGGGCAGTACGGCCACTTAATGTACTCCTTGAGGGTTCTGCTCTGCGTAGGCAAGAGCTGCATTGACAAAGCCGGTGAACAATGGGTGCCCATCACGGGGCGTGGAAGTGAATTCCGGGTGAAACTGGCAGGCAAAAAACCAGGGATGATTGGGCAGCTCAATGGTTTCCACCAGATGATTCTCCACAGACCAGCCGCCGATTTTCAGGCCGGCCTCCTGGAGCTGGGGAATGAAGTGTTCATTGACCTCGTAGCGATGGCGATGGCGCTCGGTGATGGTGTCGCTGCCATAAATTTCCCGGGCTTTTGATCCCGGCTCCAACGTTGCCGCCTGAGAACCCAGGCGCATGGTGCCGCCGAGATCGGAGGCTTCTGTCCGGGTTTCAATACGGCCATCCTTGTCGATCCATTCGGTAATCAAGCCCACCACCGGGTAGGGGGAATCCTTGTCAAATTCGGTACTGTTGGCTTTCGCCAGCCCCACCACGTTGCGGGCAAATTCGATCACCGCCACCTGCATACCCAGACAGATACCCAGATAGGGGATATTGTTTTCCCTGGCAAAGCGCACCGCCTTGATTTTGCCTTCGATGCCGCGACCGCCGAAGCCGCCGGGGACAAGAATTGCGTGGCAGCCATCGAGAAGGCTCATGTCGTCCATCAGATCTTCCGAATCCAGGTAACGCACCTTGACCCGGGTCTTCGTCTGTATACCGGCATGACCCAGGGATTCGTTGAGAGACTTATAGGCGTCCAGCAACTCCATATACTTGCCCACCATGGCGATGGTGACTTCCTTTTCCGGGTTGAGCTGGTTGTAGGCGACCCGCTCCCACTCGGCGAGTTCGCTGTCGCCACAGCTGAGATTAAAGCGCTCAACCACAAATTGATCCAGCCCCCATTTATGGAGAAACATGGGAATGCGGTAGATGGTATCTGCGTCCACCAGTGGCACCACGGCGCGCTCTTCGACGTTGGTAAAGAGAGCAATCTTTTTGCGCTGGCTGTCGTCGATTTCCACTTCCGAGCGGCACAACAATACATCCGGCTGCAAGCCGATGGAGCGCAGCTCTTTAACCGAGTGCTGGGTGGGTTTGGTTTTGGTTTCCCCGGCGGTGGCGATATAGGGCACCAGGGTGAGATGAATCAGTAGCGAGCGGTGGCTGCCCAACTCAAGCTTGAGCTGGCGAATGGCTTCGAGAAAAGGCTGGGATTCAATGTCACCCACGGTGCCGCCCACTTCCACCAGGGCGATATCGGCGCCTTCGCCGCCGACGAGAATACGGCGCTTGATTTCATCGGTGACATGGGGAATCACCTGCACAGTGCCACCCAGATAGTCACCGCGACGCTCGCGGCGGAGAATGGTTTCGTACACCTGGCCGCTGGTAAAGTTGTTGTTTCTGGTCATTTTCGACCGCAAAAAGCGTTCGTAGTGGCCGAGATCGAGATCGGTCTCGGCGCCGTCTTCGGTGACAAACACTTCCCCGTGCTGAAAAGGGCTCATGGTGCCAGGGTCGACATTGAGATAGGGATCGAGTTTGAGGATGGTCACTTTCAAACCCCGGGACTCAAGTACTGCCCCCAAAGAAGCGGAAGCGATGCCTTTCCCCAAAGAGGAAACCACACCACCGGTTACAAAAATAAAACGTGTCATCCTGGCCCTTGCTAGATATTGGATAATGAAAACCTGTCGGGAAAACGCGGCCAGCGGAGGGATAAAAAGTTCTTGCCGCCACCTTCCTCAAGATGGGAAGCCAGACTACCAGAAAGGGCTATTTTGCTCAATTAAAAAGACGCCCGAACGGCCACTAATCACAGTCCATCAGATGTGCTATCAATTCAGTGGCTGCACCTGGGAACCGCACAACGCCAAAAATAAAGCACGGCCACAACGACCAAGGCAAAACTCAGCCGCGCAGGTTTCCACTCCGCCGGCATTGATGGGTCTATAGTGCGGCGACTGACCACCGCAGACCAACCCCGGCTTCGTCGGCGTCACAGTCATGGCCTGCGCAAACGAACAGATCCGCCACCGCTGCCAATTCACCGTTAATATAAACCAGTGGCGCCAATTTTCGCAGCCAGGGCTCAAGACCGTATTCCTGGAAAAGTTTTTTCAGCGGCGCCGAGCCCGACCTACCCACAGGCCGACAGCGCTCGCCACCCTGGCGGAAGCGAATGTCAATTTTGTCTGTAGGATCAATTCGCAAGGCATTGCAGCCCTGCCCCGCGGCAAACCTCAACTCGAAGCCATCGCCAAGGGCTAAGGGGCTGGCAATATCAGAAACAGCCAGAACATCAGCGCGACAACTTCCGGCTTCAGGCGCCTCCTGCCCCCAGGGTTGCGGCGGCAGCAGAAAAAGGCGGTTGCGAAAGCGGCGAAACTGGCCTCCCCGCCACAGAACCTGGGGGGCTGCATCCTTCCTGGCGCTGACCAGATCCACCGCAACGGCGTTTAGGGCGTGCAACCCAAAAGGCTCCAAGCCCTCGGCGGATACCCATTCGCGAAGCAAATTGTGCTGACGCTCCACGCTCAATGCCGTAAAAGCGGCCAGATCAATACTGGCGCCCAGGCGTTCTGGTCGCCTGTCGACGGCGACAAAATCCTCCTCAGCGCGCTCTACCAACAGGCGATGGGCTTTAGCGCACTGGGCGGCGCTGCGCACCAGGCGCTGACGGTAATCGGGCCAGCGCTGCGCAATTGCCGGAATCACATCGTGGCGCAAATAGTTGCGGTCAAATGTGGTGGCGTCATTGGATTCATCGTGAATCCAATGGATATGATGGTGTGCGGCATAGGCTTCCAGCTGCTCGCGACTGTAAGCCAATAATGGCCGCAACAGCTGGCCTTCACCCAGGGCTCGAGTTGCCGGCATTCCCGCCAGCCCCTTTGGCCCCGAGCCTCTCAGCATTCGATATAGAAGCGTTTCAACCTGGTCGTCCTGATGATGAGCCATCAACAAAAAATCACCAGGTTCCAGCAATGTTTGAAAGTAATTATAACGGGCACGGCGCGCCGCCTGCTCAAGCCCCTCGCCGGTCGCCTCAATACGAAGTTGATGGTCAATAAATGGAATAGCCAGCTGCGCGCAAACCTGACGGCAATGCTCCTGCCAGCGCCCACTGTTTGGCGATAGCTGGTGATTGATATGAACCGCCCGCAGCTTTGTGTGTTGAAGCTCGGCGCTGGCAGCGCGAAGCAGAACGGAGGAATCGAGGCCACCGCTGTAGGCAATATAAATACGGGACGCACCTGCAAGAAAGGCAAGATGGCCGGTGAGGAGCTGGCTGGCGAAGGAAACCATCACGAGCCGACCGATACCGGAACTAATTACCGTAGGACATCAGCCTGTCGAAACGTTTTTTCAGCAGTTCATCCACAGGGATAGACTTAAGCTGATCCACCTGAGTAACCAACCGCGTTTTAAGGGTGTTGGCCATCAGTTCCAGATC
>JBFXIU010000071.1:0-15355 GCA_050175615.1 Porticoccaceae bacterium | reverse complement strand
CCGCCCTTAGGCACAAGGGCGGAACTGGTCAGGGAAATCCAGATAAAACAAACAAGCTCTCCCCCGTCTAGGGTTTCGGCTTGTAGCTTCAGGCACTTTATCGTATTGTGCCGACCGCACTGACCTATCCTTAAGGAACACTATGCTACTTGCATCCCTGGCCATTTTGTGTGGCTTCGCACTCTTAGTCTGGAGCGCTGACCGCTTTGTCGAAGGCGCAGCGGCAACCGCGCGGCACGCTGGCATGCCATCACTACTGATCGGCATGGTCATCGTCGGTTTTGGTACCTCGGCTCCGGAAATGGTGGTCTCCGCCATGGCCGCTGCCGATGGCAATCCGGGGCTGGCACTGGGCAATGGCCTGGGTTCCAATATTGTCAACACGGGTCTGATTCTCGGAGTTACCGCACTGGTGGCGCCGATTCTGGTGCACTCAAAAATCGTCCGCCGGGAGTTGCCGTTACTGCTTATTATCGGCGCTTTTGCCGGTCTCTTGCTGTGGGACAAGGCGCTGACTCGACTGGAGTCCCTGGTCTTGCTGACGGGCTTTTTCGCCCTGGTTGGCTGGACTATCTACGCTGCCCTCAAAGGCCGTGGCGACGCCCTGGAAGCGGAGATGGAACAGGAGCTCCAAGTCCACGACATGCCTCTACCCAGAGCCATTTTCTGGCTGGTGGCGGGCCTGGTTATTTTAATCATCAGCTCGCGGATCTTAGTGTGGGGAGCTGTCACCATTGCCGAAACTCTCGGCGTCAGCGACCTGGTCATCGGCCTTACCATTGTCGCCCTCGGCACTTCCCTGCCGGAACTGGCGGCCTCCGTCATTGCCGTGCGCAAGGGCGAACACGACATAGCCATCGGCAATGTGGTTGGCTCCAATATGTTCAACCTGCTGGCAGTGGTGGGTATCGCCGGAGTGATTGCCCCCATGCCCGATATTTCCCCGGATGTACTCAGCCGCGATTGGCCGGTGATGATGGCGATGACGCTGGGCTTGTTCGTGATGGCCTACGGTTTTCGCGGCCAGGGGCGTATCAATCGTTTTGAGGGCTGCCTGCTGTTACTGTCGTTTATCGCCTACAACAGCTACCTGGTGATGACCTTAACCGGCTAACTCACCGCTGTAGAGAACATGGCGGCCAGGCTCGGTAAAGCCCACCAAGGTGATGTTGCAGTCATTGGCCATGCCAATGGCCAATGCGGTGGGCGCTGATACCGCCACCAGCACGCCAATATTGAGACGCGCGCTTTTTACCACCATTTCGTAGCTGGCGCGGCTGGTGATCAATACAAAGCCCGGTTCATCGCTGCCAAGGCGCTCTCTGGCGCCCAGCAGTTTGTCGAGGGCATTGTGACGCCCCACATCCTCCCGCAACAAAACAATAGTGCCAGCCCGGTCGCACCATGCAGCGGCGTGGGCGGCGCCGGTGGCTTGCTGTATGCGCTGGTGCTGTTTTAATTGGCCGATAGCGCGGTCAATGGCTTCATGGTTAAGCTGATAGCCGGCCTGCACCGGCTGTGGTGTCACAATTGCCTGTGCCAGGGATTCAGCGCCACAGAGTCCGCAACCGGTTCTGCCGGTGAGGTTGCGGCGCCGCTGTTTAAGCATTTCAAAGCGTTGATTGACAACCGTCAACCTGAGTTCAAGCCCCTTATCCTCTCGCACAATCTCAAAATCGAGAAGCTCCACGGCAGACGCCAAAATACCCTCGGAGAGGCTGAAACCCAGGGCAAAATCCTCCAGGTCGCAGGGCGTCACCATCATCACCACATGGGAAATACCGTTGTATACCAGCGCCACCGGTGTTTCTTCAATGACCAAATCCGTCGCTGAGGTGATCACCCCCTGCCGCCACTCCGTGCGACTCAGGGATTTCACTTCGGATTCAAATCCAGACTCAGCGATGGGCTTCATGGAGCAGCGTCTGCTGTTGGCGATCAAAGGCCTGCTGGCGAACTTGCCAGGCAGAGGGTGAACTGACTTGCGACACCTGGACCGCTGTTACCTTGTATTCCGGGCAGCTGGTGGCCCAGTCGGCATTGTCGGTGGTAATCACATTGGCGCCGGAAACCGGATGATGAAAGGTGGTGTAAACCACGCCGGGGCGAACCCGCTGGGAAATTTTTGCGTGCAATACCGTCGCGCCGATGCGGCTTTGAATGCCCACCCAGTCGCCGTCGTTGATTCCTCTTTCTTCCGCGTCCTGGGGGTGGATTTCGAGCACATCCTCAGAATGCCAGCTGCTGTTTTCCGTGCGTCTGGTCTGGGCGCCAACGTTGTACTGGCTGAGAATGCGACCCGTGGTAAGAATCAAGGGGAATTTGCGGTTGGCGCGCTCCGTGGTCGGAACATATTCAGTAACGATAAACTTGCCCTTGCCGCGAACAAATTCATCCACATGCATAATGGGTGTGCCTTCGGGAGCCATATCGTTGCACGGCCATTGGATGCTGCCCACCTGATTGAGTTTTTCATAGCTGACACCGCTAAAAGTGGGCGTGAGGCGGGCGATTTCCGCCATGATTTCCCCTGGATGTTGGTAGTTCCAGTCGCAGCCGAGCGCCTGAGCCAGCATCAGCGTTGCCTGCCAATCGGCCTTGCCGGAGAGCGGCGCCATGGCTTTGCGCACCGGTGAAATGCGCCGCTCGGCATTGGTAAAGGTGCCGTCTTTTTCCAGAAATGACGATCCGGGCAGAAAGACGTGGGCAAACTTGGCGGTTTCGTTGAGGAAAATATCCTGAACGATCAGGCATTCCAACTTCAGCAGCGCCGCCTCCACATGCTGGGTGTTGGGGTCGGACTGGGCAATATCCTCGCCCTGACAGTACAGCCCTTTAAATTTACCGTCGAGCGCCGCCTCAAACATATTGGGAATGCGGTAGCCGGGTTCGCCATCCAGACTGACACCCCAGTCCTGTTCAAAAACGGCGCGCACTTCCCTGTGGCTGACAGGCCGGTATCCGGGCAGCTCGTGGGGAAAAGACCCCATATCGCAGGAACCCTGAACATTGTTCTGGCCGCGCAGGGGATTGACGCCAACCCCTTCCCTGCCGACATTGCCGGTGAGCATCGCCAGGTTGGCGATGGCCATTACCGTGGTTGAGCCCTGGCTGTGTTCGGTGACACCGAGGCCGTAATAGATGGCGGCATTGCCGCCGCTGGCATAGAGCCGCGCCGCCGCTTTAAGGTCGGCAGCGGGGATTCCGGTGTGAATTTCAGTATTCTCGGCAGAATGACTGTCATCGCGAATAAAGGCGAGCCATTCGTTGAAGGCCTCGTGGTCACAGCGGCTGTCGATAAACCCTTGATTATGCAGGCCTTCAGTAACGATGGTATGGGCGATGGCATTGAGTGCCGCCACATTGCTACCCGGACGCACGGGCAAATGGTAGTCGGCGTGAATATGGGGAGCACTGACCAGTTCGATGCGGCGGGGATCGATGACAATCAATTTTGCCCCCTGGCGTAAGCGCCGCTTGAGTTGGGAGCCGAATACCGGATGGGCCTCTGTGGGGTTGGCGCCCATAACCATAATCACGTCCGCCTCCATCACCGAGGCAAAGGTTTGGGTACCGGCGGATTCACCGAGAGTCTGTTTTAGGCCATAGCCCGTCGGCGAATGACAAACCCTGGCGCAAGTATCGATGTTGTTATTGCCAAAGCCGGTGCGCACCATTTTCTGCACCAACCACACCTCTTCATTGGTGCAGCGGGAGGACGAAATAGCGCCGATACTGGTTCTGCCATGCTCGCGCTGAATGTCTTTGAGGCGGGCGGCGGCAAAGGTCACCGCTTCATCCCAGGAGACTTCCCGCCAGGGTTCGTGAATGGAATCGCGAATCATCGGGCTGGTGATGCGATCTTTGTGGGTGGCGTAACCAAAGGCAAAACGGCCTTTGACACAGGCGTGACCCCGGTTGGCCTTGCCATCCTTCCAGGGTGTCATGCGCACCACCGTGCTGCCTTTAAGTTCGGCCTTAAAGCCACAGCCAACACCGCAATAGGCGCAGGTGGTAATAACGCTGTGCTCCGGTATACCCTGGTCAATAATGCTGTTTTCGGTAAGGGTGGCGGTGGGGCAAACATTGACGCAGGCGCCGCAGGACACACAGTCTGAAGCCATAAAACCGCCGGGCGATCCTACACTGACCTTGGAATCAAAACCGCGACCCTCAATGGTGAGGGCAAAAGTGCCCTGAATGTCTTCACAGGCGCGCACGCAGCGGGAGCAGACAATGCATTTTGACGGATCGAAGGTGAAATAGGGGTTGGAGCTGTCCTTCTCCGCCGTTAAATGATTGGCGCCCTCAAAGCCGTAACGCACCGCGCGCAGCCCCACCTCCCCCGCCGTATCCTGCAATTCGCAGTCGCCGTTGGTGGGACAGGTGAGGCAGTCGAGGGGATGGTCGGAAATATAGAGTTCCATCACATTGCGGCGCAATTTGGCCAGGGGTTCGCTCTGGGTGCGCACCTCCATGCCTTCTGCCACCGGCGTGGTGCAGGAGGCGGGATAACCGCGGCGACCAGCAATTTCCACCAGGCAGATTCGGCAGGAACCAAAGGCATCGAGGGAATCGGTGGCGCAGAGTTTGGGCACTTTAATCCCCGCCTCGGCGGCCGCGCGCATCACCGAGGTGCCTTCGGGAACGCTGACGGCGACGCCATCGATGGTCAGGCGAATCTGCCTTTCGCTGGTTCGCGCCGGGGTGCCCAAATCTTTTTCCGGTTCGTAAAAACCCAACATATTCAGCTCCCCCTGAAATCTTCAGGAAAATGATTGAGGGCGCTGCGCACCGGGAATGGCGTCATACCGCCCATGGCACACAGGGAGCCGTATTCCAGCGTCTCGCAAAGATCGGCCAATAAAATCAGATTGTTGTCCCGCTCAATGTTACTGCGGATTTTGTCGATCACTTCCACGCCGCGCACCGAGCCAATGCGGCAGGGTGTGCATTTGCCGCAGGATTCCTCGGCGCAAAACTCCATGGCAAAACGCGCCTGTGCGCTCATGTCGACGCTGTCATCGAAAACCACAATACCACCGTGGCCGAGCATGGCGTTGATAGCCGCGAAAGCTTCATAGTCCAACGGCGTATCCCATTGTGACTCCGGTAAATAAGCGCCCAGGGGGCCGCCCACTTGAATGGCGCGCAGCGGTCGCCCCGAATAGCTGCCGCCGCCAAAGGTCGCCACCAATTCTCTGAGGGTGGCGCCAAAGGCCAGCTCCACCAGCCCGCCCCGCTTGATATTGCCCGCGAGTTGGAACGGCAAAGTGCCACGGGAGCCACCGGTGCCAAAGTTTTTGTAAAATTCACTGCCTTTGGCAAGCACGGTGGTCACCGCCGCCAGGGTGAGCACATTGTTAACCACTGTGGGCTTGCCAAACAGGCCTGCAATGGCGGGCAGCGGCGGCTTCGCGCGCACCACGCCGCGCTTGCCCTCCAGACTGTTGAGCAGTGCAGTTTCTTCACCGCAGATATAGGCGCCAGCGCCGAGGCGCACTTCGAGATGAAAGGATTTGTCGGACCCACAGATTGCCGCGCCGAGAAACCCGGCTTGCTGCGCCCGCTCGATGGCGGCCAGCAACACCTGATGAGCCTTGGGATATTCGGAACGCAGATAGATATAACCGCGATTGGCGCCGACGGCGACGCCAGCGATAATCATGCCTTCAATCAACTGATAGGGATCGGCCTCCATCAGCAAACGATCCGCGAAGGTGCCGGAATCGCCTTCATCGGCGTTGCAGACAATATATTTCTGTTCCGCCTCGGCCTCTAAAACTGTTTGCCATTTTATGCCCGCAGGAAACGCCGCGCCGCCGCGCCCGCGCAGGCCAGATTCGGTAATCGTTTCAACAATAGTTTCCGGCGTCATGGCCAGGGCGTTGCGCAAACCTTCGAAACCACCGAGGCGTTGATAATTATCCAGGCACAGGGGATCGCCTTCACCGGCGCGGGCAAAGGTCAGGCGCTGCTGGTTTTTCAGATAGGGGATCTCGGCAACAGCACCGAGAAAATTGCTGTATGCGGAAAAATTGCCCTGCAAACAGGCCAGTAAATGCTCCACATCCTCTACGCCCACCTGGCCGAAACCGAGGCGCTGACCCTGGTGGTCGATTTCCACCAGGGGTTCCAGCCAGAACAATCCTCGGGAACCATTGCGCACCAAATCAACATCAAGTCCCTGTTTCGCCGCTGCGGCGGTCAACGCTGCGGCGACCTCATCGGCGCCCAGAGCACAGGCTGTTGTATCCTGAGGCACATAAATACGCAGTGTCATGGCGCGGCCTCCGTGCCCAGATCGGCAATGAGGCGATCAAAGCGGGCAGCATCGACATTGGCAAAAACCCGGTCGCCGATGCTCACTGAGGGACCACAGGCGCAGTTTCCCAGGCAATAGACTTTTTCCAGGGTGATGCCGCCATCGCTGCTGGTACTGCCGTAATCCAAAGCCAATACCTCTGTGGCATGGCGTTCGAGACTGCGGGAACCCCGTGCCTGACAGGCTTCGGCGCAACAGATTTTGACCAGATTTTTACCTATAGGCGCATCGCGAAAATCCTGGTAAAAACTGACAACGCCATAGACTTCAGCCTGGGAAAGGTTGAGGCGCTCGGCGATCAACAGCAAGCCCTCTGCCGGTATATAACCCAGCCTGGCCTGCACGCCATGGAGAATAGGGAGCAGCGCGCCTTCTGACGTCAGATTTTCGGCAATGGCTTGTTCTACGATGTGCAGCACGTTTTTATTCCTTTGGATAACGACCGGTGTCGACCTGAGCGAAGTATGACCCCACTTTTATTTGACGATCCCGGCTCACGACATAGCCTTTATCCTAAATATTGCCTATGAAAGCGGATATGGTCTTCAATAAAGCTGGCGATAAAAAAGTAACTGTGATCATAGCCCGCCTGAATGCGAATATTCATAGGGTAGTTGGCTTCCAGGCTGGCTTGCAACAACAGATGGGGTTTTAGTTGTTCGTCAAGGAAATTGTCTGCCCCGCCCTGATCCACCAATACGGGCAAGTGTTCGGTGGCTGAACGCACCAGTTCGCAGCTATCGTAGGCTTTCCAGGTTTTTTTGCTTTTACCAAGATAATGCCCCAGGGCTTTTTGTCCCCAGGGGCAGTTGATGGGCGAGCAGATCGGGGAAAATGCCGACACCGATTTATATTTATGGGGGTTTTTCAACGCAATGGACAGGGCACCGTGGCCACCCATGGAATGCCCGAAAATACCAGTGTGCCCCTGATCAACGTGAAAATGCGCCGCTACCAATGCCGGCAGCTCATCGACGATATATTCGTACATGCGATAGTGCTGCGCCCAGGGCAGTTCCGTGGCGTTGACGTAAAAACCGGCGCCGAGGCCAAGGTCGTAGCCGCCGTCGGGATCATCGGGAACACCCTCTCCCCTGGGGCTGGTATCCGCAGCGACAATGGCCACTCCGTATTTGGCCGCATATTGCTGAGCGCCCGCCTTGGTAACAAAATTTTCGTCCGTGCAGGTCAGGCCGGATAGCCAGTAGAGCACCGGGACTTTGGTTGCCGCCTTTGCCGCCTGGGGAGGCAAAAAAATCGCAAAGGTCATCTCGCAATTTAGTGCCTGCGACCAATGCTTGCAGCGCAATTGCTGGCCGCCAAAGCAACGATTGGCGGTAATCTGTTTGACGTCCATTAGTACACCACCACCGAGCGAATGCTTTCGCCCCTATGCATAAGATCAAAGGCTTTATTGATATCCTCGAGGGGCATGGTGTGAGTAATCAGCGGGTCGATACTGATTTTGCCCTCCATATACCAGTCGACAATTTTGGGGACATCGGTGCGGCCGCGGGCGCCGCCGAAGGCGGTTCCTCGCCAGGAACGCCCCGTCACCAACTGAAACGGGCGGGTGGCAATTTCCTGACCGGCACCGGCAACACCGACAATACAGCTCTGCCCCCAGCCCTTGTGGCAGCACTCCAACGCCTGGCGCATGACATTGACATTGCCAATGCACTCAAAACTGTAATCGACGCCGCCGTTGGTCATCTGTATCAGATGGTCAACCACATTATCCACATCCTTGGGATTGACGAAGTCGGTCATACCAAACTGCCTGGCCAATGCCACTTTCGAGGGATTGAGATCAATACCGATAATGCGGGTAGCCCCCACCATCTTGGCGCCCTGAATCACATTGAGGCCAATGCCGCCAAGACCAAACACCGCCACGGTGGAGCCTGGCTCCACTTTCATGGTGAAGGCCACGGCGCCAATACCAGTGGTCACACCGCAGCCGATATAGCAGATTTTGTCGAAAGGCGCGTCTTCGCGCACTTTGGCCAGGGCAATTTCCGGCAGCACCGTGTAGTTCGAAAAAGTGGAACAGCCCATATAGTGAAGAATGGGTTTGCCGTCCAGGGAAAAACGGCTGGTGCTGTCTGGCATCAGTCCGCGCCCCTGAGTGGGGCGGATTGCCTGGCAGAGATTGGTTTTGGGATGGAGACAGTATTCGCACTCCCGGCACTCTGGCGTATAGAGAGGAATCACATGATCGCCGGGCTTGACACTCTTGACGCCAGGCCCCACCTCGACCACCACGCCAGCGCCCTCGTGGCCGAGAATGGCGGGAAACATACCTTCAGGGTCGTCGCCAGACAGGGTAAATGCATCGGTGTGGCAGACCCCTGTCGCCTTGATTTCCACCAAAACCTCCCCGGCTTTGGGGCCTTCAAGATCCACATCCATCACCTGTAGGGGTTTTCCGGCTTCAAAGGCTATGGCCGCGCGTGTTTTCATAATGTCTCTCCATTGGTGCTAGTCTCAAGGATGATCAACTATAGACCATCTAAATTTGAATGATAACCAGCAATACAGCAACCCCGTTGTTACCACAGGGAAACCATAAGACATTTTTGCAGGCACAGGCGTACTGCGGAAATCTTGCCGCCATCGCGCGATGGCGTCCGAGCAGGACTGTCGCCTGCTTGTTTAACCGGATGATGATTTGATCTGGCAGGATTTTCTTAAAGATACCGCGTCCAGAGCACAGAGAGCGTTCCGGAACCCGTGGCGCCACCAGATGGAAACAGTGAAATACCGCCCATGGGCACATAGTTTGTGGGCAAAACGTCAACGATAATTCTGGTGCTTCCACCCATCTGGTGGGCACTGGTGGACGCCTGTCCCAGGGCGGTCACATAGCCAAAAATTGTCGTGCTCCCGCCACTGTTGTAGGTATCCCCAGCCAGCACGCTGCCAAATGCCAGCGTGCTGGCGCCAAGGGTGATATCACCGCCCTCATATTGTTGGCCATTGAGGCTACCGGCCATGTAGGCAAAGTTCGTCAAACCATCAGAACCATTCGAATTATAGGTGTCATTGCCGTTGCACAATTGCTGTGGGTAGTGGGGGTAGGTGGCATTGGTACAGATTCCGGCAAAGTTAATATTGACACCTGCATGGTTATAGTTGCCGCCGCCGTAGCCGGCAAAATTCGGGGCAACGGTTTTATGGCTGCCAGAGGTCGTTATATTTCCGGTGGCGATAAAGGTGTTGTAGTAAGTGCCGTTGCCTGCAACCAGATTGCCCTCGACCCAGACAATGCCGGGGGACAAACTCTCGCCATTCAGCGACCAGGTTTTGGTTCCGGAATTGTATTGAAAGCAACTGTTCCAGTCAGAATCGCCCTTGCAAAAGGGATAGGACGATCCTGTACAGCTGGTATTTTCGCAGATGCGGTCATGTTTTGGCCCGCTGACACTGGTATTGGAGGCCAGATAGTACTCCCCGTTGGGAATACCGGAGACATTGCGCACGGCAATGCGTTTCTGACCGTTATCCACATAGAGCGCATAATTGGCGCTATTGCGATAGGCGTAAGCATCAAACACCGATGTCGGAATAACAATTTCTTCGACAGGGGCAATATTTACGACAAAATTGGGCGTTACCGTGATATTGGCGGGTACTGCCGGATTGTTGCCGGGATTCTCCACCGTGCCGCCGATAGTGCCGCTCTGGCTGCCTCCCCAGTTGGTATCCCTCAGGTCGCCCTCGGCCTGCACGCCGGAACTCACAGTGCCGGAATTAAAGCGCACGCCGGCCTTCGCCCTGACGCTGCCCACAGCATTGTTACCCGCCATATTGACCGCAAAGGGGCTACCTCCGCTGTCATTGAGAAGGTAGCTGTTGCACTTGGCATGGGCGCCGTTGTAGTCGCTGCTGCCAATAGCCTCAATATCGCCAAATGCCGCGCTGCCACTGCCGTAAACAGAACCATTGGCGCGCACGCTACCCACACCGGTACCGCCGGTCAGGCAAACATTTCCGCGGGCGTTGAGTTCTTCATCGCCGCTGACACTTCCGGTAAGCCTGATATCGCCATTGGAGTTCAAGCGTTTGAATGTGGAGCCGCTGCCGATGGCAATGGAGTCTGTGGCATTAATAATATCGACACCGCTGATACTGTTTCCGTAGGTGGCATCGAGCTCGCCAATGACATTCACTTCGTAGTCCCGGTCGTCGGGGGTGGTTATGATGATATTTCCCCCCAGACGCAAATCATGATTGAACGTAATAACAGCATCTGTGCCACCGCCACCACTGCCACCACCAGCTCCGGGGGTATATTGATAAATCACCCTGATCCTTGAATTTGCCTCTGCCCGGGTGTCATCCCCCGTTAAACCTGAGATATCAACAGTTAGCAGATCGTCGTCGACACCATCGTCGTTGACATCATCCTGCACAAACGCCACCACCTGGGCGGAGACTGTTGCCAGGCCGGTGGCAATGGGTACCGGATTCTCGAAGCTGGCGCTCTCGACAAGGGGTACGAGGCTGTCTGACCAGCGCTCGGGATTGTCATCATCTTCAGCTATCTTTTGCAGGTATTTGCCAACCACTTCCACCCCTATCCATGCCTTGGTCTGCGCCTGGGTGGCGGCATGTAATGCCATCGATTGATCCTGAGTATTGGTCACCGCTCTCAGCGTGCTCAAAACCGCCACACTCAGCGCCACACCAATAAACAAGAGAATCAGGATGGTGGCGATGCCCTGCTGGGACGACTGACCAGAAATAGGTTTTTTCATGGGCACCTCTAGGGGGCGGCAGCGCTGAAATTGTATAGACAGGTAGAACTGGAAACGGCGACATCCGTACTCAGAGTAATAGCCAGCGTTGCGGTAACACCCTGCAGAATATCGATCTCCGGGTCGCCAACACCGATCGGTGAACAGGGTACAGAAGCGTCGATGGATATATCCAGAACCGCTGCATTGATTATTGCTGAATTCGACTGCCCGACAAGGTCGATACCGATCCAATTTTGTGCGGACTGCCAACCCGCTGCATTAGTGCAATCAGCGCTGACAAATTTGAGGCCACCAGCACTGCTGGGCACAATACCCTCGCATTCAACAGTACCGTCCAGGTTGGCGTCTGAACTCCAGATAACACTGTCTCCCAAGCCGCTACTGCCTGCCTGCAAACTGGTTCCATTCCAGCTAAGATCAGTCAATTCCTGCACATGCGTGCTTATGTCGGGATTTTCAACACCGTAACCCGCTTTCTGGAGAAGAAGATGAGCTCTCAACAGTGCGGAGATGCGCTGGGCGTCTGCAATCGCGGCCGGATTGGCTCTAGCCGTTACCTGCAAGGTGTTGCGGAAGGTCAACAGCATCCCCGCGATCGCTATACTTGACAGCAGTACGCCAACCAACAATTCAATCAGCGTGACACCGCGTTGCGTTCTCATCTGCATCACCCGCAAGCTGTTCACATTAAAAAGAAAGCCTGAGAACACCGTTGCCGCCGATCAAAGCCTGACTCTGGTCGTCGCCATTACTTTCCCAGGTCATGGCCGTTGCCGGCACCGAGCTGGCGGGCAACGTCTCCAACAGACCGGCGACACCCACATTGGCAAGTTCGGGGCTCGTGCAGGCAGGTGCAGCCAGGGAAAGCTGGTAGCTGGCAACGGCCAGGGTGCCTGCGCCGTTGCCACAAACTGTGGCGAAACCCTCGGTCAGAAGATTCTCGCGCATTTCCAGAAGCGCTATATTCTGGCTGTTCATATAACGCTGACTCACCAGGGTTCTGCTGAGAACCGATGTGGAGCCGACAAAAACAATACTCATCAGCAGCGTGCCGATCAGCGCTTCAATCAATGTGCTTCCGGCTTCTCTGCCCTGTTTAGTGCAACCCATTTTCATGGCTTCCTGCTCCTTTAGTGGTTCTGTAAGCCAACAGAATGGGATCGCCATCGGCGTCGAGGCTCTGCCCTGTGTTGTCCATGCCAAGAGAACTCATCGCAACATTGTTCACCGTAACACTGACGCCAGTGGGCAGGGTTCCAGACCAAACGACGGCGCCACCGCCCAGGGTGCAACCGGCAGCCGTGGGCGCCCCCGCACACACCAGCAAGATGCCATTTTCCAGCTTGACACCAGATGCGATCTCCCTGTCGCCAGCACTGGATTCATAGGCCTGGGCCGGATTGCGCAGAGCCAAGGCCTTCGCCTTGCCATAGGCAAGCTCCAGTGTCGATGAAGCGGTGCCGACATCCGCATTCTGCCGCCAGGCAGATGTATAGGGTGCAGCGACAATGGCCAAAATACCGATGATGGCAACAACCACCATCAACTCGACCATGGTAAATCCACGGCTTGGCGCTACCACCCTGTCGAGATTTTGCATGGATCCGTCGCCGTTCTGGCATTATTGTGGTTGAGCGTTAGAACACAGCCGCTCATCATGCCGCTGCCGGTGGCTGTCAGCGTGTAAGAATTAGCTGTTACCGCCATGGTATATGTGAAGGAGTCGCCCTGGGCAGGATTCCAGCCAATAGTCGCTGCCCTGGTGGCAGCTGTACTGTCGGTAGTGGCCACAGGGTAAGAAAGAGTTCTCTGGAAACTATTTTCCATATCTGTGGCCAAGGCCATCAGGTCACTTGAGGCAGTCCTCGCCCGCCCCTGAGTAATATAATTTTGAAAAGCGGGGTACGCCAAGGACGCCAGAATCGCGACAATGAGAATTACAATTATCATTTCGATCAGCGTAAATCCTTTGTGATACCACTTTTTTACCAACATGCATTGCCCAACATAAGCCCACCCCGCTTTATCGCTGTACTCTAACGACAGCTATGAATATGCAGTTACTCGTATCACATCAACAGGATTAGCTATGAACAACTGAAAAACGCGATGTTGTTGTCGCAAGAGGCCGCTCTCTCACCTCGATATCGGGGAAATAATCGACCGTGCCATCCTTTAGCAAAATGCCGTAGCCCTCTCTAAGCAGAAACTTCATAATCACCACAGATTCCTGAAATAAAGGACGCCTGATGGCGAACAATGAGACGCCTTTTTCTTCCAATGCCGGCAGGGCATTAATCTGTGCCTCGGTGAGCAACGCGGTTAAATCACTGGGTATCGGCTCAACACCTTTGCGTCTATCCTGTTTCACTGTGCACACCCTTCTTTTGAATGCCTGGTTTTCAATGCCTGGCTACATTGAGCAGAATTGAAAACCACTATAAATCTTGCTCTGTCCTCCAATCACAAAAGAGGAATAGCCTGTATATGCTGCTATAGCGGTTACACTTGAGATGTAGAGAAAATAGTAGCCCCGAACCTGTAGAGAAGCTCTAATAGCTTTGTCTAAAATTGTATTAACAATGTAACGGACGCCAGCGACACAAGGCAGGGAGACACATGGATACTTTTGGAGGGGCTAGGAAGCCGCTTTAAATGGCAAGCGAATAATTGCACGAAGACCATGAGGCTCTATATTCAGCAATTCCAGCTGCCCCTGGTAAGAGTTGAGAATATCGACACACAACGCCAAACCGAGCCCAGAACCCTCTTCCTTGGTGGTATAAAATGGCTCTGTCGCTTTCGACAGTTCGCCCTGGGGAATGCCTGGCCCGCTGTCCTCTATGGCAATAAAGACAGTTTCATTGCAAATTTTTGAGGAGACACGAATTCTTTTGTCGCTAGCGGTTTGCAATAAATTAAGCGCCTGAATTGAATTTTTCAAAATATTCACCAGCACTTGAACAAAGAGTGTTTTATTGCCGCTGATAACTTCGTCACCTGAATGCAATAAGTCTACGACCAGCTCAATGTTCTTATCCTGCAGATCCGCGTCAATCGCTGAGAGCGCATCGTTTATTAAATCGTTTAGATTTATGGGTTCAAAAACCAGCTTCTTTTTACCGCCAGAATGAAAAAGCCGCAAATTATTGACAATCTGATTGGCGCGGTTTACCTGGCTTTCAATAATGGTGGCATTCTGCAACAGTTCATTTTTTGCCGCTAAAGAAAGATGACCATGCTCAGATTCGAGGGCGGTTTTTATCATAAAGGTGGAAAGGTGCATTATCGACAACGGTTGGTTGATCTCGTGAAATATGGTTGACGCGGCTCTTCCCACCGTCGCAATTTTTTGAAGCTGTTCATTTTTTCTGCGAATTTCCAGATCCTCTGTTTCGTCACGGCCTACAAACAAGGTTTTTAATGATTCCAGGTTTGAAACCCGGTTGATCGCCCAACTAATGTATCTGGTTTCTCCTTTAACACCAATCCTCGAAAGCAGATGGTTCTGTTTCTGCCCAGGACTCTTATCAAATATCAGCGGGGATATCTGCTGCATCAAAACCGATAAATTCTCTGAAAAAATCGAGCTTTCCTCATCGAAATCCAGTGATGGCGCGCCAAATATTTCATCAAACGAGCGGTTGCGATAGGAAATATAGCCGTCATTATCGATAATAAAGACCAGCTCTTCCTGGGTATTGAGAATTGAATCGTAAATGGTTTCCTTTTCATGGATCTCGGTAAACAACTGCTCGTTCTCATCGAGAAGCTGTTCAAAATGAAACTCGATAGCTGCGGATATTTTCGGTGTGGCGTCAGGAATAAAAAGATGGCGGTTTCTCTTTTCTGAACTGGCTACCAGCGAACGGCTTAGTGCGCTGAATTTCTGTGTGTAAAAAAGCCTAAAAAAACCAAAAGCCACTACAGACATCAACGACAACGGGATGAACAACATCAGAAAACCGAACCAAAAAGCATGGATACCCGGCAGCAATTTTGAAAATACCGCACAAGTTGCCAGCATCAACAGGCCGTAAAGCAACACGAGCACCTGAACCTGGTGCTGTTTTATCAATGAAGAACTGAACAGTTCCTTTAGCATGTGACGAATTTCCATAATCTCAACTACGGCAGTCTACTAGCGATTCCATGCTTTGCATGCACGAGCGCACGCCTGAAGGTGATTAACATGGCGACGACAATAGATACAATATTATTACAATGTATTAATTGAAGCCTGTTTATATGGTATATACAATGGAAC
>JBFXIU010000070.1:0-15479 GCA_050175615.1 Porticoccaceae bacterium | reverse complement strand
CGACATTAGGACCGCCAGCACCATGGCCAGCGAGCGCCTGCAATCAGAAAATGCGCAAAAATCCGCGCAAATCGCCGATCTTCAACACTTTGTCAGCCGCTTTTCCGCCAATGCTTCAAAGGCGCGCCAGGCGACCTCAAGAGCCAAACAGATTGAAAAAATCAAGCTGGATGACATCAAGGCCTCCAGTCGGGTTTCTCCCTATATTCGCTTCAAGCAGGAGAAAAAACTCCACCGCCAGGCAGTCACTCTGGAGAACCTCGGCCACGGTTTTGACGGCGAACTCCTGTTCAGCAAGGGCAATCTGATTCTGGAGGCGGGCACCAGGCTGGCCATCATTGGCGAAAACGGCGCCGGCAAAAGCACCCTGCTGCGCTGTCTGGTCAATGAACTTACTCCAAATGCCGGCACCATTAAATGGGCGGAAAGCGCCACCCTGGGCTACTGCCCCCAGGACAGCAACGCGGATTTTGACTGCGATCTCAACCTTTTCGACTGGATGAGTCAGTGGCAAACCCCCAAGCATGACGACCAGATTGTCCGCGCCACCCTGGGGCGGCTGCTGTTTTCTTCCGAAGACTTCAAGAAAAAAGTCAAAGTCTGTTCCGGCGGAGAGAAAAACCGCCTACTCTTTGGCAAACTGATGATGGCCGACGCCAATGTGCTGATTATGGATGAGCCCACCAACCACCTGGATATGGAAGCCATTGAAGCGCTCAATCTGGCGCTGGAAAATTATGAGGGTACACTGATCTTTGTCAGCCATGACCGGGAGTTTGTTTCCTCTCTGGCCACCAGAGTTATAGAAATTCGCGACCATCAGCTCGTTGACTTTAAGGGCACTTACGAAGAATATCTCGGCGCACAGCAGGTTGAAAATGTTTCCAGGGCAAGCAAATGAAGCTTCTTATCCGCAATCTTAGTCGCGCCACCTCCGAGGCAGAGCTGCGCGCCCTGTTTGAAACTTACGGTGGCGTGCAGTCCTGCAACCTGGTCATGGATGGGGCAACCGGAGTGTCAAAAGGGTTTGCCTTTGTGTCTATGCCCAAGCCTGGCGAGGCAAAAGCGGCAATGAAAAATCTCAACGGTCTGGATTTGGCGGGCAACAAAATTCGCGTTAAAAAAGCCGAAGATAAACGTCCTGAAAACAGCGGAGACGAGCCCCATGTGGCCGGAATCCGGGAAAGCTAAACAGCAAGCCCGCCAGGACCCTCTTCACGGCATCACCCTGGAGATGGTTGTTACCCGCCTGCAGGAAAAATACGGCTGGCAAGAGCTGGGGCGCAGAATCAACATCAAATGCTTTACCAACGATCCCAGTATCGCCTCCAGCCTTAAATTTCTTCGTCGCACACCCTGGGCGCGGCACAAAGTGGAAGAACTCTACAAGCGCACAAAATGGCCCGTTGACAGCACAAACGACAGATAAATACTTTCTTTTCAGCTTTCAGCGGCTATTCCTGCAATTTCACCCAGGGCACTTCGCATTCGCCATCAGCGGCGGCAATGTAAACCGTATTTCCGGAGAGCGTCACCGACATATCCATGGTGCGCTGCGCCAGCGCCGCCAATGCCTGAATGTTCTCCCAGGGAAACTGGCACACAGACACCTTCAGCGATTTGAACTTGTCTTGGCTCTGCGCCCACCAAACAGCGGATTTACTGTTAAAGCTGTAAACACAGACATGTTTTGCAATGCGCGATGCCTTTTTGATTCTGTCCGCCGCAGGTTCGCCAACATCAATCCACAGGTCGATGTGATCGTCGAGGGATTTCGCCCACACATCCGGTTCCTCCGCAGTGGACAGCCCCTTGGTGAATACAGGCTGTTGCTGGGCGTGAAGACAGAGCGCCAACACTCGAGCCATCATGCGCTCAAGAGTTTCGGAGGGATGCAGGGCGATGGTGAGATTGAGGTTGTCGTAGTAATCCCGTTCCAGGTCGGAAAGGGAAATGCGCATTTTGTAAATGGTGGGTTTCAGCGCCACGGGAATCCTTTTTTTAAATGAATGGTTATTGTCAACAGACTCTAATGGCGCTGACTTGGCGTCAAAGCCACGATTTTCCTCATTCCCGCGCAGGCGCACTGCTGTCTGGAATATTTCACGCCGTCATTCCTGCGCAGGAACGTCACCCGCGACCTGATCGGGGGCAAGAATCCCTAAAGGAGGTCAACTGAACACCAATACATCTGTGCTCAGCAGTCTATAGCGCTTTAAATCAGCTGGTTCTTCAACAACATTGGCAGCCTGAGGGACAGTTCTGAACATCTTCTTAGGCTCCTGCCTGGGTTATTGGGTTCCTGCCTGCGCAGGAACGACGGCTCTCATTTAAGCCCACCCTCCTGAGCATGATTCAAACTCCTCGCTACTCCAGGCTTAAAGGCAGTAGCCTCGATTTATTCCGGACAGCAGTGAGCACAGGCGGGAATGACTGCTTAAGGCAGTGCCATTGTCAATAGACTCAATTAATCCGCTGACAAACCCTATCGTCCTGATAGGGTTTGTCACGCCTATGACGTACTGGCGAAAATGTGCATTTCCTTGTGCTTTATAGACTTACATTGGCCATTTGGCCAATAACGGCACCTCCCTATACCACTTTAACCCCGCAATATTTATTTCCGGGTTAATAATTTTCAGAGTTGTTGCTAGCCATGCAAGAGCGCAGCAGGGTTTCCATGTGGTTCCGCCCCAGCTCCCGCATCAGTGCTATATTGCGCTCGGGTATTAATTCTGCATTCGCGTAGTTGGCAATGGCGCGCTCAAGGCTGTCCTCCCGCAGTAAATGAAGTATAGGGTAGGGTGCCCGGTTGGTGAAATTATCCACATCGTCCTCCTCGCTGTCGGCAAAGACGTAATGGGGATGAAAGCTGGCGACCTGAAAAACGCCCCTCAACCTGAGCTGATCCAGCAGCCGATCCGCCAGGTTGAGAAACTGGTTGTAGGCGGAAAAATCCTCGAGCACCTGGGGATGAATCAGCAGCGTGGTTTCAATGGCGGCATTTTCTTCGAGTAGTTTCAATTCATCTTCCAAATCCGCCAGCAGCTGCCATTCATCGGTGGCGGTTGATACGCTGAAACGAATCCGATCCTTGACCAGCTCACGTTTGGCGAACGGGCACAGGTTTAAACCCACGACCAGTGTTTCAACCCACTGGCGCACCTGGGTAATGATATCGTCCCGATACAAGGGCTGAGCGACAGATTCCGGCGCCATAAAAATTAACGGGATACCCCAGGCTTTTTGCGCCGCCCCTGATTAAAGAGAATTTGCCGGGACTGCTCAGTGACTACCGCCTCTTTTTTGATATCGTGCTCCAGGGCATAGGCCTTGATAACGGCGGGACGCTGGCTGATGGCGGTTTTCCAGCGCTTGAGATTGGGGAATTCCTCCATATCCATTCCCTGATGTTCCGGCAAAATCCAGGGGTAGCAGGCCATATCGGCGATGCTGTAGTCGCCGCCAATAAAGTCTTTGCCCTCAAGCTGATCGTCGAGAATGCCGTAAAGCCGCTCGGTTTCCTTAAGAAAACGATTAATGGCGTAATCAATTTTTTCCGGGGCATAGTTTCTGAAATGGTGATTCTGGCCAAGCGTGGGGCCCAGATGGGCCATTTGCCAGAACAGCCATTGCAGCACAGCGTATTTTTCGTCCGCTGCTGTGGGCAGAAAGCGGCCGGTTTTTTCCGCCAGGTACTCAAGAATGGCGCCGGATTCAAAAATCGACAGCGGTTTGTTTGTCCCCAAACCCTGATGATCCACCAGGGCGGGAATTTTATTGTTGGGAGAAATCGCCAGAAAATCATCGCCGAATTGTTCGCCGACGCTGATATTGACAGGTACTATTCGGTAGTCGAGTCCCGCTTCCTCAAGAAAGATAGTGATTTTATGGCCATTGGGTGTCGGCCAGTAATATAAATCCAACATGATTTAACCCTCTTTTTGTCTCAACAGGCCTTCCTGGCTAGTGCTTGCCACCAGAGTGCCGTCTCTGGTGAAGACTCTGCCGTGGCTGAAGCCGCGACTGTTGCTGGTGGACTCGGCGCGGCAATCGTAAAAAAACCAGTCATCGGCGCGAAACGGGCGGTGAAACCAGATGGCGTGATCCAAAGAGGCAACCACCATATTGGGCAGGGCACTGCCAATCTGCCAGGGTTGCCTGGCGTGGGGAACAAATGCCGACAACAGCAAGCCCATATCGGAGATGTATGCGAGAACAGAGCAGTGGGCATCCTGACCCTCGGGCAGGGAATGTTTGGTTTTTACCCACATTTGAAAGGAATCCGGGGCGGTTTTTTCTTCGCCGTTCAAGATATAGGCATCGAGAAATTGTGATTGAAACTGGTTTTCGGCGACGCGGCTGCCGTCGATAATGCCATTGAGCAAATCTGTAGGGGGAAACCCCTGATTGAAAAACTCCAATCCCGGCTGATTGACCTGAAAGGATGCCGACAGGTGAAAAATCTGGTGGCCGTGCTGAATGGCAACCACGCGGCGGGATGAAAAGCTGCCGCCGTCGCGGCTGCGGTCCACTGTGTAGAGAATGGGTGCATTGACATCGCCGCGGCGCAAAAAATAGGCGTGGGCGGAGTGAATGCTGCGGTCATCATCAACAGTAGATTGCGCCGCCTTGATGGCCTGGCCGAGCACCTGGCCGCCGTAAACCTGGCCGGTTTTAAAATCCTTGCTCTGGCCGCGAAAAAAATTGTCGTCCAATCGTTCGCAATTCATAAACTGGAGCAGTGAATTGGTATCCGTCATAGCTCAATACTTTCCCTTGCTGGTGTTTGTCTGAATGTTGCTTGGTTGCTGCCTGGCGAGAGCTGTTGCTTGCTTTTCGACAGGCGACTGCCAGGGAAAATCAACAAACTATGGATTCCCGCCTGCGCGGCAATAACATTAACCAGGGTCCCCCTAAGCCGCATGTTCACCTACGGTAATGCCGCTGTGGCGCAGCAGTGCTTCCTGGGAAGGCTGGCGGCCACGGAAATTGACAAACAGGGTCATGGCGTCTTCAGAGCCGCCCTTGCTGAGAATTTCATTGAGGAATTTACGGCCCGTGGCCGGGTTCATCACGCCTTCCTCTTCAAATAAGGAGAAGGCGTCCGCAGACAGCACCTCCGCCCATTTGTAGCTGTAGTAACCGGCGGCATAACCACCGGCAAAAATATGGGAAAACCCGTGCTGAAAGCGATTGAATGCCGGGGGTTGCATCACCGTCACACGGGCGCGCACCTCATTCAAAAGCTGTTGAATCTGCTCCGCCTGCCGGGGCGCTGGCGCCATATGCAGTTTCAGATCAAAAAGGGCGAACTCCAGTTGCCGCAACATCTGCATGCCGGACTGAAAATTGCGCGCCGCCAGCAGTTTGTCGAGAAGTTCGTTCGGCAATGGCTCTCCTGTCTGGTAGTGACCGGAGATCAGCGGAATCCCCTGACGCTGCCAGCACCAGTTTTCGAGAAACTGGCTGGGCAGCTCCACCGCATCCCAGGCGACGCCGTTGATGCCGGCGACATTGAGGACATCGATTTCGGTAAGCATATGGTGCAGGCCGTGGCCGAATTCGTGGAATAGGGTGGTGACCTCGTCGTGATTGAGCAACGCCGGGCGATCCTTGGTGGGCGGCGAGAAATTGCAGGTGAGAAACGCCACCGGCTGTTGAATTCGGTCGCCGAGATGGCGGCGGCCACAGTAATCTGCCATCCAGGCGCCCCCGCGTTTTTTGGCGCGGGCGTAGAGATCAAGGTAAAAAATAGCGATAGGCTCGCCGTCTTTGCTGATTTGGTAGCAGCGGGCATCCGGGTGCCAAAGATCCGCATCTTCTTTGGCGGCAAAACTAAGGCCAAAGAGCTCGCCGGTAATGGCAAAGAGACCGTCAATGACCTTGTCGGCGGGAAAATAGGGGCGCAGCTGCTCCTGGGAAACCGCGTAGTGCTGTTCCCGCAGTTTTTCACTGTAGTAACTGGTGTCCCAGGCTTGCAAATCGTCGCAGCCGAGACCGGCGGCAAAGGCCTTGAGTTCGTCCAGTTCCCGCTGTGCCTGGGGTTTGGTCGCCCTGGCGAGGTTTTCGAGAAAATCCAGCACCTGCTGTGGCGACTCCGCCATTTTCGGTTCCAGCGACAATTCCGCATAGTTGGCAAAGCCGAGCAATTGCGCCATTTCCTCGCGCAGCTGCAGGGTTTCCACCATAATCTGGCTGTTGTCCCAGTCGCCGTTTTGACTGCTCTGATCAGAGGCGCGGGTGACATAGGCCTGGTAAAACTCGCGGCGCAAATCGCGATTGTCGGCGTACTGCATCACCGGCAGATAGGAGGGAATATCCAGGCTCAGGCGATAGCCGGGTTTGCCTTTTGCCTCCGCCTGCTGACGGTAATGTTGCAGCGCCGTTTCCGGCAGTCCATCAAGGGCGCTTGCATCGTCAAACCATTTTTCCCAGTTGTCGCTGGCGTCCAAAACATGGTTGGAAAACGTGGTGCCCAGCTCGCTGAGACGCTGGCGTATTTCGCTAAAACGGCGGCGCTTGTCTTCGTCAAGGGCGACACCGGAGAGACGAAAATCCCGCAACATATGTTCAACGGCTTTTTGTTGGGCGCGGCTGAGATCAGCAAAATCATCATTGTTGGAAAGGGCTTTGACGGCGGCGAAAAGCGCCTGATTCTGCCCCATATCACTGTGATAGGCGGTGAGCAGGGGCAGGCAGCTATCGTAGGCTTTGCGCAGTTCGTCGCTGTTCATTACGCCGTTGAGGTGACTCACTGGCGACCAGAATTTTTCCAGGCGGTCATCGATGTCTTCCAGCGGCGCCATCAGAGTTTCCCAACTATAGGGCGGCTGTTGCGCCGCGAGTTGATCCACATCGCGGCGGCACTGGTCGAGCAGTGCCTGCAGCTGCTGCGGCAATGCGGAAATTTCAATGGTGCTGAACGTGGGGAGAGAGTTTTGGCTCATGGGTTACCTGGTACTGCTAGTCGATAATTGGGGGAGTATAGCAACAATAGACTGTCGACTGGACGGTAGGGGTTGTCGGTGGAGACTATTTTCAATTCTGAATAAGTGCTGCCGCCATGCCATCCAACCGCTGTTTGGTCTTTTCCCAGGTTGGCATCACCTGGTTCATCAGCCGGTAAAACCGCTCGCTATGGTTATGCTCCGCAACATGGCAAAGCTCGTGCAGAATCACATAGTCAATACACTCGCGAGGCGCTTTAACCAGGTGGGGGTTCAGCGTAATGCGGCCATTGGGAGAGCAACTACCCCACTGGGTTTGCATGGTCTGTATACGCAGTGATGGGCGTTCTGTTACCCAGAGTGTTTGCTCCAACATGGCATCTAGGCGCTTGGCGAAGGTTTCCTTGGCGCGAGCCTTGTACCAGTCAGTCAGTAGCTCTTTAACCTTGTCGGCGGACTTTGTTCGTGCCGATACTTCCAGCTTGCCGCGTAGCAGTTTCACGCCTTGAACCTGCTCAGGGGCTTCAATCACTTTCAGCAGGTACTGCTTGCCCAGGTAGTAATGGCTTTCGCCACTGATGTACTGTCGTGGGGTGGTGAACTCAAGCTGTTTGCGGAAGTCTCTGAGTTGTTCGTATATCCAGCGGCCACGCTTTTTAACAGCAGATAGAACTGCTTCGCTGTCAGCATCTTCGGGAGAGGATGCGATTACTCGACAATCGGGATGAACTTTTATTAGTACCTTGCCAGTAGCTTGCGGGCGTTTTACTCGCTCAAAAGTAATCTGCTCGTCGCCATAGCGGAAGCTCATGGTTTGACTCTTAGGAAAACTCTGATTAATGTCATTCCCGCGCAGGCGGGAATCTATAATCGATGGATTTTTCTCGACTCCCGCCTGCGCGGGAGTGGCGAAAACAGAATTAATCAGAGTTTCCTTGGGTTTAATCGGCACATTCATCTGGCTACAGCCCGCTCAAACGCCGTTTAACCCGACCCGAGTGATCTGAACAATCATCTCAACAATTTTCTTGGCCTGATCCATGCCGCCGCCAATAGCCTTGCACTCCTGGAACATTCGGGGAAGTAGCTTTTTACGAATATCGGCTTCGATGTTCTGTGGGTTGATGGAATTCTCTGCAACGGAGGTTTCTACCGCCTGGTCAATTTCAAAGGCAACTTTGACCCACTTATCCTGAACTTGCTGGTCGAGTACAGCCAAAGCTTCAGGCAGCACTTTCTTGAACACACCAAAGTAAGCCTGAGCATGGCGATTACCAGCAAAGGCATCGGGTATGTCGTTCAAGCGTCTGTCCTGAACTTGCTCTTCGAATTCACGGAACAGCATGTACTGTTTCAGTGGGTGGTCGAATAGCTTTTCCGCCTCTTCAATGGCTTGGCGCAGCAGCTTGGAAAATGCTTCTTGAGCGTAAGGGTCATCCCGTAACTCTTGTTCAATCATGCGGGTTACGCGGGTTTTGATGATGTCGGTTTCGTTACGGGTCTTATCTTCGCTCCAGTCTTCCGGCTGTTGCTTTTGCCCCATCTTACCCACTTCATACACGCCACCGGGTTCTTTAACCTCGACCCCCACCACATGCTTATCCAGCAGCTTTTTCACTTGTTCGGCGTATTCGTCGTAATCAACCCTCTCGCCGGCATCTTGCTGTACCAGTTGACGCAAGCTGGAGAACTGCTTCACCGTTTCTTTGTAATGACGACGTTCCTGGTCGCTAAAGCTCTTGTCTTCAAAGAAGGTGGCCGATTGCAGCGCTACCTTTAAACAGCTAGCGAAGGCCGTCAGGGCTTCGTAGAAGTCTTCACGCACTTTAAGATGTACGTCAACAAGCTCACCGTCACGATCCTCAATTTTGGGTATCAATACCTGACGCAATTGCTCGATGTCGTTCTTGTTTTTCACCCCATCGAATATGGCCCATAGCTGCTTATACAGTTGTGGCAGGCGCTTGTACTCGGTACTCATCTGATTGTACAGGCCTGCAATATCATTAATGTCATAACCGCCCTGGGTACGGGAAGCCAGATCCTGATATTTCTGAATGGTGGTATCCAGTTCCGCCAGAATGCCGCGATAGTCGATGAGCAGACCAAATTTCTTCTTCGGGTGCAGGCGGTTTACCCGTGCAATCGCCTGGATCAGGTTGTGCTCTTTCAGGGGTTTGTCGATATACAGCACAGCGTTTTTCGGTTCATCAAAGCCTGTAAGCAGCTTATCGACCACGATCAGCATCTTCAGTGAATCGTCCCCGGTCTCTTTATCAGAGCCGAAACGCTCAATCAGGTGTTTGGTATAAGCCTGCTCGTCCTGGCTGCCAACATTGTCTTTCCACCACTGGGTGACTTCCGGTGTGGTGGCCTCATCTACAGCGGTGTTGCCCTCACGGCTATCCGGCGGGCTCATCACTACGGCAGATTCAAACAAGCCTGCTTCGTCCAGATACTTTTTGTACTTGATGGCAGAGGCTTTGCTGTCGCAGGCTAACTGGCCTTTCAAACCTTCGTCGATGTTCTTTACGAAGTGGTTGGCAATATCCAAGGCAATTAAGCGAATGCGGTCATCTGCACCGTATACCTGGCCTTTCTTGGCAAATTTGCGCTTCAGGTCGGCCTTTTGCTCGCCTGAAAGCCCTTCGGTAATACGCTCAAACCAACTGTCGATGGCGCGTTCGTTTACGTCCAGGTCGGGAATACGCTCTTCATACAGTAGCGGCGTAACCGCCTTGTCTTCCACAGCGCGCTGCATGGTGTAAGCGTGGACAATGGGGCCAAACTTATTGGTGGTTTTGTCGTCTTTTAACAGTGGCGTACCTGTGAAGGCCACAAAGGCTGCATTGGGCAACGCCTGCTTCATACGGATATGGTTTTCACCACCCTGGCTGCGGTGGCCTTCGTCAATCAGCACAATGATGTCAGAGCTGTGGTTCACACACTCCGGCATCTTGGTAGCGGTATTAAACTTCTGAATAAGCGAGAAGATAATCCGTTCAGTGCCTTTGCCAATCTGTTCGGCCAGGCGTTTGCCAGAGGTGGCCATCGCTGCTTCTTTGTCTTTCTTCCCGGCTAGCTCGCCGCCAGAAGAGAAGGTTTTGCTGAGCTGGGTTTCCAGGTCTACCCGGTCAGTCACCACCACAATACGGCATTGCTTCAGGCTCTCGTGCAGGATCAGCGCCTTACTTAAAAACACCATAGTGAATGACTTACCCGACCCCGTGGTGTGCCAAATCACACCGCCTTCACGGCCGCCGGTCACGCTGCGGGTATTGATGCGTTCAATCAGCCGCTTGATACCAAATACCTGCTGATAACGGGCGACGATTTTGCCAGCCTTTTTATCGAACAGGGTGAAGTAACGGGTCATCTCCAACAACCGAGCAGGGCTTAACAAGCTGATCAGTAATTGATCCTGACCAGTCACTGCCAGCTCTCCGGCAGCGGTCAGGCTCTGGTACCAATCCAGGTCTTTTGCCGGGCGATGGTTGAACAAGTTCGTCAGCTGTTCATCTTTGATCGTTTTGTTTTTGATGGCGTACATCTTGGCATCAGTGATGTCTTCTTCACGCCAAGCAGCCCAGAACTTAGAAGGCGTGCCACAGGTACCATAACGACCTTCGTTGCCGTTTATGGAAAGCAGCATCTGGTTATAGGCAAACAATAACGGGATTTCATCATGACGCTGGTTACGCAGGCTTTGCGAAATGCCTTCGTCAATGGTGGGGCCTCCCCCTTTTCCAGATCGGGGCTTCCCATCGGGGCGTTTCGCCTCAATCACTACCAGAGGAATACCGTTTACAAAGCAGACAATATCGGGGCGGCGCTTGTCTTGAAATGAAGAGCCGACTCCCCCAGAACGGGTAACAGTAAACTCTTCGGTAAATACAAAGCTGTTATTGGCTGGGCTTTGCCAGTCAATTAGCGCAACCGTCGGGCTGGCCTTTTTGCCATCGACAAACTCAGTGACCGAGATGCCATATAGCAGGTGGTTGTACAGGCGTTCGTTGGCCGTTAACAAGCCTTCATTAAGTGCCGGGCTGCATACCTCGGCAATCAGGTTGTCGATCGCCTTTTCAGACAGAGGGTAGCTCTTACCGGCAAAGGTAAAAGTACGCTTTTGAAGCTCACTGCGCAGCACTTGCCGTAAAACCACTTCATCGGCCTTGCCACCACGGGCAGCTAACGCGAGTTCAGGAGAGAGGAACGACCACCCGAGGTTGGTCAACAACGTCAGCGCCGGTAACTTGGCACTGTATTCTTCCTGAAATTTGGGTGTGTATTGTGTCATTCGTTATCTCTCTTCAACCCCTGATACCCGAGGTGCAGCAGCTCAGGGTTATCCAATACGTTTCTGTTTTTGCTCTATTAGTTGCTGTCCTTTGACTGAAAGTCCAAGCAACTTTGATAGCTGTTGTTTCTCTTTATAATCGACAGGGAACATATAAATATGTTGAATGACGAGTTCTTTCAAAATCCGAGTGCAAACAAAGTTTCCTTTTAACTTCTCAGCGCTTTGAGTGATGCTTTTCATATCAATTCGCTTCAAAAAATGGAGTTCTATAGATTGTTTAAGAAGTAGCAGGGCTGGGGTCGATTCTTTCTCTTCTATTGCTTTATATATTTCCATTGCCTCTTTAGACCCGACGGATGTGGCAATTTTTCGAACTACGCTATTTATTACGCCGTAGGTTAGGTGAAGATAAGCATTCTCTGCATGCTTCTCAATTTCTCCGTTTGTAAGTCCGGGGTTTTCTGATAGATGAGCAGAAATAACTTTAACAATTTCATTTTTGGCTACATCAGATATGGCAATAAAGTACTTTAGAAACCTAAGTCCAGCATTAATGCCGTTTTCAGCAAGAATATTTAGAGAATCCCTTTTTAAAGATGCATGGCGATTTCTAATAATTTGACCAGCTATCTCCATTCCTTTAAAGGTTTTGTTTATGTCAGCCAGTATGTCCGGTGATTCGGATTCATCAAAATCATTGTGAGATCGTTCATTAGCATCAAGCTTTTCGTTATAAGCATCTCGCTCTTTCTGAACTTCTCTCTGCTCCAAAATAAGCTCAGGAATTTGTTTCATGAAATCATCCATAAAAGAAAGCTGCTCTTTATCAAGCGTTGCAGATGGATGTTCATTGAATAATTCAGATAGTACATTCTGGAGGAGATTTATCACCCAACCATCCTTGGTGTGATGAGCGACAAATATTAAAATGTTGGCGAAATCTTCCCTGTGGAGATTATCTAAAAGGTAATTTACTTGTCCTTGGATGTCTGTATTTTCTAAATAGGACTCAGAAATCTTTTTCCCAACGAAAAAATAGTATATATATGGGTATTTGAATCCTGTTCTAAAGTCTTTAACTTGTAAGATTGAATGATTTGAGAGCTTTGAGATGACAACCTCTTTATCTACATCGAGGTACACTTTGCAATATTCTTCAAAAAAACCATCCAGTTGCGCCTCATTGGGGTTTTGATTATTTGAAAATATCCACCAAGCAAGCTCAGTCAATACGTTCAAATATTTATCAAACTCCCTCTCATTTATCTTGGCATTTTCGAATGACTGATAAATAAGTTGCTGATAGCAATGCCCATGTGAAGAAAGCTCAAGATTTAACTTGGAGTGCGCTTCAAACATTTGGAGTAACATTAAAATGTAAATAGGCTTTGGCGGGACGATATTTTTCTTTACAACTGAGTTTATTGTGTCTTTAAGTTCATCGCATCTCGTATAGAGATCTTCTTCAGTGATGGTTTGTTCTATTCCAAGCGATATCCATCGCTGAATAATTTCTTCCCTTTTTTTATTTCCAAGCCCTATAAGCTCGGCTCGACCGAAGTCATCGAGTGCAGGTATTTCATCCACAAGCAACGAGAAGGCTAGCTGATGCGTGAATATACACTTATCAGCAAAAAGGCATATATCACTTATGAATTTATCTCGATATTTTCGGTTGAGACCTATGTCATCAATATTGTCAATTATTATAATTTTCTCTTGTGAGGCCATGAAATCTTCATATGTTAGTCCCTCATACTGCCGAGCCAGCTCTTTCTTAATTATCACCTCAGGATTTGCATCCTTAACCTTGCTACCTTCCAGCATTAAGGGAGTTTTTGATTGGGTAAGAAATGATTTGTAGTAGTGTTTTAAAAGTGAAGTTTTACCTTGCTGTTCCTCGCCAAATACGAGGAACCTTTCAAATTTATCCGGTAAAGAACAAGCGCTCCTATATATTCTTAATTCTTTCCTCGAGTCGTCATCAATTTCAACGTCAGGAATGATGTAGATATCTGGAAGTCTTATTCTGTCTACTTTTCTGTGGGTTAGTGTTATTTCTGTGTCGTCTAGCCATTCCCGTATGGATTCGGATGGAGATATTTTTCCTTCTTTGACCAACTTAATGGATTCATTTGCTTTGGGCTGGAACTCACTTATATGTTTCTTAATCCCCTGAATGACGTCAACCCAGGCTTCATCATTATTCGGTGATGCTACTGGCTTAGCATCCTTGGGCAGACCTTGTAATTTAGAAAGTGGTGAATCCGACCACTCGACGGCTCGAATAACAATAGGTATAAGTTGCGCTTCTCCCGATTTGTGCATGGATAAAGCTGTTTCCGCTTCAATATTCACGCAATAGTCAGAACTCAAGAACGATGAGCTGATTAAGAATAAAATCAAATCGGAACTTTTAAGGTTTTCATTGATTTCATGACTCCAATCAGTCCCGGGGACTATTTTTCTATCATTCCATTCACTGATAGTTCCCGATCTTACAAGACCTGACAAGTGTTCAGTTAAGCTGTTCTTAAACTCTTCATCTTTATGTGAGTAGCTGATAAAAACTTTTGTAGGCATATTTAGTCCTTTAAATTAATTGATAACCCGGCGCTTACCCGTCAACAACTGCTGCATCAGGGCTTTTTTCTCTTGCTTTAGGGCATCGAGTTTTTGTTGCAAGGCAAAGATTTCCTGATCGGCGGTGGAGATAACGGCGGCGATTTTTTGTTGCTCGCCAAAATTAGGCACCTTAATCTTCAGATTTTTTATGTCATCACTATTTATTGACTCGAAGGTACTTCCCTGGGAAAGAGAGCCCCACTTCGGTTCGAACCAAAGGAGGAATTGATAGATAAAGCTTTGGTCAAAATTAGGCTTGGCATGCAATGCAGCTATTCCTCGACCAATACAAGCTTTATGCTCAGATATAGCGACGGTTCCAACAGGGGCTCGAACACTTAGTAATATGTCACCGATTTCACACTCTTTTGTGATTTCAGAAGTAAAAACCCTTGGGGCCGAAATGCGATTTTTTATATCTGCATTTCCTTGAAGTAAAGGAAGACCAATTCCATTTTCGTTGTATGCTTCAGATTTAGGGGATGAGCCCATCACAATTACAGCCACATGAGACAAATGGTATGACTTCCACTCCCCACTAAACCTGACCCCATTCTTATCCAGCAGGCGCTTCTTGCCGGTGAGCAGTTGTTGCATCAGGGCTTTTTTCTGCTGCTGGCTGTTGGCGAGCAGTTGTTCGGTGGTGGTGATGGCCTTATCCCAGGTGGAGAGGATTTTGGCGATTTTCTTTTGTTCGGGGAGAGGCGGAACTGGAACTTGAATGGACTTTACGATTCCACCACTCAAGTTTTCTTGGCCTCCACTATTTGCCATTTCTCGAATATTTTCATATTGACTAACGAGAAATTGATAGTAGTAATCAACTTCGTAATCAGGGTGCAACACTATCGCTGCACATGCCTGATTGGTCGAGGCCTCAATGCCTAACTTGGCAACTTGCCCTCTCGTTTTTCCTTGTCCATACATTGCCATAAGGATCGTATCCACCGGAAATATCTTGGCAGACGAGTTTGCAAGACCTTCCTCGGTTATCTTTTCAGAAGTATCTTTTATAACCTTAAATTGAACCTCAGCAGTTGTTACCCAAGGTATATTGCCATTCCAATATGTGTCGTTTTTTCTGCTGGGAGTCCCACCAGAAGAAACTTGGGCTATCTCTTCAATAGTGCTTAGTTTCCACCCATTAGGCACCATAACCCAGCTCCTCAAGATACTTGGCCATTTCGGTTTCCAGCTCAGTCAGTTGCGCTTTAAGTTGTTCACGTTCACTTCGTACCGCCATCAGGTCGATTTCTTCCTCTTCTTCAAAGGTATCGACATAACGCGGGATGTTCAGGTTGTAATCGTTCGCTTTAATCTCTTCGAGGCTCGCCACATAGGCGTATTTGTCAACGCTTTCACCTGCCTTGTAGGTAGCGACGATCTTGGCAATATTCTCTTCTGTCAGCAGGTTCTGGCTTTTACCGGCTTTGAAGTCGTGGCTGGCGTCAATAAACATAACCCCTGGATTCCCGCCTTCGCGGGAATGACGAGTTGACTCGCGGGAATGACGGTCGGTACGGAAGATCAGAATCGCCGCTGGAATGCCTGTGCCGTAAAAGAGTTTTTCTGGCAGGCCAATCACGGCATCAAGTAGGTTTTCG